>JALZJE010000284.1 GCA_030859955.1 Chloroflexota bacterium | reverse complement strand
CCGATGCTGACGCGGAAGAAGGTCCTGATGGCTGCGTTCTTGAGACGTCCTCGCCGGCTATGCGTCGTTCTCTGACCCTCGCGGCTCTCTCTCTGCGATTCGCGCAAGCGCGCGGAGTATATCGGCGTCAGCCGTCGCGATCTGCTCGTCACCGAGGCACCCGCCGGGAACCAGCGCAGCCGTAGCGCTGGACCACGCTCGTTCGGCGACCGGCACGCCCGCTCCTGTCGCCGCTCTTCCCGCCACGGCGCGATCATCCTTGGCGTGGCCGTGACGATCAGGTCAGGGAGAACCTGCCACCGCCTCGAGCAGCATCCGCACGAACCCGTCGCGGTCGATAGCGATCCCGACATCGACCCCGGCCTTCTCGGAGCTGAAGGGACGCGTGTCGACCACGGTGCGGCCGCGTGTGAGCCGGCTTTCGACCTCCACGGCCACGGGGTAGCGCGCGGTCTCGACGAGACCCGGCGCTAAGAGGTGCGCCACGGCGACGGCATCGTGGATGGGCGGGCCGTCCCAGCCGTACCACTCGGCGTGCACGCGCGCGAAGTAGCGCATCAAGTCGGCGAATATCGGGCCGGTGCGGTTGCCTGCGGCGCCCATGCTCGCGATGTCGGTCGGGCGAAGGCGGGCTTGGTGAGTGACCTCGAGAGGCATCATGGACAGGGGCAGCCCACAGCGCACGACGGCGTCGGCGGCCTCGGGGTCAGCCCAGATATTGAACTCGGCGGACGCCGTCCAGTTGCCCTCGCAGATCGCGCCGCCCATGAACACTATGGCCTCGATGCGCGACCGGAGATCGGGACGGGCGCGGATCAGCTGGGCCACGTTGGTGAGCGGTCCCGTGGCGACGATGGTGACCGCATCGGCTGCTTCAAGGAGAGCCGAAGCGAGCTCCAGGGCACTCGCGTCGACTGCTTCGGCCCCTGGCTCGGGCAGATTTGCCCCGTCCAGGCCCGACGTGCCATGGACCTCCGGCGCGATCCGCAGGACGCCATCCAGCGGACGGTCCGCACCGGCCGCCACGGGAATCTCCGTTCGACCCAGCAGCGTCAGGACGCGAAGCGCATTGCGTGTCGTCTGCTCCAGAGGCGCATTGCCGGCCACGGTGGTGACGGCCAACAAGCGCAGTTCGGGGCGTGCTAGCGCCAGCAGCAGGGCCAGCGCGTCGTCGTGACCAGGATCGCAGTCGAGCATGATGGACCGCGGCCGAGGTGGTTGACTCACCGTCGCCCCGTGCCCTTACTCCTTGGCAGATCGAATGCCAGCAGGTCAAGTGCATCGTCGTGACTCGGATCGCCGTTCAGCATGACCGGCCAGTGCCTTACCCGAGGTCGGTGTCGATCGCGGAGTGCTTGGTCCATTCGACGTGCATCTCCCCGTAGAGCGGGCCGTACGGCGCGCCGCCCATCTCCAACGAAAGATCGATTCCTCTCCGCTGCACGGTGAGATACGTCAGCACCTGCAACGGGAGGCAAGAGACGAGCGGCATCCAGGCGGCCCCGCCCAGTTCCGGCACTACGAATCGCTCAGGCGACCGAGGCGGTCGGTCCGTCACGAGTCGCGCCGAGATCTCCATCCGCGCGAGCCCCGTGAGGAACTCTTCCGCTCGTCCTATCGCCTCTGCCCCGCTGATCAAGACCGCGGATTGACCCGGCGCGGCCATCAGCTGGGATCCGTGGGCGAACTCTTCCAGCTCATCCCAGATGGCGCGCATCGCGCCGCCCTCCCAGAATTTGAGGGCACCGTATCGTGCCGTCGCTCGGTCCGATCCGGCCCCCAGGAAGATCGTCTGCGGGCTGTCATCGACCCAGGCCGGCAGCTCGACGAATGCTCGGTCCAGGACGTCGCGTGTAGCCTCCGGCCATCGGTCGAGCTGCTCGAACCTCATCGCAGCCAGGTGTTCCAGAAGGATGGCCAGGGCGAGAAGCGTCTGCGTGTAGTCACGCGAGTGTGGCGTGTGCCGCGCCAGCGGCTCCGGCATCAGGAGCTCTGCTCCCGCGGCCTCGGCGAGACGTGACCCGGCTCGGGCGACGACGGCCAGCGCCCGCGCGCCCCGCGCCCGAGCGCGAAGGACCGCCTCGATCGTCCTCGCGACGCCCCCACTGACGGAGACGGCCACGACGAGCGTCCCCTCGTCGAAGTGCTCGTAGCGGCTCGCCTCCATGCTGGAGATCGCCCTGACGTCGGCGGAAAGGGACCGCCGGTACAGGCGCTCCAGTGCCGTCCCCGCGATGATCGAGTCGCCGCTCCCGGTCAGGATGACCGTCCGCGGCGGCGGGCCGAGGTCCAGGTCACGCACCTGGTGGCGGAGATCGACCAACGCGCCCTCGAGCGCGGCCGGCTGGTCGTGGATCTCCCGAAGCATGATCTCGTTCACGGCAGCCTCCCGGCAACCGCAAGCCCGGCGCCGCGTGCCAGGACCCCCAGCTCCTCCTGCGTCGCGAGGTGCCCGCGGGAACCCATGGCGGTGGTACTGATCGCCGCCATGAGGTTCGCCAGCTGCGCGCTCTCCTCGTCCGGCCAGCCGCGAGTCCGGCCGAACGCGAACGCACCCGCGAAGCAGTCGCCAGCCCCGGTCGTGTCCACCGGAGTCACCCGGTGCGGCAAGATCCGGGAGATCCGCCCGTCCTGCGCCCGCAGGGTGCATCCCGCCGCGCCGCCGGTCGCGAGTATCGTCGACGGCCCAAAGTCATGCAGCCTCTTCACGGCGGTCAGCGCGTCATTGCCGAACGTCCGCGCTGCGCGAGCATTGACGAAGACGACATCAGAGGTCGCGAGCAGCTCCGGGATGGCCTCGATCTCGACCCCCAGGCTCTCCAAGTCGAGCGCGACGCTTGCGCCGCGACGGCGAGCCTCCTCCATCACAGGCAGAGCAGAGGCGCCCTCAGAGGCGCCGACGTGGATGAAACGGACGCCGTCAAGCGCTTCTGGGTGGAAACGCTCGTACTTGGCGTCGGGTGCGGGCGCCGGGAACTCCAGCAGTGTCCGATCTCCTTCCGGGGTGAGGAGGGCGATCGTCCACAAAGTCGGCTCATCGACAAGACAGATCCATTTCGTTTCCACGCCGCGGGAACGAAGGTCATCAACGGCCATGCGGCCACGGGAGTCGTCGCCGACCGTGGAGACGACGCCGGCCGCTCCTCCCAGCCGCGAGAACGCGCTGGCCGCGTTTCCTGCCATCCCACCGGCGTACTCCCCGACGGGGAGCATTCCGATCCTCTCGCCTGCCTGCGGCACATGGGGAACGCGCACCGCCAGATCGACCGTCACTCCCGAGAACGCGAGGTACTCCACAGGACGTAACGCGGGCGGGCGCGTCAATGGTCACGCACGCGGCTGTGGAAGATCAGACGCGAGTTGACCTCGAGCAGCTTCTCCTCCGTGTACCCACCCGTGAACGCCGGCCGCCCGCGAAGTTGATGCATCGCGGTGGCGAAGAGCATCCCAGGCACGATGTATGCGAGCGGCGAGTACTCCTCGGAGATGCCGCCGACGATGGGCATGACCACGTCCGCGACCTCCGTCACCGCCTCGTCCGCAGAGCTCGCGACGCCGATGACAGTGGCGCCGATCTCCCGCGCACCGCGGAGCTGCTCAAGGGCACGGTCGTGCGCTCGGCCCTCCGGCGCGAGGACGAAGATCGGCGTGACGCCGTGGCGGGTGAGGAAGATCTGCTCGTGCGCCCACTCCTCCAGCTGCTGGGGGATCCCCTGGAGATGCGGCTGCTCGAACAGCTTCGCCGCCGCGAACTGGGCGGTCGCATGATTTGGCCCGGCCCCCAGTATGTAGAACGTGCTGAGATCGCGGAACCGCTCCGCGAGCAACCGCGCGACGGGCTCGTTCGCTCGAGCGGTGGCCTGGAGGACACCGCCGAGGCCGACGAGCTCCTGTTCCAAGGCGTCTCGGTGGGCTCGGTCGATCGTCCCGCGGAGCTCTCCGAACCGCAGGGCACATAGGTAGAGGGTCGTGAGGCTGGCGATGAAGTTCCCGAGACCGAGAGCGCCGCTGCCGTAGGGCAGGCCGGCGAACGGGCCTCGTGCCTCGCCGGCCATCTCCGGGACGGTCTGGAGCACCATCGACTCCGCGGCCTGCGCCAGCGGGCTCCCCTCCCGGCCGGTCACTGCGATCGTCCGGCTGCCACGCCCTCGGGCGCGCACGAGGGTCTCGATCGTCCGCGAGACAAGCCCGGAGTTGGAGATCGCGATCGTCAGCGAAGCGGGGGGCATGTAGTCGACCACGTAGCGCGAGAACTCGAGAGCCTCCAGGGGTTCCGTGGAGACGCCCGCGTATCGGTCGAAGAACAGCCGCGAGGCTAGAGCGGCGTAATACGAATCTCCGCAGCCCGTGATGAACACGCGGCTCGTGGAAGCCGCGAGCTCCGGCGTGATCACCTGCTCCACCTGTGGCCTGACGCGGCCCACGACCTGCCTGATGAGGTCCGCCTGCTTCTGGACGGCGTCGAGCTCGTATGGCTGGACCGCGTCACGCGGCTCGGATCCCGGAAGCGTCCGGGCATCGGTCGATGGCATTCGGTCTCCCTGTCGTGGTCCCAGGGGTCAGCCCCGGGCCTCCTTGTCGTACGGCACCCCGTCCGCGGCTGGAGCCACGGCACGCCCGACCACGCCGGCCAAGATGATGATCGTCAGGATGTACGGGAACATCCCGAACCACTGCGCGGGCCAGGATGCGATGACACCGCCCAGCTCGCCTGGCGGGGCCGAGATCTGGATCGCCTGCCCGAGCGTCCGGGCAGCGCCGAAGATCAGTGCAGCGATGAACGCTCCGACCGGCGTCCAGCGCCCGAAGATCATGGCGGCCAGCGCGATGAACCCGATCCCGGCTGTCATGCCGTCCTGGAATGACCCGATCGATTCGAGCGTGAGGTAGGCGCCTGCGAGGCCGGCGAACGCTCCGCCGAGGATGACGTTACGGTAGCGGACCCGGATGACATCGATGCCCACTGTGTCAGCCGCCTTGGGGTGCTCTCCGACAGCCCGTGTCCGGAGCCCCCAGCGCGACCGGAAGAGCATGACCTGGAGGAAGATCACGGCGAATATCACCCCGGTCTGGAGAGGGCCCTGGCCGAAGACGGCGTTCAGCAGCGGGCCGGCGATGGGCACGTCGTACACCTCGGACGGGAGCCCGATGAGGTTCTTCGGCAGCGTGCGCGCACCGGAGACGCCGGCGGTGGAGATGAACAGTTGGTTGAAGTACGCCGTGCCGCCAAGCGCCAGGATGTTGATGACCGTGCCGCTGATGATCTGGTCCGCCTTGACCGTTATCGCGAGCCAGGCGTGCAGGGCGGACAGGAGCATGGAGGCGCCGATCGCCGCCGCCACGCCCAGCAGGGCCGCAGGCAGGTGGCCCATCACCGGGTTGAGGTATGCACCCACGAGGAAGCCCGTGAATGCGGAGGTCAGCATCATCCCTTCGATCCCGATGTTCACGACACCCGACCGCTCGCACATCACGGCGCACAGCGCGCCAAATCCGATGGGCACCGCGAACCCCAGGATGATGTACGGGCGAGTCGTGGCGAACGAGACGAACCATTGCCCCAGCTGGAACAGCGCCTCCCAGTAGCGGGCCACGAACAGCGCCAGCAGCGCGACAACGAGGCCGAGGAGGGCGACGCGGACCCAGCCCCCGGCCGACGTGGGACGGGCCAGGCGGCTTGACGCGCCCGCGTTCAGCGCGCTCATGCCGCCTTCGCCGCGCGAGCAGGTCCTCGCCCGGATCGGCGCATCCGTGGCAGCAGGCGGCGGATCACGACCTCGGCTGCCACGAACAGGATGATCGCTCCCTGGACGACGCTGATGATGTCGATGGGGATACCAGTCTCGCGCTGCATCGCGCCGGCGCCCGCGCGGAGGACCCCGAACAGCAGCGCTGCGCCGACGACGCCGAAGGGATGAGCGCGCCCGAGCAGGGCCACCGCGATGGCATCGAAACCGTACGTCGTGTTGTACTCGGCCGGGTAGTTCTTGGTGATCCCCAAGATCTCGATGGCACCGGCGGTCCCCGCGAGGCCGCCCGCGATGCTCATCGTCAGGACCGTGATGACCGCGGGTCGGATCCCGGCGTAGCGCGCCGCATCCGGGTTGGAGCCCACGGTCCGGATCTCGAAGCCGAGGGTCGTCTTGAACAGAACGAACCACACGGCGACCGCTGCCGCCAGCGCGATGAGGATCCCCGCATGCATCCTCGTGCCCTCGATGATGGTCGGCAGCAGGGCGGAGGGCAGGGCGTCGGGCGTCCGGGGAAACGTCGCTCCTGGGTCGCGGAAGTACGTCGCAGCGAGCCAGTTGAGGCCCAGGGCGGCGATCGAGTTGAGCATGATCGTAGTGACCACCTCGTGGGCGCCGCGCCACGCCTTCAGGAGACCCGGGATGAATCCCCACAGCCCCCCGAAGAGGAACCCGCCGAGGACGGCGATGGCGACGTGCAGTGGGAACGGGATCCCGGCCACGCCCCCGACGATGGCACCCGCGAACGCGCCGAGGAAGAACTGACCCTGGGCCCCGATGTTGAACAATCCGGCGCGGAAGCCGAAGGCGACGGATAGGCCGGCCAGGATGAGCGGAGTGGCCGAGTTCATCGTGTTCGCCCAGCCACGGGCGTCTCCCAACGAGCCGGAGAGGAGCGAGGCATACGCTTCGATGGGCAGGGTGGGTCGAAGGCCCTCCTCCGAGAATGCGCTGGACAGGAGGATGAGTACGGCTCCGACGAGGAGCCCAAGCACGATCGCCACCACGGTGCTGGCGAGCTGGCGGCTGATCCCCGAGTCCCCCCCGAGCAGGGAGGTGGGGTCGACGCTCATGCCACCATGGCTGACCGGCGGGCTGCTCACGCGGGAACCTCGGCCCGTTCGCCAACCTCTCCGGTCGCCATGATCAGCCCGATGC
Source organism: Chloroflexota bacterium (assembly GCA_030859955.1). Classification (GTDB taxonomy): domain Bacteria; phylum Chloroflexota; class Limnocylindria; order QHBO01; family QHBO01; genus JACDBZ01. The sequence goes on along the minus strand of JALZJE010000284.1, from coordinate 3,338 downwards.
GCTCCTTCTCGGCGCCTTCGGCGTCGACCGTCGCCACAAGCCTGCCGCGGAACATGATCCCGATGCGATCGGAAAGCTCCAGCACCTCATCCAGCTCCGCCGACACGAGCAGCACGGCCGCGCCGGCATCTCGTTTGGCCACGATCCGGTCATGGATGAACTCGATCGATCCGACATCGATGCCTCGCGTCGGCTGGTCAGCAAGGAGGAGGATGACCTCGCGGCTGAACTCGCGGGCGACGATCACCTTCTGCTGATTCCCACCCGAGAGGGTGGATGTCAGAGCGGTCGCCGAGGGGGTACGGATGTCGAACCCCGGGACGAGCTCCGCGGCACGCCTGGATATCGCATCCTCGTCGATCACGCCGTGTCGAGAATACGGCCGCTTGTAGTAGTCGGTCAGGCACAGGTTGTCCTCGATGGGATAGCTCAGCACGAGCCCGTAGCGCTGGCGATCGCCAGGAATATAGGCGAGGCCGCGCTCGGAGAGCTCCCGCGCAGGGCGGCCGGTCACGTCCCGCCCGGCCAGCAGCACGGTTCCGGACGTCACCTTCCGAAGTCCCGTCAGCGCCTCCACCAGCTCGTCCTGGCCGTTGCCGGCGACGCCGGCCAGGCCAAAGATCTCCCCACTACGCACCTGGAAGGAGCAGTCCGACACCACGGGCGTGCCGCGGTCGTCGCGGACGGCCAGCGCGGACACGTCGAGCACGACGTCCCCCGGGGAGGCCGGACCCTTGGCGACGGTGAGCGAAACTTCGCGGCCGACCATCATCTCCGCCAGCTGTTCCTCCGTGGCGGTGCCAGGATCGGCCTGTCCGACGACCTTGCCACGGCGGATGACCGTGATCCGGTCAGCGATGGCAAGCACCTCGTACAGCTTGTGGCTGATGAAGACGATGCTTGTCCCTTCGGTCGCCAGCCTGCGAAGGACGCCGAAGATCTCCGTCGTCTCCTGCGGCGTGAGGACTGCCGTCGGCTCGTCCAGGATGAGTACTCGGGCGCCGCGATACAGTGCCTTCAGGATCTCGATGCGCTGCTGAACGCCCACCGACAAGTCCCCTACCCTGGCGCTGGGGTCGATCTCGAAGCCGAACTGGTCGGCCAGGTGACGAATCCGCGCCTCCGCCGCCTTTGCGTCGAGCAGGGGTCCCCTGCCCATCGTCTCGTTGCCCAGGATGATGTTCTCGGCGACCGTGAACACCGGCACCAGCATGAAGTGCTGATGGACCATCCCGATGCCCCGGGCGATGGCGTCCGACGGGCCGGAGATCTGCGCCTCCGCGCCATCGATGAGGATCTTGCCCTCGTCCGGCCCGATCAGGCCGTAGAGGATGTTCATCAGCGTGCTCTTCCCGGCACCGTTCTCGCCGAGGAGCGCGTGGATCTCGCCGGGTCGGACCTCGATATCGATGCCATCGTTGGCCACGACGCCCGGGAACCGCTTGCTGATGCCGCGCATCTCGAGCGCGGGCGCCACGACCCGTGCGGCGGCAGCAGGGTCGATGGAAGTGCCGCCGCGGCCAGCCGCGGCGAGGGCCGCTGCCGTGAGGGTCTCGGCGTCGGGCACCCGGGTAAGAGCCGGATCGTCCGCCGGGAGAAGAGAAGGCGCGGTGCGGTCGGTAGGCGGGGTCGGAGGCTTCGGCGGAACGTTGGTCACGGGCTTCGCACCTCCTTCGGAAACAGACGAGCGGCGAGGCCTCTGAGGCCCCGCCGCTCTCGTGGTACGCCTTGGCCGGAGGGGTTACTCGGTCTTGCCGTCCACGACGACCCCGGTCTCGATCGAGCCGTCCGCGAGGCCGTCGAAGGTCTCGTCCAGCAAGGTCTGGATCTCGGGAGTGACCTTGTCCGCCTGATCGTGATACGGCGCGAGGCCGATCCCGTTGGTGGACGCGTCGTCGGTGTGGAAGCCGGGAGTGAACTCGCCTGCAGCGATCCGCAGCAGAGAGTCCTGAACGGCCTTCACGATGTTCTTCGTGGCGCTGGAAACGAGGCAGGACTGCGCTTCGGGAAGCGTCTCGTACTGGTCGGTATCGACGCCGATAGCGAGCATGTCCGCATCGCAGGCTGCGATGAGCGCACCGGTGCCTGTGAGACCGCCGGCGGCGAAGATGACATCCGCGTCCTCGTCGATCATCTGCTGGGCGGCCGCCTTGCCCTGCTCGGGCTCGACGAAGGAGCTGGTATACGTGAACTTCACCTCGATGTCAGGGTTGGTCGCCTCTGCGCCGTTGATGTAGCCCTCGACGAACCGCTCCACCGGGGGGACGACGAGCAGGCCACCGACCACGCCGATGACGTTCGACTCCGTGATCGACGCCGCCAGGACACCGGCCAGGTAGCCGGCCTGATCCTCGGCGAAGAAGAGCGACTCACCGTTGGTCGCCCAGCTCTCGTCGTGGCCCTCGCCCGGAACGCCATCCACGCTGATGAACTTCGCCTCTGAGAACTCCATTGCGGCATCGCCGAGCGAGTCGCCGAGGAGGAAGCCGACGCCGATAACGACGTCGTAGTCGTTCTCGGCGAACTCCGCGATGTTCCGCGCGTAGTCGGACTGGCTGGTCGTCTCGATGAAGTCCGTCTCGAAGCAGGTGGGCGCCGCCTCTTCCGCTGCGAGCATGCCCTCGTAGGCGGACTGGTTGAACCCCTTGTCGTTGACTCGCCCGACATCGGTGACGAGGCCGACCCTCACTGGGGTATCGCAGGTGGGAGCTTCACCGCCCGATGCCGGAGGGCCGCTGGGGTCCTCGCCGGAGGGCTCGGGGGAAGGCTCGGCCGAGGGCTGACTGGCAGTGCCGCCGGGTGCCGAGGGCTGCCCGGTAGGTCCCCCAGCCTGGTTGCAGGCCACAGCGACCAGCGCAAGTACCAGCAACAGGCTCAGCGGTGAACGCTTCTGGTGCACGTTGACTCCTTCTCAGTGGTGCGGGGCCGCCCTCTTGGTGCAGGCGTCGCGAACGGGAACGTCGAGCGCGGCACGAGGTGGCGTCCCTACCTCCTCATCAGCGTCCGAACCGTACTCTTCGGCCTCTCGATCTGCGGCAGGATACGCGACCGGGGCGCGGGCCGCAATGCAGCGGGAGGCGTCTGAGCCCGTGGCAGCAGCGCCATGGGCACACGCCGATCACGTGTCAACATGCTGGCATGGATGACCGAGGTCGTGCGCACGACATGCTGGACCTTCAGGAGGGCACTGGTCCAGTGCCCGTGGCGGACATGGACGGGGCACTCGACGCTCTGCGGAGGACGCGGCGCATCGCCATCGTGGGTGCCTCGCCGGACCCCGGGCGGCCGTCCCACGGCGTGATGCGCTACCTCCAGCACCACGGCTTCGAGTGCGTGCC
>JALZJE010000015.1 GCA_030859955.1 Chloroflexota bacterium | reverse complement strand
GTCCGAGTAGGGCTGCCGGGCATCACCCGGGCTGGTGTCGTCGGATCGATTTCGGGGCATGGGTCCTCCTGTCAGGCGGGATGGCTCTCTGGTTCGCGAGAGGCGAGCGTACGGTGGATGTCCAAGGCGGCCTTGACGCCGTGGGCAGCCGCCACGGCCACGAATTGTGAGTCGCCGGCCACGTCACCGGCCGCCCAGACGCCTACCACGCTGGTGTGCTGATCGGCATCGACCTCGATGGCTCCCGACTCGTCCAGCCGGACGCCCAGCTGCAGGGCCAGCCCGGTCTGATGCTCCTCGCCCAGGCTGAAGAAGGCGGCCGCCGCCGGCAGCACGCTGCCGTCATCGAGGCGCAAGCCGTCGAGTCGCCCGTCCTGGCCCTCGAAGCGCGTGATGGTGGCGGTGCGCAGCGTGATACCGCGATCCTCCAGCCAGGCGCGGTCTTCGCTGGACAGGTCCGGACTCCGTCCGTCGGTGAGGAGCGTCACGTCACGACTCCAGTGGCTGACCTTGGACACGAAGTCGCGGGCTCCCTCTTTCCAGGCGATCACAGCGATGGGTCGGTCGCGCCACTCATACCCGTCGCAGTGGGGGCAGACGTGCACCGAGCGACCGTAGAACTCGTCGAACCGCTCGATGTCCGGGAGCTGATCGAGCACGCCGGTCGCGAGCAGCAGGCGGCGCACTCGCCACTCGGCCTCGCCCGAGCCGGCCAGCAGGAAGCCACCGTCGATGGCCTCGGACCGCTCGATGCGGCAGGACTCGAGGCGACCGCCCAGCTCCACCACCTGGCTTCGCCCGATCGCGATCAGGTCGTCGGCCGAGACCGAGGCGAGACCCAGGTAGCCGTGCACTTCTGTCGCCGCATGGTTTCGAGGCGGCCCGCCGTCGAAGACGATGACCTCGACCCGATGTCGGCGCAGGAAGAGGGCGGCGGAGAGCCCGGCGTACCCCGCCCCGACGATGCCCACGTCCGCATCGAACCGTTCGTCCACGGGCTTGTCGCCCCTCTCACTCACGAGCGTCACTATGACCCACCGAACCGCAGACGAACGATCGGAGAGGTTGGATGGTGGTCCGGGAAATGGAAGGCTCGGATCCGTCCATGAGCGCATCGCTCTCGAAGAATCGCGATTTCAAGGTCTTCCTGGGCGGTCAGGGCGTCTCGGCTCTGGGCGACGCGGTCAGCTTCACGGCCCTGCCGCTCATCGTCCTGCTGCTCACCGGATCGGGCCTCGCACTGGGCATCGTCGGTGTGCTGACGACCTTGCCGGACCTCATCTTCGGCCTGCCCGCGGGTGCGCTGGCGGATCGCTGGGATCGGCGCCGCATGATGCTCTACGCCGACCTTGGCCGAGCGGCGCTGACAGCGCTGGTGCCGCTCTCGTTCCTGCTCGGCCTGGACACGTTCATCGTCATCCTGCTGGTGACGGCGCCCATCAATCTCATGCGAGTGCTCTTCATGGCGGCCTTCACGGCAGCCGTGCCGGACCTCGTTGGACGCGACCGGATCGGCCAGGCGAATGGTCTCATCGAGGGAATCTTCAGCCTGGGCTTCGTGGTCGGCCCGGCAGTCGCCGGGCTGCTCGTGGGAACCATCGGGCCGGGTCCAACTCTGGCCATCGATGCGGCGACCTTCCTTTTCTCCGCGCTGGCCCTGTCGGCCATCCATCGACCGATGAAGGCGCAGCGCGAGACCGGTTCGGGGCGCACTCGGATCAGCGCCGACATCGCGGAGGGCGTGCGGTTCATCCTGGCTCACCCGACCCTGCGGATGGCCATCGGTTTCTGGGGTCTGATCAGCGTGGCGTCCGCTTCTCTCGTCCCGGCGGTCATCTTCTACCTCACCATCGACCGGCAGCAGCCGGAGACCGTGGCGGGTGCTGTCCTGTCGGCCTACTTCGTGGGCTGGCTCCTGGGCGCCCTGCTCGCCGTTCGCCTGGTGAAGAGACGGTTGGGGCTGGTGATGCTCCTGTCCAACGTGGCGACGGGCGTGATGCTGGCGATGTTCGTGCTGGTCGACACTGGGCCGCTGCAGTTCGCGGCGGCCATGGGCGCGGGTATCTCGACGCAGGTCGTCATCGTCGCCTACGTCACCCTCAGGGCGTCCATTCCTCCCAACGAGCTGCTGGGACGCGTCGGCAGCACAGCGCGGACCATCTCCATCGGCGCGCAGCCGGCCGGCTATTTCGCGGGCGGCCTTCTGCTGGACGCTGTCGGCGGCGGCGCGACGCTCCTGATCATCTCGAGCGGCATCGTGCTTCTATCGGTGCTGTTCTCGCTCTCTTCGTCCCTGCGCCAGGCCACGATGGGCAGCGCTGCGCCAGGATCACCGACTGTCCCTTAGCTCCTCACGCTGCAACGACCGGCAGGCTTCGATGAGCTCATAGTCGGCGCGGTACCACTGGCGCAGGTTGGCTACGGCCTCATCGCTCAAGGCGGTCGACCCGTCCGACGGTGCCCGGTGCGCGGCATCATCCGTGTCGGGCAGGTGACAGCTGGCCGGCAGCTGCAGCGCCTGCTTCAATCGCTGGAAGTCGGCCTCCAGCGTGTCCACCCAGCCGATGAGCACGATGCGGTCGCGGTGCTTGCGCAGCAGCTCGGCGTCGCCCAGCCAGCGTGAGAGGGGATAGCGCACGTGTCCGATGCGGGCCATCGCGTCGCGCGCCGCGGTTGACAAACGTGCGTCCTCGTGGGAGATCGCTCGCGCCAGCTCGTCGGGCGTGCCGAAGCGTGCGAACGCCCGCCGTTCGCCGGGCGTCCACG
>JALZJE010000008.1 GCA_030859955.1 Chloroflexota bacterium | reverse complement strand
CCGTGGGTCCGACTGAACGGCCGTACGGCGAACCGATAAACGCTAGAGCGATGATGGAATTGATGACCCGAGAGCGCCGCCCCGCTGCCTAGACCTCCTCTCCCCGGCCCTGCACGCTGGGGCAGGGTAGCAACGCCTGCAGCGCAACCATGCGAGCCGCCGCTCGCGATCCTGCCGAAGCGCGCGAGGCACAGTCCAGCAGGCGCGGGATTCGAACAGCACCAGCTGGCGGTCGGGCCGGGTGTAGGATGGGCCCACCGAACAGGTGTCTCCGGCTGAGGGGCTGTTGGCTTTCGTCAGCGCCAGTCTCTCAGCTCGCTTGGGGCACCTGTTCTGTCTTCTCGCCAGAGGCTCAGCCGGTCAGCATCGCTGGATCCGGGCTAGCCGCAGTGCATCAATCGCGAGGGCGGCTCACTCGGGGCTACAGCAAGAAGGAGATCGCGAAGCATGCAGACCTCCCGGCTTGTGCTGCTTGCCGCTGGGGTGGGGTCGCGCCTCCAGCCTCGGGTGAGTGCCAAACCTCTGGTGCGGGTCGGGGGTATCACACTCCTGGAACGGTCAATCGTGGCGGCGCACGCGGCGGGCTTCGACGATTTCGTCGTCGTCACTGGTCACGAAGCCGAACGTGTCGCCCTGGAGGCCCTCGACGTGAGTCGTCGCCGAGGGCTGCGCGTTGCCCTCGTCCACAACGCGCGCTATCGGGAGGGCAACGGACTCTCCGTCCTCGCCGCGAAGGACATTCTCGGCGACGCACCGTTCGCGCTGGCGATGGTCGATCACGTCTTCGCACCGGCACTGCTGCGCCGGCTGCGGGCGACGTCGGTGCCACCCGGCGAGGTCGTCGTCATCGTGGACCGTGCGCTCGGAAGGGCCGCCGGCGTCGACTCGGCCGACGCCATGAAGGTTCGACTCACCGCCGACCGCGTCGAGGTCATCGGCAAGCTGCTGCCCGCCTACGACGCGTTCGACGTCGGCGCCTTCGTCTGCAGCGCGGCGGTGCTCGACGCGGTCGAGGAGGTTGCTGCCTCCGGCGACACCGCGTTGGCGGCTGCGGTGCAACTGCTCGCCGGCCGCGGCATGGCACGCGCCCTGCCCGTCGAGCCCGACGAATGGTGGTTTGACGTCGACACCCCGACCGACTATCGCCGCGGCAGCCGATACCTGTTCCGAAGCACCGGTAAGGCGCTCGACGGCGCCGTGGCGACGCGTCTGAACCGCGCGACTTCGCAGCGCATCGTGACCCCGCTGCTGCTCGGCCTCTTCCCCTCGATCACTCCGAACCAGGTCACGATTGCGGCGTTCGCCGTCGCGTTTGGCGCCGCGGTGGCCCTGGCCACCCACGCCCCCGTGCTAGCCGCGGTGCTTGTCATGGCGGCAAGCGTGCTCGACGGCAGCGACGGCGAGGTCGCTCGCCTGGCGCACCGCTCGTCGCGTTTCGGCTCGTTCTTCGACGCCGTCCTCGACCGGGCGGCTGACGGCCTGCTCTTCACCGGCGCGGCCATCTACCTCGCGACCTCGGGCGACCTCGCCGGCCTGCTTGGGTCCGCGCAGGTGCCGCTCGTGATCGCCGTCGCCGGCCTGGCGCTCGTCGGCCACCTGCTGGTCAGCTACACCACGGCCAAAGCCGCCGTCGATCTCGGCCACGCTTACCACGGCGTTCTCCTCGCAGGCGGCCGCGGGCGCGACGTGCGCCTGCTGATCCTGACGCTCGGCGCCTTGGGTGCAGCCGTGCATGCCAGCTGGCTGCTGGCCGCGCTCGCCGTCGTGGCCGTCCTGTGCGCGTGGATCGTGAGCGTGCGGCTGCGGGCGTCCTGGTGGGCTGGCGGACCGGGCGCCCACTACATGGGGGTGCGTGCCGTGGCGCTCGACTTCGACGGCACGGTGGCAGACTCCATGGGAACGCTCACCACGCTCGCCGCCGAGGTGCTCTCGCGCGAGCTCGGCATGCCGCGCCACGAAGCCATGAGCCGCTACCTCGCCACCGCGGGCGACGACTTCCGGACCCAACTCGACGTCATCGCCCACGGCCGCCCGGGCCTCGACGAGATCGCCGTCGGTTTTGAAGCGGTCAAGGGAGGTCTCATGGGCGGCGTCCGACCGTTCGCGGATGCGGGAGCGGCCATCAAGCGCCTCGGGCGCGCCGATGTCCCTACGTTGGTCTGCAGCAGCACGCGCGCTGAGCTCGTCCAGGAGTTTTGCCGGCGCTTCGGGCTGGCCCAGCTCGCAGCCGCGGTCGACGGCTGGCGGCCGGACCACCCCAAGGCGGCGCAGCTGCGGGCCTGGGCGGCCGCGATTGGCGTCGCTCCCCATGACGTCCTGTTCGTGGGCGACGCGCTGCGCGACGCCGCGATCGCCCGGGCCGCGGGAGTCCGCTTCGTCGGGCTCGCTCGTCCCGGCCACCCGGATGCATTCGCGGGCAGCGGCATCCCCGTGGTGACGTCGCTCACCGACGTGGCCCGGCTCGTGGCGGGCGCTCGCCGCTCGCCGCTCGTCGATGACCGTCGGATCCCGGCCGGAGCCCTCGTGACCGCGCCGTTCGAGGTCGCCGACCTCGTTGGCCCGCACCAGCCGGCGCACGTCGTCGAGGACGCCTAGCGTCGTGATGGAGCAGTCTCGACGGGATGCGATCGCCGACCGTGGCGGTGGGAGTCTCAACCGCGTGGTGATCGCCGTCATCGCCGCGCTCTGGGCGCTGCGGCGACGTGTCTCGTGATCGTGACATGCTCGAGATCGACCTCACACTGGACGCGGTCGCCCGTCGTCGTCCAATTGGAGTTCACCGTCCAGGCGATCAGGTGGCGGACCCTGTGGCAACGCGGCTGACGAAGGTGTCACGCGACAGCTCATAGCGAATCACTCGCTCCTCCGCCAGGGCGTGGGGATCATTGCCCTTTCCGGCATAGCAAAAGCCCGCCTTCTCGAGGACGCGGATAGACGCCGTGAGATGCGGCAGCGTGTGTGCCACGATCGTCTGCACCGATGGCGACGCGAACGCCCATTCGACCCAGCCGCGCAGGGCCTCGGTCGCGTAGCCACGCCGCTGCTGCTCGGGCAGGACCGAATAGCCGACCTCGATCGATCCGGCGTCGTCGGGCGCACCTTTGAAGCCGCCCGTGCCAATGAGCAGGGGCATTTCGAGGGCCGTCGGGCGACGGACGACATAGTGGGAACCCCAGCCAGGCTGCTCCGGGTGTTCAAGGACCCGCGAGAGGAAGTACCGAACGGCATCTTCATCGTAGAGCTCGGGGGGCCAACTGGGTGGAACGTCTGCGTTCAAAGCCGCCCCCAGAGCAGCGCGGCCCACCACCTCGGCCTGCAGGTGGGTAGCCGTAGCGGGCACCAGCGCGAGGCGTGAGGTGACCACGCTAAGCATCGATCAGTCGGTAATCTGCGAGGTCATCGCGCTCCAGGTCTTCGGAATCGTCACGCTCCCCTTCGGGTCACGATTGCTTCAGGTCGTCGTCCGGGCGGGGATGGCAGAGAATTGCCCTGACTCTCATAGTCTCGGACGCTCTGTCAGGGGCGTTGCGAAAGGCGCGACAGGCACCCTCACAGCTGCGGCGCGTCCAGCCGCACACCAAGCGACGGTTGCCAGCTTAGCCTGCTCGACCGATCTGCATCTCGATCGCAGTGAGTGTGCGATCGGGTGATCTGACCAAGGAATCGGATCCGACCGCGCTACCCGACATCTAGATGCCGGGAACTGACGTACGCCACATCTGGTACCCCTCGTCATGATCTACGAGCCCAAACCCGGTGGATGCCAATCGCATAAGGGTGCTGATAAGGGTGCTCGAGTTCGCCAATCAAGCCGAAATCGGCTCGATTTGAGCACGAATCCGGCCTTGGTGAAGGGCTGGTACCGCATACCGGATGCGCGGGATAAACGTGTCATGCGACCCAATCTGGGTCGATTGAGCACGTTTGAGTCGCGGTGGATCGCATGGTGCGATGCCGTAAGGGTGCCTACAAGGGTGCTTCAGCGGCCCGCCCGTCTCGGGCGATTCATGGATAGGCTGATCCCGGAAGGGAGGAGCGCGTCAGCCACCGCTGAATGCCCTGCAACGGTAGTCCGTCGTGTGACTGCCTGGCCGCGAGCGTTGCAAGGCGATCTGCCCCTATCCTTCCGCGATGGCCCGCGAGCGCCCAATCGGGGTCCACTTACACGTTCCATTCTTGGTCGTTCCCCGTCCGTGGCGTGTGGGTCAGGCGACCTTCTGGCCTGCGGGCCAGCTAGCTGTCCGCCTGCGGTCGACCGCCGGCACGACCCGGCATCCCGTTCCCAAAGTACTGCTCGACCACGCGACCAGGACGCTCGACGAGGAGAAGTGGGCGACGGTGCGGGTGCGGGCACCATTGGCGCAAGATCTTCGTGGACGAGACGACTACAAGGCCGCGGTCGCTGCGGCCCGTGACATCGCACGCGACTCGGTCGCAGTCCTCACCCTGCTCAAGCTCGACCGACATCGGCTGACGAGCACCAAACGCCAGTCCTTCGGGCTGGCGCTGGATGTCGCCTCGGTACGGGAAGACTATTGGGTGACGACGGGACGCGACCGGATGCTATCCGTTGGAGGGGCCTGGCACGGGTCCGTCGGTTCGTGGGACTTTGGGAACCCGGACATCCGCCACTATCGGCTTGACCCGCGGTTTCGCTACCTCGATCAGGCGTTGCGAACCCCAGACGCCGCTCGGACAGAATGGCAGAGGCGCATTCTCTCCGGCCTTCGGACGTACGTGACTGCGAACAGCGGGCATCGGCCCGCGATGCGGATCATTCTCGCTGCAACGGCGCTGGAAGCGCTCATCGGCAACGACTTCGCGCCCGGCACAGCCGCAACAGGGGGCCATCAGTTGGCGCGGCGGGCTGCCTTCGTATGGTGCGGCGCAGAGTTCGGCGACCGGCACGGCTCCCAGCGCCCGATCTGCCCGTTTCTGGCTGAACTGAATGGACAGCAGCTCGATCAGAAGCTCCGCGACGAAGCAGCACGCGGCGTTCCGTGGACATGCTCTTATTACGCCGACCTCCGCGACCTCTATGACGATCGGAACGCGGCTCTCCACGGAGCCGAAGTGCGGTTCACCGAACAATTGGCATCACGCCACGAATTCACGATCGAACAGGTGCTCTTCGAAGTGCTCGAATGGGTTACTGCGAGCGGCGCCAAGACGTTCGCCCAGTACGAGGGCGCCATCGGCGCCCTACCTGAACAGTGAGAGTTGCCGCACCTTCGGCACCCCGCTCGCTGCCGTCCTGCGGAACGCCGACGGAGCGCCGGGGAAGATCCCCAAGTTACGCTATAGGTAGGCGCCCACGGCTTCTATTTCGGACACGCATTGCTCTAGCGTAGGGAACGACCCCCACACGAGTTCTCGGCCGGCAGCGTAGATCTCGCGCATGGTGGAGCGCGCCTCCCCGCCCGACGCCCATGCGGGGCTCGCCGCAAACCCCGCCTTCGGCCGCGGAGTCGACGCGAAGCCATGCCGCCGGCTGTGCGCCTCCACGTCGGCGGCGAGTGCTGCGACGGTGCCCGGCACTTGAATCGCTTCCCGGAGCTCATCGGTCCGAAGAAGGCGGAACACGTCGTACACGGGTCGACCCTGCCCGGCAAGCGCCGATGGCTCGTCGTCGAGGCGCGAGGCGCGGTCGTGGAGGAGGGCCAACTTCTCGACCAGCGTGCGCTCCGGGCGCAGGGCCAGGACGGAGACTGGCGCGAATTCGTCGAACTCGTCCGCCGCAACACCGGACTCGATTGCCGCCGTCGCCAGATACGACGTGATCGGACGACTCTCGTGTGGTTCCGGTCCGCCGCGGATGCCCATCTCGAGCCGCACGCCGGCCGTCAAGCGCGCGGGATCGGGGTAGGCGGCCGGATACTCGTACACCAGGTCACGCTTGACTCCCCTGGTGGAGGTCACCAGCTGCGGCGCCAAGCGCAGGTCCTCCCCAGCACGTGCCGCTATGCCCTTCAGCAGGCGGTCGCGGCGTGCCTCGCCGAGGCCCTCCGCCGGGACGAGCAAGACGTCGACATCCTCGGAGAAGCGCTCGATGAGGCGTACGCCTTGGACAGGCTCGTCCCTCCCTTGAAGATGAGGAATCCGTCGTCCAACGGGCGTGCGATGCTGCGCAGCAGCTCGACGACCCACAGGTCCTTCTCAACATCCGCCAGCGGCAGAGCGAGCTGGGCCGATGCCGCCGCGACGAGTGCCGCCAGATCGTCCGGGTGGTCGCGAAGGCGCGTCACGCCGGAGAGTCAAACAGCTGCCCCAGCCTGGCGCGGACCCGCGGCGGCTCGCGGCGTGACGCCTTCAGCAGCCGCTCCGGTCGGATTCGCCCTTCGCTGGCAAGCCCGCGAACTGCCTTACTCAACGCACCAGCGTCTCGGTCGCCATGCGTGGGCCAGGCGCGGATCGCCTCCAGCGCCGCGATCTCGTGAAAGGTGAGAGGCAGCCGCTCTGGGTTGCGGCGAACGTGAAAGCGCACGCCGCCGACGCCGGTTGGCGCTGGTCCGACGACGGCTACCTCATCGACCGACGGCACTTGCGAGGTGAGCCCGAGCGCGCGAAGCGCGGTCCAGCCAGCGGGTCCGGCACCGCAACCTCGAGTCACCTCGAGCGCCACATTGATCGGGCGGGGACGGGTCTTGCCGAAGCGGCTGTTGACGCCTCGGTAGTAGAGACCCTTGCGGCTGCGGATGAGCGGTGCGTCTGAGGCCACCAGTCGAGACAGCGCGTGCTCAACGGCATGCCGATCGTGTGCATGCTTGGCGAGGTCCGACACGCGCAGGAAGGTCCCAGGGCGGGCTCGTGTCACCATCCGCCTGATCATTGCCGCGGTTGAGGTTTCCATGGGAGCATACCGTATCGAGTTTCTCCCAGACTGTCAAGGTCCGAGTTGGCTGGTGGTTGGACCCGAAACGCCACGGCGCATTGTGCGCGTTGGGCGGTTCGATGCCTCGTCGAACAATGTGCTGGGCCAGTCGGCGTGCACCATCTCGACCGATGTTGTGGCGAGCACCTTACTCATCCGCCCCAAGATGCTGTGCTGCCGGGTCACCACAACACTCCATCTTGTGGTGGCGCGCCCGGAGGGATTCGAACCCCCGACCTGCTGATCCGAAGTCCGATGCCCGCGGATGCTGCCTCGCTCCCCCATTTCGTGCTCAACCAAGCCATCCGAACGGCCCGGATTGGGGTGAGATCCCAGTGAGTATAGAGCTCACGTTTCCGATGAGTCTGATGCCCTCACCCGATGCGCAGAGAGTCTGGTGCCCACGGAACCGAGGTGAGTCTGATGCTCACGCAAACGAGGTGATGTCTGATGTGCTCAATGAGCCAGCTGAACCTCAGCGCAGGGCCGATGGCCCGGGGGTCGCATTGGTGCTCAGCAGATTCGACTAGGAGCCTTGCTCATCGGCCGCGACGGCTATGGGCCAGCCCCTGTTGGCTCATAGACGATCGAGCGCTCCCATGGCGTCAGCGTCAGGATGACGCGGACGCCACCGAACTCCCCGATGCCTCCCGTGGCAACGTGGGAGGACATCCAGCGGATGAACCCGTTGGGCAGACTCTCACCGAAGGCGATCGGACCCAAGTTGTTTCCCAGGTAACCGGCGGCTCCGTCATCGTCCACATCACTTTCGACAAGCTCCCAGCGGCCGACGACACGGAGAATCCCGGTTCCATCATTCCTCACCTGGAGGTCGGCCGTAAGTCGCCCGCCGGTCGACGGCCTCGCCTCGCATGTGCTCCGGGGCCTTCCAGCCGAACGAGCCCGGCGCCGCCCCGACGGTCACGGGTGTGGCCGCGACGGGCGGCCCAACGGGGCGCGACCCATCCATCGAGTCAGCCGAAACGCTCGACGATGGCCTCGGCGATAGCGGCTGGAGCGTCCTCTTGGATGTAGTGCTTCGCGTTGGGGAGTCTGAGGACGCGCGCGTCGCTGAAGGCTGCCCGCATGCGGGTGATCATTGCGGGCCGAAAGCCAATGTCCTTCATTCCCCACACGATCAGAGCGGGCCTCAACCCGAGCTTGTCAGGCACGTCATGGGACAGTCGCTCCAACAATGGCGTCGCGTCGATGATCTGTCTCGGCATGACGGCGACGCCGCGACGGGCCGCCGGGGAAGGCTGGGCCCTTCGATAGTGCTCCTTCTCCAGCTCGCTCAGCTTCTTCGCGCTCGAGATCGGCATGATCCGCTCGACGAAGAAGTTGTCGTCGATGATCTTGCGCTGCATCAGCCCGGTACCCATGAACCGGCTGAACAACCGGAACGGCAGGCTCGACGGCCAGAACCAGGTATTGCCGAGGACGACGCCCGACACGCGATCAGCCCGGTGCGTTGCCACCGCGGTCGAGACCGGCCCGCCCCAATCCTGGCCCATGACCATGAAGCCATCGAGGCCCAGGTACTCAACGAGTTCACCTGTCGTCCGCGCATGCTCTTCGATGGTGTACTCGTAGCTCTCCGGACGCTCGGAGAGCCCGAACCCCAGGTAGTCGACCGCGATGCACCGAAAGCGGTCAGCCAGCCGCGCCACGATGTCGCGGTAGAGGAAGCTCCAGGTTGGATTGCCATGACAGAACAGGATCGGCCTTCCCGAGCCCTCGTCGATGTAGTGCATCCGCCCGGCCGAGGAGTCAAACCAGCGCGACTTGAACGGGTAGAGCGTGCGATCCGGCACAAACTCGATGTTCATCGGGCCACCTTCATGATCTCGGTACGGAGTCGTCGGAGCCCGAGCCATTGCACGCCGGCCAAGGCCGCTACCACGGCGGTCACCAGCGCCAGGCCCAGGTTCCCCTCGGCGGTCAGGACCTGTCCGAGCCCGATCACGACGATCGCACCCACGATCCAGGTCACATCGGCGGAGACCGCCATCCAGCCCACAACCGGCGTGAGCGCGCGACGCGCGGCGCCGGCGAGCAGGAGCGCGGCGAAGCCGAGGAGGGCAAGTCCGATCGCCACGAGGACGACTCGATCCAGCCCCAGGAAGGCATCCAGGCGGGCCGGTCCCAAGACCAGGACTGCGCCACTGAGCCCGGAGAATGCAGCGTTGGCGGCCAGCGCCGCGCGGAGGAGATAGCCGGGCCAAGGCTGCGCTTGGTCGGCAGTGGGGGTGACGTTCATAACTGCATGGTAGGGCGGCCCCGACAGCCATTCAATTACCTCCGAGGTAGTCGAAGGCGTCCCCTGGTTCGCTATGATCGGGCGGTGAACGAGGTCGGGAGAAGTTCGTTTGGAGCCGCCGTGAGGCGCTGGCGCGCGCTACGGCGCGTGAGCCAGCTCGACCTGGCGCTCGACGCTGGCGTGTCGCAGCGTCACATCAGCTTCCTCGAGTCGGGGCGGGCGAGCCCGAGCCGCCACATGGTGGTCCAACTCGCACAGGCCCTCGACGTGCCGCTTCGCGATCGCAACAAGCTTCTGCGCGCAGCCGGATACGCCCCGATCTACGCCGAGCACGGGCTCGACTCGGAAGAGCTGAGACAGGTTCGTCATGTCCTTGAGGTGCTCATCGCCGCCCACGGGCCGATCCCGGCATACGTTGTCGACCGCTCATGGACGGTCGTGCTCTCCAATCGCTCCGCGAGGCTCCTCACCGGCTGGTTTCTGGAGCCCGAATCTCCGCTGGTCGCCAGCGGCCTCAACATCGCCCGCCTCTTGCTGCATCCCGACGGGCTGCGTCGGTCGATCGCCAACTGGGAGGCTGTCGCACCCGTCCTGCTCGACCGCCTTGATCGCGAGATCTCGGCCCGTCCCGACGATGATCTTCTGCGAGACCTCGCCGCCGAACTCAGGACCTACCCTGGCGTGGGCGACCTCCCGCGGCGTCCGCGACTGCCGAGCGCGGGTGACCTCCTGGTCCCAATCCACCTTCGAGGACGCGGCGTCGAGGCTCGCCTCTTCACGACGATTGCCACCATCGGTACGGCTCAGGACATCACCCTCGAGGAGCTGCGCATCGAAACACTGCTTCCCGCCGACGCCGGCAGCGAGGCGTGGCTGCGACAGCTCACAGCCCGCTGAGACAATCCGGTTCTCGGGATCCCGAGCGCGGCGGCGACGTGTTCACGCTCCGTACACCTGCTTGCGCTAGCTGAGCCTGAGGTGCTGAAAACTCGGCACCAACTCACGACGCCGCCGCGTTCGTCGACATCGTCTGACGCAACGCCTGCCATTGACGATATCTGAGTCCCCGCGCGGAGCGCTCGTTCAAGCAGCGCGGCCCACTGATGAGGGTCCACACCGAAGGGAGCCGCGCCTCGGCTCTACGAGCCTCACCACGCAGTCGCGAGGAGACCACCTCTCGTGGCCTGAAGTCCGTCATCAGTCAGTGCCCGATGTCGAGATCGCCGGCCTGGACCAACCCGCTCTCGTACGCGAAAACCGCGATCTGGGCGCGGTCGCGAAGGCCAAGCTTGGTGAGGATGCTCGAGACGTGCGACTTGACGGTCGCGGCCCCGATGAACAGCTCCTCACCGATCTCCGCATTACTGGAACCTCGGGCTATGGCGGTCACCACTTCGCGCTCACGCTCGGTCAGGCGCTCGATGCGGACAGTGAGCGCCGAGTCGACTGCCAGCCGTTCGGCGAACTGACCAATGAGCCGCCTCGTGATCGACGGAGCCAGCAGCGCCCCGCCATCGGCCACCGTGCGGACGGCGGCCACGAGTTCGGCCGGCGGGATGTCCTTGAGCACGAAGCCGCTGGCGCCGGCGCGCAGCGCCCTGAAGACATACTCGTCGGGGTCGAAGGTGGTCAGGATCAGTACCCGCACGCTCCAGTCCGCTTCCTCAAGGATCCGTGAGGTGGCCTCCAGGCCGTCCATCTCCGGCATCCGAATGTCCATCAGGATCACATCCGGGCGGTGGCGACGTGCCGCCTCGATCGCCTCCACTCCGGTCCCGGCCTCGGCCACGACATCGATGTCGTCCTGGTGATTGAGGACCATGGCAAACCCGCCCCGCACCAACGCCTGGTCATCGACCACGACGACACGAATGCTCACGCCGGTCCCCCGCCGATCGGCAGGCGCGCCATGACTCGAAATCCTCCATCGGCTCGCGGGCCTGCGGTGAGGCTTCCACCCAAGAGCAGCGCTCGCTCGCGCATGCCCATGATCCCGTGACCCGAACCGGGCAGTGTGGTGACGGCGTGCCCGTCATCGGTGACCTCGATCAAAACGACCTCGTTGTCGAGGCTGATTCGCACCTCACTCCGTGCGCCCGGTCCGGCGTGTTTGAGCACATTGGTCAGTGCCTCCTGGACGATGCGGTAGGCGGATAGATCCACCCGGGCCGGCAGACCAGTCGGCACGTCGCTCATCGTGAACGAGACGTCCAGCCCTGCCTCTCCGAACTGGTCCACCAGGCGAGGTACGTCGGCGAGGCCGGGCTGCGGTCCGAGTGAGCCACCATCGGCTTTCGGTCGCAGGACTCCGAGCAGGTGGCGCAGCTCATCGAGCGCCTCGCGTCCGGCGTGCTCGACGGCCTCCATCGCCTGCAGGGCAGCCTGCGGGTTGTCGGCGGCGATGGTCTTGGCGGCACCGGCCTGGACCGTCATCAGGCTCACCCGGTGCGCGACCACATCATGCAGCTCGCGCGCGATACGCGTCCGCTCCTCGGCCACCGCGCGATCGGCTTCCGCCGCCCGCTCCCGCTCGAGCTGCGCCGCCTGCTCGGCGCGCAGCCGAACCCGCGTGCCGATGTACCACGCCATCGACATCACCACGAGCCCGAAGCCGACCGCAGCCGCGGTCAGTTCACCGCGCAGGTAGTCGAGCCCGAGCACAGCCGACACGCCACCCAGGCCGATGTAGCTCCACAGATCGCTCGAGGCGTGGCGGCCGACGCTGTACAGGGCAACCAGCATCGCCCAGCCCCCGGCCAACTGCGAGTAGCCGATTCCTGCTGCTAGAGCCGTTGCGATCACCGTCACCCACAGCACGGCAAACGGCTGGGATCGGCGCCAATAAAGGGCGGCGCAGGCGAGCGCGAGGAGGACTAAGGCGGCGGCGAACGGAACATCGCCCACCCGAGTGGCGAGGTCAGCCTCGGAACCGTCGAACGCGAAGAACAACGTGGTCACGAAGACTGCGACCGAGAGAGCTGCGTCTGCGGCTCGGGGCCGGCGGGTGACCGAACCCCGCAGCCGCTGCAGCGCGCTCGCCAGCGGTGGCGCAACCGAAGCCGAGCGATTCACCGTCCCACGCGGGCTGGGTAACCGCTGCCCGAGCAGAGCTGGGGGTGCATCGGCCCACCGTAGGCCATGGCGCCCGACGCAGTCACCCCCTCCAGGCGGATTCGGTCCTCCGCCTCATGGGGGAGGGCTCTCGATCTTCCTCGCGCAGATGTCCCCCTTCCGGGGGAGCCTCCGACCGTTCCCTGGGGTGGCGACGGCGGCTCAGTGCGCCGATACCGTCGATCCTTCTACTGACCCGACCACCTTCACCCGAACGCAAGGAGCTTAGAGATGGACACGAACACCAAGACCACCACGGCACTTCAGGATTCGCCGGTATCGATCAGGGGGAAGCTCGCGGCCGCCTGGACCAGCTTCATGTTCCTCTACATCTACGTCGACTACCTCGGCCTGTACAAGCCTGGCTTCATCGACGACATCCTGGCCGGCGTCGTCTGGGAGTTCGACATCAGCCAAACCTTTTTCGTCATTGGGCTCACGAGCGTGGCGATCCCGATCTTCATGATCCTGCTCTCCATGACGCTGCCCGCCCGTGTCAACCGCGCCATCA
>JALZJE010000279.1 GCA_030859955.1 Chloroflexota bacterium | reverse complement strand
GTTCCAGGCCACCGAGCGAAATTGGAGCTTGTCCCATTGTTCTGGCTGTTCGATGACCTGCCACACCGCGCCATCGGGGGAATGCCAGACGAAGGCTTGCCAGGCATCGGTGTAGGAGACATCCGCGCAACACGGTCCAGCGCCTCCGACCGCCACCAGCCCCTGCCCGGTGGCTACCACCTCGGTCGGCAGTGCGCCTCGATAGCCTGGGGCAGGATCCGGCATAAGCGCAACATCCCATGCCGCCAGCGCGGCTTCGCTTGGTTGAGCCGTTGCACTTGGGACCGGCGACGATGGCGCTATAGATTCAGGGGCAGATGGGGCGACGCTGGACACGCTGGCGCTGGGAATGGGCGGCTCATTCGGCGGCGTGGCCAGAAATGGTCGCACCAGGCCGAGTCCGACCGCGGTCAGCGTGACGGCGATCACCACCGTTGCGGCGACCGCCGGGAGCGACTGAAACGAGCCGAAGCGCATCCAACCCCAGGTTCGGTCAGGAGCGCTGGTTGGAATCGCGTTGACGCGCTCCCGCAATGCAGCCGGCGCCGCCTGTCCGCGCAATGCCTCCGCGTGCAGCCACTCGCGCAGCGGCCCCTCGATATCGGGTCCGTTCGGCGGTCGATTACTCATGGCTCACCTCGATACCCGTCCTGTTGGAGTGCTTCGCGTAGCTGGCGCATGGCGTGGTGCAGGCGGGATTTGACTGTCCCTTGCGGCGCCCCGACGAGGCGCGCGATGTCGTCCACGGAGAGGTCGCGATAGAAGCGCAGCACCACGGCGATGCGCTGATCGGCCGTGAGTCGAGGGAAAGCGCGTGCCAGCGCGTCGCGATTGTCACTGTGCCGATATGGATCATTGGCGGGTATCTGTGGCTCATCTGGCAGCGGCACGGTGGGTCGGCGCGCATGCCGCCGCAGCCGTTCGCGACACGAGTTCACCAGGATCCGTCCGAACCAGGCATCGACGCGCTCCGGATCGCGGAGCGTGCGCCAGTTCCGCCAGGCCGCGGCAAAGGCGTCGTGTGTCGCGTCCTGGGCCTCGTGCTCATCGCGCAGGATGAGGCGAGCCAAGCGGTAGCTCTCATCCAGCCGCGTGGTGGCGAAGGCAGCAAACGCAGCATCGGCCGTTTCGCCGGGATTCGCGATGAGCGTCCGCTGCTTGTTGATGATCATTTCCTTCCCCGCGCCGCACGGCCAGTGCTCTACCGATGCGGCAGCGGCCCGAAACGTTCACTTATCCCAGCAATTGCCCGCCAGCGCACTTCCAGATGGATGGGAACAGCCGCTCATGACGCTCAATGCAGCGCTGATAGCCACCCCACAACGACCGTGAGCCGAAGTGTGATCCCCCGTGCATCGTGAGCTTCGCCTTCGCTGCGATCACGGGCGAGGGGCAAACCTGCCGCACGGCTCCTTCGCATCGGGGAGCATGCGTTCGACAGCCGGCGGCGCTTTTGAGATCGGGCAAGGCCGCAGGCAGAATCGCGAGTGGCGGGACAACCAGCGCTAGGACCACGATGGCGGCTACGGCGAGGGCACTCATCATCAGGCGCAGACGCTGGCGACCGACGATCTGTGTCGGTTGGTGGTGATCAACGACGCTGATGTATCGGCGAGCGGTATCGGCTATTCGCAGGACGTTCCGGGGTCGAGGCAGACCGGTGGTCCCTCTTGCGGTGCCCGGCCGCCGTCGAGAAGCACCCGATCGCCGAGCGCCTCGGGGAGACGCACCGCCACGCGCGTGGGCGGATTGCCCTGGCAGGATCCTGCTCCAAGTCGCGCTCTGACCCCGAAAGTCACCACGATCTCGTCTGCGGACACTTGCATGTCCGGTCCGACGATGCGATCTGCGCTCGACAGTCCGCTAGCACAGGCCATCTCTGTGACCCAGGCAGTGAACTCAGTCGTGTCTGGACCCAGCTCAGTAACCGGGTCGTGGGTCCATGTCGCGCCGCCCGCTGAGCAGCCCATCAGCACCAGCACGAGAGGAACGGCGGCGACGCGACTAGTGAAGTTCACGTTCCGTGCAGCCTAGCGCCGGAGTTGCGTTCATGGCGGCCTCCGCCGCTACCCGCGGGCGCGGTCGGTCGCAAGCGGCATCTCGCTAGGAGCGCTGGCCTTGCCACGCGGTCAACTTGCGAAGCCCTCAAGGCCGAAGCTCCAAATCATTCACCTGACTGAGACTGTGGACGCCGAACGCCTCACCGAGGCATGCAGCGTCGGGCGGGTTGACCCACGCCAGATCGGCCGGGGCCGGACCTCCCTCCGGGCCGATTCCGCTACCGCCGAACGTGACGAAGTCCCCGTCGTGCAGCTCGAGACTCTGCTCCGTGATCGGGTCGAAGAACACGATCGTGTCGGTCTCGACCTTCCAGTGCGTCTGGCTGTTGCGCCAGATCACGGGTGTCGGATCATCCAGGCTGCGGACCGTCACGCACCTTTCGCCGATGCGCAGGTTCCCGCTGAGGCCACCCCAGTCGCCGCTGTCGGATGGCGCCTCGACCACCGCCAGCGGCCCCCACGGACCGTCGCCGAAAGCGGGCGGGTTGGCAAGTGGGGCGACCCGACGGTCGCGCACCGAGCGATCCGGTAGCTCGATGACGGACAGCCGGGGCCGCACGACCCGGGCGAACCAGTTCCAGAAGTCAGGAGCGCCGTCGATTCCCACTCGGTTGATCGCAGCCAGGTCAGGCGTCAATGTCTGGGTCGCGGTCACCGCGAACTCGGCGTAGCTGCACTGACCCGCCAGACCGGCCGCGCGTAGGTGCTCATCGGTGGCCAGCGTGAGAGTCGTCGCTACCGCCGCCGCACGTTCACCGTCTGGCAAGACTGCCATCAATCGTGTGTTCAGGAGCCGTCCGTAATTGGCGGCGACCTCGTCACAGGACTCACCGCCGATGTCGCGCGCTGCAGGGTTGGCGGCCGAAGGCTGACTGGATTGCTCGAGCTCGGCGACGGTGATCCAGGGATCGGCATCCGGCCCGTCATAGCGTATGCCGACGGCCACGAGGCGACCGTCTGGACCGACAGCCAGTGCGTCCGCCGGCCAATCCGGCGCGCCGGCGGACTGCTCGTGCAGAGTCCAGTTCACGCCGTCCAGCGAGGTCCACGACCTGCCGCGGCCGATGGCGATGAACTGCTCGCCGCCGCCGCCGAAGCCGATGCCGCCGTCAGAGACCGGCTCATCCCTGCCCAGCGCGGTGCTCCACGAGAGTCCATCCTGCGACGCCCAGGCAACGGGGTAACCCGGACTGCTGGCCCCGAATCCGCCTGTGTCGCCAGCGATTCCGAGGGCCAGCCACGCGTTACCTGCCCGGTGCAGCTCAAACGGTTGAGCGGAATCAAAACCTGCCGGGTCGAGCAGCTGGCAGCTCCAGGAAACGCCGTCGTCGGAGCGCCACACCACCGGGGCTGCCGTCGAGCCGGCCGTGAGAGACCCGACCGCCAGGTAGCCGTCCCCGAGCGAGGCCAGGGTTCCCATGTCAGCCTGGGCGGGATTGACCGGCAGCTGGAGCTCAACGGGCGTCCACGTCTCGCCATCGGGGGATCTCCAGGCCAGCGGCCTGATGTCGGAATTTCTCGTTCCGATGAGCAGGAGCTCGCTCCCGTTGCCCGCGAGCGAGGACGGCCGGGTGCCTTCGAAATTGCCGCTGGCCTCGATCCAGGTCTGCCCGTCATCGGTGTATGAGACGGTGCCGCGCGAGCCACCGCGGTCGTCGGTGCTGACCGTGCCAAGAGCAAACAGGCGCTCCGCGACCCGGTCCAGCCGGTGGAATTCGGTGCCGATGAATCGATCCGCGCCACCGGGCACGTGGGTCCATCCCAGGCCATCAGCGGAGTGCAACACGACGGCGCGGGAGATAGGTCCGTTCGACTCGCGTCCGACGGCGACGAACCCGTCGCGCAAGCTCTCGACGTCGAGCATCAGCTGCTCATCGCGGTCATCAAGGTCGTCTGGCACCTCGCCCGACCCGACCCAGGTCAGCTGACCGGGGTCCGCCTTCGTATCGGACACGGGTAGCCCCCCCATGGCGGTGCAGGCGCCAGTGGAGGGTCCGGTTCCCGGGCCGATGGTGAACCAAGCGGCGGCCGAGAGAACCGCCAGGGCGGCGGCAATGGCTACGAGGCATACGATGGGCGTGCCTCCGTTGATGTGCCAATGAAACGGCGTCGCGGCCTGATCGGTTCATTGTCGCGAGCCAGCACGTCTCGCGCCCTATGGCGCGGTGATCGTCACCGTTTCGCCGCCGGGACACACCGCGTATGGACCCAGGCTCGCATCCGGGTCGAGCGGCGTTCCGTCGCGGGCCACGATCTGCCCATCCGGGCCAAGGACGACAAGGTCGGGCGTGAATGCAGCCCGGAAACCCGGGCCGAACACGGGAATGATTCTGTGGCCCCCTGTCTCCGGCTCGAGCCAGATTGGATCGGCTTCGTCTCCGTCGACGCGGAAACGCAGCGGAGGAAGTCCGACGCCTCCGCACGCAACGCCTTCGAGACTAGTGCGGTGCAACTGCACCTCTCCGGCGACGGGTGGGCGTCCCTCCGGCCCGAGCAGAACCTCCCAACTGGTCAGGACCAACTGCCCGCGGCACCAGGCCACAGAGGCGTCCAGTGGCTCGTCGGGTAGGCCGGCAAGCGCGGGTTGCGCCGGTGGACCCGCGCGATTACGGGTGCGCCGGCAGTCATTCGCAGCGGGATGGTCGAACTGGGCCTCTACCAACAGTGTGACCTCCGGCGGCGGCATGGAGACTTCGGGCGGTACACGGGCATCGATCCACACAACGGACGGATCGGGTGGGCGGGGGAACTGGGTCCCGCCCGGCTCGAACAGGGAGATCGTGCGTGAGTTCTCAACCGACGTTCCGAGCCAGGACGGCTCCAGTTCGTATGGCACCCAATGGCCAGCGAGCCACGAGCGAGCCACGAAGCGAACGGTCCTGTCACCGAAGCAGTCCAGGCGGCCCGCCGGGCTGAGCTGCGCAAGCGCTGCGACCTCGCCGTCAGGACACGGGCCCGGGTCTTCCATAGCGAGCACCGCCGCTCCATCAATCGTGGCCGGGACCCACGCGACGAAATCGCTCAGCCCGCGCATCGCATCGGGAAGGACGTAGACCTGGTACCAGTCCGCGTCGTCCACGGCGACCGGGCCGGCCAGGATGCTGACCGCCACCGGTGGCTCCAGGAGGGCTGGGTTCTCACCCCAGTCATCAGTCATGGGAACTCCGTCGTCACCGGCCGCCCACCGGGGCTGCACGGCAACGACGATGGTGGCGAGATCGGTAACCGTTCCATCCCCGCGGACGGGCTCGGGTAACGACGGGACTGGCACGAAGTTGCCCGAATCATTCCCGGTGCTTGACGAAGGTGCGGCATCCAACGAACACGCAGCCAGCGCCACCGTGGCGGCCAACAGAGATGCCATCGCGCTGCGTCGTCGTCCGGTAAGGTCGCCCATTACGACGGAGACGCTGCCACATCTCCTCCCGTTGCACGTGACCGGCCGTGTTGCGCCGGCGAGATCGTTGATGATGCCTCGGCTGGCCGGATGTGCGTTGCTTTCGTGGAACCGCATGACAGTGTGCCAGCGTCTGGTCGGCCGGAACCGATTCGGGAAGAGCGATGCGGCTACTGTTCGTCGTGACCATGGGCTCGATTGCGTTGCTCGCGAGCGCATGTAGCGCTGATGTTCGAGCACCCGGTCAATCGGGCTCATCCGCACCTGAGTCCACTGCCGGGGTCGCGGATCTTATGATCCCTGCGTGTGAAATGGTCGAGCGGATCAGCGCACCTGCCGAGTGGTATCGAGATTCGCCGATCTACGTCGCCAACGAGCAGCCGACTGAGGAGATCCGCGCCTGGGCCGCCGGTCAGCCGGGCTTCGAGGAGATCTGGGTCGATCGCGAACACCTCGGCTGGATCACCGTCGCCTTCAGCGTTGACCCCGAGTCGCGACAGGCCGAGCTGGTGGAGCTGTTCCCCGATGTGGGGGTGGTCGCCGTCGGGGTCGACTGGACCATGCCTGAGCTGATGGAGCTCCAGCGACGGGTGGGCGAGGAGCTCGGTCCGCTCTTTGGACCGAGCTCATGGATCTCGGTCACACAGGGCGTGGTCGGTATCGGCGTCGGGGTCCTCAAGGCCGAGCGCATTGCAGCCATCGAGGAGCGCTTCGCGGGTGAGCCGATCTGCATCGAGGGCTCAGATCCGGCGGACGTGCCCGCCGATGGTCCGCAGGCTCAAGCCGGCGACGGCTGGCGTCTGCTCGCCGAAGAGAAGGGCGTGGGTCAGCCCTATCGCACCGGGATTGCGAGCGACCAAGCGTCCTACGAGCAGCTCTGGATTCATATCGGTCTATCAGGCGAGCCTCCTCCGGTTGATTTCGAGGCCGAAGTGGTCATCTGGTTCGGAGCCGTCTACGGTTCCAGCTGCCCGAACCTGCGCCTGGATGATGTGGTGGTCGACCGGGAGAGGGCGCTCATCCACGCCGAGATCGTGCTGGTCGACGCCCCGTCAGCTTGTGCTGCCGATGCCAATCCGCACGCCTACCTTGTCGCCCTGAAACGTGATGAGCTGCCGTCCGGGCCGTTTGGCATCCAGCTCGATGCGGCTGACCCACCGACAGGTGTGCCGGAGGAGCGGACCGTGGTGGACGTCGACCTGTCGCAGCCTGGAGCCGCCGCCGGCCTCGGGGAGGTCCATGCTGACCCGGCGCTGCCCGAGCCTTTCATGCTCGAGCCCGGGTCGATCATCGAGCCCGACATTGAGTATCCGTACCGGCTCTTCGTCCACTGCGGCATCGAGTGGCTCGGCACGTTCAACAATGTGTCCTGGCGAGCCGATCTCCCCGCCGGCAGCCTCGGGGCTGCTCCTCCGCAGTGGCCGCCAGCCGAACCAGATCAGACGGTCCATGTCTCGATCAGCCTGCATACCGATCCCGAGCCCGTGATCGAAGCCACTGCGAACGGCCACACCATCACCTATCGGCCGAGCGTCGATGAGCCACCCGGCTGCGACTGATCGGCCGAGGTCGCGCGTTCACCTGACGAATTGGCCGTCCCGCGAGTAGATCGACTCACGAGACCCGGCACGCATGCAACGAAACCAGCGCATGCGGTGTCAACCGAGTGTGATGGGTAGCATGGGAGCCCTGGTGACCGATACGCCCGAGCAGGTCGCATCCGCCGCATCGGTCTTTGACGCGCAGTTCGCCGCGGCTCGCGAGAGGCTGGTCCGGGTCTGCGCCGGATTTGTCGGCGCCGATGCGGCCGACGACGTGGTGCACGACACGTATCTGCGCGCCCGCTCTCGTCAAGGTCAATTACGCGATGCCGACCTGTTCGAAGCATGGCTGACGCGGATTGCGATCAACCTGTGCATGAATCGACATCGCTCACAGCGGCGTTGGCTGGAGAAGCTGCCGATCCTCGCCCGTCGCGAGTCCGTCGCCCCATCACGCGACGCCGGGCTGCAGGAGCTGATCGAGCGTCTCCCGTCGCGTGAGCGAACACTCGTCGTCCTCCACTATGGCCATGGATATCAGTTCGACGAGATTGCCCGCATGACGGGGCTCTCGACGGTCAACGCGCGCACCATCGTCTTCCGAGCCCGCCGACGACTCGCCGATCAGCTCAATAAGGCAGACCGATGAATCGGTTCGACGACGAGCTGCGACATGCCACCCGGCCGCTTGCCGGCGAGCCTCTGCCGCCGGACCTTCTCGACGAAGCGCTCGACGCGCCGCCGATTCGTCCGCGCTTGGCCGCGTTCGCGGCGGTGGCCGCCCTCGCAGCCGTGCTCGTCATCGTGGCCGGGATCGGGATCGGCAGGATGCCAACGCCATTGCCCAACCCATCGGTCTCGCCGTCGTGGGTGGCGCTGCCCAGCGCGCAGGCTGCCTCCACGTGCGAGGATGTCGCCGCCCCAGCCGGTGGAGAGGACATCGTCCTCGTCTACTTCCCGTGCGGCAACGGGCCTGACCGCGAGCCGTCCAACGGGACCCGCTCGGTCGGCCGTGACATGCCGGTGATGGAGCGCCTCGAGACTGCGCTGCGCGCGGTTCTCGATGGACCATCCGAGCTCGAGCGGGCGCAGGGCATGCTGGCCGTCGTGCCGGAGGGATCGGGGGAGCTGCTCGTCGGCATCACCCTGGAATCTGACGGGCTGGTCGAGGCCGACTTCACTCAGTCCCTCAGCGAGGTCGACAACCTGTCGGCCAGCGCTGGCTCGGGACCGTTCCTGCAGGCCGTGCGCGCGACCGCGCTCCAATTCGACGAGGTGACGGCGTTGGAGCTCCAGATCGACGGCAGCTGCGATGCGTTCTTCGAGTACCTCCAATCGACCTGCCAGCACTTCGCCAAGCCGGTCGACCAGGTGAGCGACTGTCCGATCATCCCACCCGCGGAGCTTCCCAGCGGTGCCCCGATCACCGAGGCACGGCCGTACCCCGGTGAGCCGATGGTGAGCTGGGGATCCGGTGACGATACTGTCACCGAATCGCCGGGGCACCGCGACGGCGGTCCTTCGGTCGAAGGCGGCACGCCGGTCATGGTTCGGGGCTATGCCGGTTGGGTGCAGCCTTCAGGCGATTTGCCCCTGCCGGCTCCGATGCAGATCGGCTGGGTAGAGGAAGGCTGTGCCTACCTGGTCTTCACGCAGTTCCCGGGCGGTGAGAGTGCCGCGGTCGAGTACGCAGCGCGGTTCGGCCCGGTGGTCGCGCAGGCCCAGCCGATCGCGGCTGGCAGCCTCGCCCGCGTAAACGCCGCCGCGGCAGTCCTCGACGAGCCGCAGGGGGCGCAGTTCGGGCTGCTCGAGCCGGATCACGAGGTGCTTGTAGTCGACGTCCAGCGGGGGCCCGATGGGGACTGGTACCGCATCGAGTTCGAGTATTGCTGTCGAACCGACGCCTCGTCGTCCGAGTGGGTCTTCGGCTGGGTGGCAGCCGACCTTGAGCGGGCGGGGCTGCGTGAGCCGGGCTTCGGGATCGATGCCCCGCAGGTCCTCGCCGGTCCCACCCTCGAGGAGGTGGATTGGTCCTGTCCGGCCGAGCCCGAACAGCTGTACCGGCTCGCGGAGCCGGTCAGGCACGAGTGCTATGACAGCGAGCCGATCACGATGCGCGGCGCGCTGTACGGTGGCCAGCACGGTCAGCCCCTGTATCCCGGAGATCCTGCGTGGCTCACCGGGTTGCCATTCGCGGCTCTGACGCCGAGCAACATGGAGACCGGCTACCGGTTCCTGCCTCTGCACTTCACGCCGGGCGATCCTCTCTTGTTGGCCTGGCTGAACGACGAACGTGTCAAGCGTTACGAGGAGGTCGAGGTCACAGGTTCATTCGGCTCGGGCGCGTTGGGCTGCACTAAGACGCCGCGTCTTGCCGGCTTACCGCCGATGAGCGCCGAGGAGCAACAGCTGTGGTGCGACCAGCAGTTCACCGTGACCGAGGTTCACGGCGATGGTCCGGATCCGGTTATCGACGCGCCGCTGGCTGATGCGCTCTGGACGCCGCCGCCAGGCGTTCAGCCCGAGGCCGGCGACGGATGGCGGCTGCTTGCCTCCGCGGATAGCAGCCAGCTCGCCATCACCGTGACCTCCGGGATGGTGGACGTGGCCACTGACCCCGAGTCCTACCAGCGTCTGTGGCTCTCGATGGCGCGCGGTGCTGCACCGTCGGTCGACTTTGACCGCGAGTTCGTCGTGCAGTTCGTCGCGTCGGTCAGCGGTTCATGCCCGTGGGTTGCATTCACCGGGATCGGGGTCGACAGCGACCAGGGTGTCCTATTCGGGCGGTTCGAGAATCTCTCGGCAGAGCTGTTCATCGCGGAGGTGCCGGACAACTTCGGGTGCACCACCGACGCGACGCCGCACGCCTTCCTGGTCGCAGTTCAGCGGTCCGTCGCTCCGGCCGCAGAGTTTCGCGTGCGCCTTGAGGAAGATCGGCTGTGCGACGATTGCGGGATCACGACGGATGAGATGGTCGTGCGCCTGAGCGAGTAAGCGCCGGGGCTATTAGTGGCAAGGAGGCAGCTAGCAAACCCGCAATCGTGAATGCGGCGGTTAGACGGCTTGGATCGAGAGTCCGCCGAACGCGCAAGGAACCGGGAGCTACTCCTGTCCGCTACTGGCGGGTTAATAATGTGACAGCGCGGTACCGGTTTTAGCGCCTGCGCTCGACTATGGTCGAGGTTCCGGCTCGGTGTGCCTAGCCGGAGCGAACTAACTACCGGAGGAGAGCATGACGCGAGACCGACTTGGGCTTCTCTTGGCGTTACCACTGGCCCTGATTGCCTACTTCCTTATCGCTAACGGCGTCGCAGATACCCCTGAGGAGCGAGCCGAAGCCGCGGCACACGATTACCTCGCGGCTGCGTGCGAGGCGGACGATAGAGGCTGGAGCATGCTGGTGGCGGATCAGCGGATCGCCGAGTTCGCTTCGCGCGAGCACTACCTAGGGGTTGCTGACGAGAGCGACTGCGCTGGATTTGACTGGCACGTTATCGAGACCGACTGCCATGATGTCGGAGCGTGCGTCGTGTGGCTTTCGGTTTCCGATGAAGCATCAATCCCGGAGTACCTGGTCGAGTCCGGGATCGTTAGCTATCGCACCGACAAAGTTCCCACTGGAGCGAACGCCGGCATGGCTGTCCTGCAGAACGGGGTCTTCGGCCACGGAGTCATCGTTCCCAAGGGCTAACCCGCACTTCGCCGCCGCCACGACCCCCGCACGGCCCGGTCGCCCTCTTGTCCATACTTGCCGTAGCTCTCGAGGAGTCGCGTTCGACGTGAGGGGCGAGCGTTCGTCATCACCGCAGGAGCGTAGTCGTCGCGCCAGCGCCGTAGAGCAAGGCGGTCGGCGAGGTGCAAGGGTCCAGGCAACTCGGGAATGCGATGGGTCATCGCACCATTCAGAGCGCTGCAGCACTCGTTGACAAATGCTTCGTCGATCAGTCGCACGTTCGCCGCCACTGAACGCCGGGATAGAACTGTCGTCGATCATCAGACCCCTCCGGAGGGCTTGCCCGTTACGTGAGATCTTCGAGCCACCCCTCGCGCAGGGCCCTCGCCGCCAGCTCCGTGCGCGAAGCGACCTCGGTTCGGTCGAACAGGCGGCGAAGGTGCGACTCTACGGTCCTTGAACTAATCGCGAGCTGAGCGCCAATCTCATCGTTGGAAGCGCCGGCGACGATGAGCTGGACGACTTGGCGCTCTCTGGCCGACAACGTCACGCCACGCCCCGGCCGCACGCTGAAAGCCATGCCGCCCGCCGCGGCCCGTCGCACCGCATCGAGCAACTCCGCCGTCGGAGCTGTCTTCACTACGAAGCCGGAAGCGCCCAGCCGCATGGCAGCGTCGGCGTACTGGGGGTA
This sequence comes from Chloroflexota bacterium, assembly GCA_030859955.1. Taxonomy (GTDB): domain Bacteria; phylum Chloroflexota; class Limnocylindria; order QHBO01; family QHBO01; genus JACDBZ01. Next base: position 17,755 of record JALZJE010000279.1, on the reverse strand, counting down.
GTCGTAGGAGGTCAGGCAGACAACCGCCGGTAGCGTCACGGTGGAGGCATCGCGGAGGAGCTCGAAGCCCGACTCCTGACCGAGCCGGAGATCCAGCAGCAGCACGTCAACCGATCCGTCGAGCATTGGCCGAAGCTCGTCGAGCGAACCGGCGACGCCGGCGATCTCCATGTCCTCCGCCCGCTCGAGGATGGCAGCCGTCCCCTCCCGCACCAGCGGGTGGTCGTCGACGATGGCAACCCGGATCATCGGCTCACTGCGGACGCCACTCGAGCGCGACGCGCGTGCCGCCGCCCGGCCAGCGTCGCACATCGAGCAGGGCCCCGATCTGCTCGGCTCGTTGCTGCATGTTGGCCAGCCCAAAGTGGCCCTGGCGCGGGGCCTCCTCGCTGGCGTCAGGACCGATCCCGTCCCCGGCGTCGTCAACGGCGAGCGTGACGCGTCCGTCGGCACGCACGTCGTAACGGATGGCGATCGGTGGCCGACCGTGCTTGATCGCGTTGGTGATGGCTTCCTGCGCCACGCGGAAGACCGCAAGTTCAACGGTGGCTGGTGGACGGGTCGCATCTGACCGCTCGAGCTTCACCGGGCCGCCGGCCAGCGGCTCCACCCGTTCGACGAGCCACTCGAGTGCGGCGCCGGCACCGAGGTCGTCGAGGATCGGGAGGCGTAGGTCGCCGACCACCGCGCGCAGTTTGTCGGCTACTTCGCGAGCCTCGGTGGCACCCTCAGCGTCGCCGCGCTCGTCGAGCTTGCGGACCAGCATCGTCAGCTGCTGGAGTGCGTCGTCGTGGAGGTCGGCGGCGAGGCGCGCCCGCTCGGTCTCCGCTGCGGCGACGGCCAGATCGCGCTGCAGCTGTGTTCGTTGTGCGACCCGCAGCAGCGGCGTGACGGTGGCGTACTTCCAGAAGACGAGCGCTAGGAGCCATGCGCTGAAGACGACGTAGCCGAGCGGGACCAGCATCGTAGCGGCAGCCGCCGGAGTGAGCGCCACGGCCATCGTTTCGAGCCGGGTTGAGACCCCTGTCGCGTGGTCGGCGTGTCGGGCGAAGGCGAGCGGCAGTCCGGGCACCAGCGGAATGCAGAGGGCAACGAGGAAGCCAATTGCTTCCGGGACGGCGATCGACACGATCCACACCAAGGGAAGCAGCGCGGCGCTCGACCACCACAGCCGATCGGCGACCCTCGGGTCGGGATGACGATCGGCAAGGACGTGGGCCACGGGAAGTCCGGCAAGCGCGACCAGGGTGAAAAGCCAGGCAAGGAGATCGTTGTCCGACAGGGAGCCCGACGTTGTGAGAACCATCGGGACACCGACCGCAACGCCCAGCGGCACGGCAGCGTCGCTCCAGTCAGGTCCAAGAAAGCCCTGGCGTACCGCAAACCAGACGAGCGCCGCCAAGCCGAGCCCGACTACGGCAGCCCAGGCGTCGTAGTAGCCAATCAGGATGGTGCCGAGGACAAGCGCACCGAGGAGCGTCGCCGCCGCCACATCGCGTGTTCGAGCGCTGATGCCTCCGATCGCGTCGCGCCGCACCGTCCGCTGGACATCTGCGGTCCGCGGAACTCGTTGCTCGATGGCGGAGAACGCGCGGCCGACAGGCAGGAGCTGCCATCCCACCAGCGCGCCGACCAGCACCGTGGGACCGAAGACGTCCGGCCGCGGTCCGATGACCGTGTGCGCCGCGGCGGGGATGAGGGCGAGCGAGAGCAGTGCAAGCCGATGTCGCGGGGCCCGCCCTGTGGCGGTCGCTGCCACGATCGCTGGCGCGAAGGAGATGGCAGCGACCATCAATAGGATGCTGCCGCGCCCGTCGGGAGCAGTGGCTGAGAAGACCACGTAACGGGCGAGCAGCACGGCTGCCAGGCCGGCGGTCACCAAGGCAGCGGCCGTCGCGGCCTGGCGCCACCAGTCCTCCGGGTGCAGTCGAGCCAGTGAAAGTCCGAGGATGAGTGTCACCGCAGCGGGAACTCCGAACCCGGCCACGACCCCCACCGTGCTGCCGACTGCGACGAGCGGCACGGCGATCAAAGGCGTCGCGGCTGCGCACGCGAGCACCACTGCGTGGTCCGCCCCGACACGGCCAGCCACGCCGCGCCGGAGCGCGTACCACACTGCGACTCCAAGTGCGGCCCCGAATGCCAATATCCCGATCGAAGACCGCAGCTCGAGCTCGAGCAGCGTCCGGTCGAGCGCCGCATACACGCCTGCAGCGACGCGGGGCTCGGCCAAGATCTCGCCGCCGACGGCGGTCTCGATCCGCGCCGGATCAATCGCCTCGGCCGGCGGGCGCAGCTGCCGATCAACGGACACGAGGGGGCCGCCAACATTCCCTAATAGCAGCTCGATTGGATTGAAGCTCGGCGAGCCGACCCATAGGCTCGCCCCGCCGTCGGCGCGCACGGGGGCACCACGGTCGACGTGACTGTCGTCGACGGTCGTCACGTCCAGCAACTGCATACCATGGTGCCAGCCGTTCCACATGGCGTGGCCGTCGGGTGTCACGTCGCTGACATGCACCTGCCCATCGGCTCCGGCCAGCCGGAGGCCGAGCGTCACGGTACCGTTGCTCCAGGCAACGAGGCTGGCCACAGCAGCGCCGAGCGTGATGACCAGCGCAGCGACGTCACGCAATGGAAGCGGCATGGGACCGAACGTACCAGAGCCACGCGCGAGGACAATGCGGGAAATCACGCAACGCCGATGGTGGATCTCACGGATGGTGATCGAGGGCTCAAGCCGTCGATCATCGCGTCAGGAGGTGAATCGCCATGGGCTCGTTCCGCTGGATCCTCGTGCCGCTGCCGTTCGTCGCGCTCGGCCTGCTCGTCTTGACCCTCTCCGTCTTCCTCGGGGTGCCAAGATGACGCCCATCCTCGAGACCCACGACCTCGCGAAGCGCTACCGCCGCGGCGTGTGGGCGCTGAGCGGCATCAGCCTCGAGATCCCGCCCGGCGGCATCACCGCCCTGGTCGGACCGAACGCCGCCGGCAAGTCCACGCTGATCAAGACGTGGGTCGGCTTCGAGCGACCGACGCGCGGCTCGGTTCGCGTTGCCGGCATCGACCCGTGGAAGAACCGCGCCGCAGCCCTCGACCACATCGGCTACGTGCCGCAGTCACCGGCGCTGTACGACGGGCTCAGCGTCGAAGACCACCTCGACATGGCCGTGCTCCTGCGGCCGACGTTCGATCGCGTTCTGGCCCGCGAACGCCTCGACCAGCTCGGGATCCCGCAGTCGGCTGGCGCCCGGAGCCTGTCCGGCGGCCAGCAGGCTCAGGTGGCGCTGGCGCTCGCCCTCGGCACCCGCGCCGAGGTCTTGCTGCTCGATGAACCCCTGGCCAGCCTTGACCCTTTGGCGCGCCGCGAGTTCCTCCATGTCGTGACCGATGCCGTCCGCACCGATGGCGGAACGGCGCTGCTATCAAGCCACATCGTCACCGACGTCGAGCAGGCCTGCGATCGGCTGATCGTGCTCGGCGTTGGACACGTCCTGCTGCAGGCGTCGGTGGCCGATGCGGTTGCCGCGCACCACGTGGCTCCCGCTGATCAGGTCGTCGGCGAGGTCATCGCCACCTTCGCGGGATCGGCCGGCGACCGCATCGCCCTCCAGCGCGGCAGCGATGGTCGTCAGGCGACACTCGAGGAGATCGTCCTCGGCTACCTCGCGTCTGCGCGGTCGGGGCCGGAGCGGGAGCAGGCCGCGTGAACGGTGTCGTCAACTGGGCGCGGCTGTCGTTCCGCTTCCAGCGCCTAGAGATCCTCCTGCTTGGGGGCGCGGTCCTGCTCGCGTCTGGGCTGATGCTGTGGTGGGCATTCGAGCTGAGCGGGGTGACCGCGGCCTACCCCGACTGCAACTTCTTCAATGACGGCTCTCGCGGGTGCGCCACTGCCGAAGGGCGCTTCTTCGAGATCTTCGGCACCGCCGAGATCATCATTCGCAACACGTGGCTGGCCGGCTTCGCCGTGGGCATCGTCCTCAGTGTGCCGCTCGTCGCGCGCGAGGTGGAACACGGCACCGCCCAGCTGGCGTGGACCCTCGGGCGCTCGCGAGTCCGCTGGCTGATCGGCCGCGTCGCCTTCGCGGCGCTCGTGGCGCTCGTGCTCACCGGGCTGCTTGCCGTGACGACCGAGGTTCTGACCACTGCTATGCGGCCCGACATCACCACGTCGGAGAGCTTCGAGCACTACTGCAATCGAGATCCGCTGATCGTCGGGCGTGCCATGCTCGGGCTGGGCGCCGGCGTGCTCGTCGGCGCGCTGGTCGGACGGCAGCTCCCGGCCCTGCTCCTCGGCGTGCTCGTCGTCGGCAGCCTGTACGGGGCCAGTGCCTTCGCTCTGCCGCAGTGGTACCACGGTGAGGCTGAGATTCGGCGGAACGACGAGTGGCTGGGCAGCCCGTTGTACATCGAGTCGGGGATCGAGCTCACGAGCGGCGAGCGCCTGCCGTTCGCCGAGGTCTTCGAAGACAACGCGGAACTTCTCGACACCTACCAGACCGAGGATGGGACCCACTATGCGAGCGACGTTGACGCCGCGGCGGGGCGCAAGCCTCTCGGACGCGACTACATCCTCATCATCCCCGGCGAGCGCTACAACGAGATCGTGGCCCGCGAGACCGTCGTCTTCACCGGCGCTGGCCTGATCCTGCTCGGCGGTTCTGCGGCGGTCACCCGGCGCCGAAGACCCACGTGATGGGCGCGGTGCGGCTGGCCTGGAGGCTCCAGCGCTGGGAACTCGCATCGCTTACCGCATTCGTGGTTGCGGTGATCGTCGCCCTCGTTTTCATCGGCTGGCGCATGGAGCAGATCCAGGCGAGTGCACCTGCATGCTTCGGCGAGGCGCATGGACCGGCAGGCAATGACCGGGGAGCCTGCGAAGCATCGTTCATGGCCTACAGCGCGCTGCAGCAGATCGGCGTGTACCCGGCGGTGGGCGCGACGCTCGCGCCGTTTCTCCTCGGCGTCATCCTGGGGCCGCCGCTGATTGGCCGAGAAATCGAGGGGCGCACCGCGGCCATGGCATGGACCCTGAGTGGCTCGCGGCGCCGCTGGCTCGCGCTGCGTGCCGGCCCGGTCGTGGCGCTCGTCCTGGTTGCCTCGGTGCTGGTCGGCCTGGCCGGGACAACGCTCGCCGGACAAGTGTCCCGCGGTGAGCCAGCGTTCGACTCGTTGGTTCCGCCGCTGCCTCTCGAGGTCGCCCGCGCCGGGCTCGCGCTGGCAGTCGGGCTGCTGGCCGGGACGGTCATCGGTCGCACCTTTCCGGCGGTACTCGCCACCGCGCTCGCGGTCAGCCTAGTTATGGCCGCCACCTCGATCAGCATCGATGCCTGGATGGCAGCCGAGGCCCGACCGATCCCGCAGGCGTTCGGCATGGCGGGCGCATCGAAGATCTACGAGACCGGGTTGCGGGACGATGGCACTGGTGAGGTCATTACGCTCGCGCAGTACTACGGGACGCCGGGGGTCGCCGACGCGGCCGAGCTTCCTCCGCCCGGAATGACGCTCGTTGCGTGGATCATCCCGGCTGATGAGTACTCGGCCTGGATGTGGCGCGAGGTCGCCGTCGTTGGCATAGTCGGCGGTGCGATGGCGCTCGCGTTCACCCGTATCGCGTTGCGACGATCACCGTAGCGGCGAGGAGCTCACCGCCAGTTGCACAACACGTCCGCGGCGTCAGCCAAGCCGCGAGGCTGTCTGGCGTAGCTCCGTCGGATGCGTCCACCACGGGCTGTGGCCGGCTCCCTCAAGCACGACAACTTCGCCGCGTGGAAGGAGCGCTGCGACCTGCTCAACCGGCCACGACGGCCGAACGTCATCTGAACCAATGACCGCCAGATACGGCGTGGCAAGGTCCGCAAGGCGGCGGAGCAAGTGAGGCTGCTTGATGTACTCCCGCCATGACGCCAGTGCGGCTGCGTGCGTCTCCGGGTCGACGTCGAAGGCGGACTCGGCCACTTGGTCCTGGCCAGCCTGCCGCCCGGCCTCGTAGGCGCGGTGCCAGTCACGATCATCCTGGACACCCGATGGCGAGATGGCGAACACGGCACCCGTGTGTCGCGGGCGCTCGAGCGCGTAGGCCAGGGCCAGGTCGGCGCCGAAGGAGTGACCTCCGATGATCCACTCTTCGAGCTTGAGCGTCGTGCGTACCTGGTCGATGGCGCCCACGATCTCGGCAAGCCCACCCGCGCCGACGCTCGCGGAACGTCCGCAACCTGGAGGGTCGACGAGGATAACCTCGAAGGCGTCGCTCAGCGCCTCGGCCACCGGTTCTAAGTAGTCCGACGCCATGCCCGGGCCTCCGGGCAACAAGACAAGCGGGGGCCCAAACCCACTGCGCGTGAACCAAGGGACGGTCGACGGCGCAACGCTCATTCCGGAGCACCCCGGTCGCCTGGTGCGAGCGGTCCGTTGTCGCCGGCAGGGTCCGCCGTAGGCGTGATGGATGCCTGGCTGCCTAGCCAGTCCATGACTCGGCCTAACGACTGCTCGAGCGGTGCGGCGGTGTCGATTTGGATGCTCTGGCCCTCCAACTCAAACGGATCCTGCGCCGTGCGCCCGTAGAACGCCTCGACCTTCGCCCAGTAGGTCGCATGATGTGACGCCAAGCCGCTGCCGGCACGCGCGTCGATGCGACACCGCCACTCGAGCGGGTCGGAGCAATCACACTCGACGACGGCCACGACTGAGCTAGTGCGCTTGGCGATCGCAAGCGCCTTGCGGTAGCTTGTGCCGTAGCCGAGCGGGCTGTCGGCGATGACGCTCAGACCGATAGCCAGCTGCCGCTCCCCGAGGTCGAGCATTGCCTCGTACGACAAGCCGCCGAGTTCATCGGGCAACAGGTCGCGGAAGACGTCCTTGTCAATGACGGGCCAGCGCAGGCGCCGTCCCAGCTCGCGGGCGATGGTGCTCTTGCCGCTGCCGGGCGGACCCTTCATCAGGAGCAGTATCGGTTGCGTGGTTCCCGCTGACGGAGCCAATCCGGTCGGCCGCCCCAGTTCCAGATAGGCTGTCGTGCCGGTATTTGCAGCCGCTTGCAGGGCGACACGCGTGCGCCGCGCCATGTAGTCCGGCAGGACGTCGTCTAGCTCCTCGACGGCGAACCATCGCCACGCGGCCAGCTCATCTTCCGGGAGCCGGAAGCCGGCCGTGACGGTGTCATCGAGCACGCCGCCGTCGAACTGCATCATCACGCCCTTCTGTCTTCGGCGGCCGCGCCGGCAGCCAGTCGACCACGAGTAGCCGGCCGACCGGCAGGTCGACGCCGAGCTCCTCACGTACCTCGCGCGCTACGCAGTCTGCTGGTGACTCCCCCGCCTCCACCACCCCACCGGGGAGCTCCCAGGTCGACTTGTAGGTCGGTTGCACCAGAAGCAGACGGTCGATGGCGTCGCGGCATACGAGTCCGGCTCCGATAGGCTTGGCGGGCAGGGACTCGTAATACTCCCTCGCGTCGCCATCCGTCACTGAGGGCCTCCTCCTGGCTCCGTCAGACCACCTTACAACCCGAGTCGAACGCGTAGGCGAGCCGCCGGGTCATTGCGAACGGCTGGCGCCATTCCAGTTAGCAACTCGCCGCTAGCACCGCTCAACCGGCGCCCTTACTACCGTCTGTCGAGTCCCCCTGCTGGTCTGGAGCCGCGGCGAGGTCAAGCCTCAGTACGACCAGATGCAGAAGTCCCCCAAGAACGACACCCCCACACGGCATGGAGGACCGCCCGTGTTGTATCGGTCGCCAAGTTCCACCGTCTCCACGTCGTCGCCGGTGGTGATCTGCAACTGCGCCGCATGGCTGTAGCTCGGCCACCAGGCCAGGAACCAGCCGCCGTCGATGGTCGCGGTCACCCGTTCACCGTCGGCGCGCACGATGACGAGGTCGTCGACATCCGCCGCCACTCGGCCGCCGATCTCCCACCGACTGCCGTAGTCCCAGTTAGATCCGCCGGCCGCCATCCAGACAGACACGCTCCCAAAGTCCTCGGGGATCACCTCCGTGCCGCCGGTCAGCTCGACGTAGTCCGGCTGGCCCGCCACCGGGACGATCGCGCAGATCGCCACCGTCCCGGAATCGGCGTTGGCAAACAGGGCTGCCGAGGCCTCGCCACGCTGGTCGTGGGCGACCAGCGGCAATCGGGCCATGTTGCGCATTGTCGGATCATCCGGCCAGCCGGCTCGCGCTCCGACCCCTAAGAGTGTCGCCGCCTGCTCTCGACAGGCGTTCTCGGTGGCATCGGTCAGAGCCGAAAGCTCCGACGAAGTCGGCTCGCTGGTCCAGGTGGCAAGAGCTGACCGCGGCTGCAGCACGATCGCACCGACGACCACCGCGGCGGCAACACCTGCCAAGCTGGCCAGCCACAGCCGCAGCGGGCGGCGATGGCGCAGTGGGCCCGCCGGAAGCCGATATGGCTCGTACGCGGCGTTGATTCGCGCCACCAGACTTTGCTCCTCGGACGTCAGGTGGTCTCGTCGGTTCATCGTTCGGCTCCATCAGCTTCGAGTCCGGCGCGCAGGCGACCCAGTGCCCGATGCAGCGTGGCCTTTACTGTGCCTTCGGCGATAGCGAGCGCCGCCGCCGTGTCCGCGACGCTCAGGTCGGCTAGCACGCGCAACGCAACAACCTGGCGTTGCCTCTCAGGCAGCGCCCAGACCAGCCGCACCAGGTCCGCGTCCATGGGTCGGACGTCCGGCGGTGCAGGTCGATCGGGAGGATTGGCCTGCTCCCGCCCGTGACGGCGCCACCACGACGTCGCGACGTTCAGTGCGACACGAGCAACCCAGGCACGCGGGCGTTCGTGCTCCCGGACCGTCTCCCAGCGATCGTAGGCGCGCATGAAGGCCTCCTGGACCGCGTCCTCTGCTCGTTGTGGATTGCGTGTGGCGACCAGCACACCACGGTAGACCGCGTCGCGGTGGGCGGAGTAAAAATCAGCAAAGCTGCGCTCGTTAACTCCGGCCCTACGAGTGGCGATCGACTCGATGGCAATCCCGTTTGCTGCATCCATCTGCCTGTTCAACGCGCCGTCGCCTCACTAGGTTTACCGGGTCCAAGAATCGTCATCGGTTCGCCCACGCACCCCGGCCACGGCAATGGCCTCAGCCCGCCAAGATCGGGGCGGGTGCAGATCGCAACGCGTTAGACTCACTCGGTGGGGCGCCCGATTGGGATCATCACTGTCTTTGCCCTCTGTACGGGCTGTCAGGCCGTCATGCCTGTGCCAACGATTCTCCCCGCGCAGCCTGTTGCGGACGCGATACCCATCACCGTCGTGAATGAGGACGACGCGCCGGCACAAGTCGAGGTATCCCTCTACAACGCCCTGACGGGAGAAGACAGCGACGCGTTAGAACCGTTCGAGCTGAATCCAGGAGAATCGAGGACCATTACCCTCGAACCGACCCGTGGGCGCGACGATGCCTTCCATCTCAAAATAAATGGCTTCGTGGCCGTAAGCTCGGACTTTGCCGGGTGTGAGCCCGCTGACATCGATGGACCTTTGCCGCGATCGCTGGTAGTTACCGTGCTAGCCAACGGCGAACCGCGAGCATGCCCTTATGTGCCTCGCTAGGCAGCGAGGCCGCGGGTGAAGCCCGAGCGGATGGAGATATTCGGCGCCGGAGAACGGTGACGAAAGCGGCGGCAGTTGCTCGTGAGCGCGTCCGCAAACGCGCCGGCGCGGATCCGCCGGTAAAGGACGGGACGGAGCCCGGTAGCTGAGCTCTGATCCGTGCTCCGCGCACGCCTCGGCGGGACCCTACGGTAAAGCACTCGGCCACCTGAACCACCTGCGTGGAGTTCCACAACGAACAGCCCGCCATCACCGCGGCGGCTACATCGCATTGACGTTCAGCCGAAACGCAACACTTCGCCACGCCACCGTGTCTACGGTGGGCAATGAACATGGTGGGGAGCGCGTTGACCGACGCAGCGGAAACAGTCAGGAGCGATTTCGACGAACGGTTCGCGGTGATGCGGCCTCGTCTGCTCGCGATCGGCATCAGCTTGGCTGGCCCTGACGCGGCGGAAGACATCGTGCAGGACACCTACTTGAGCGGCCGCCGCAAGATCGGCCAGTTGCGGGATCAGTCGGCGTTCGACGCCTGGCTGGCCCGCATCGCGGTCAACGCCTGCTACAACTATCACCGCGGACTGCGTCGCTTCGTGGCGGATGTCGCAGGGTTTGAGAACAGAAGGTCGAACGCCGAGGCTCGTAACGTCGGACTGCGCGAGCTCATCGAGCGGCTGCCGGCTCGCGACCGGACGGTCGTAGTGCTCCACTACGGCCACGGCTACGGCCTCGACGAGATAGCGGGCTTCCTGGATCTGACCCACACCAATGTGCGCAGCATCGTCCACCGCGCGCGCAAGCGGCTCGCCGCTCAATGGGGCCCGGCATGAGCGACTGTTCCTCCTCCGGCGAGGTGTTCCGGATCCTCACGGCCGGGGATGATCTGCCGGCGCGGCTTGCTGATCACGCTCCTAATTGTGCCGATTGCCGGACTGCGATGAGGCGCGCGGAACGCTTCGAATCCGAGTTGCAGGGAGGGGCTGCGCAGCTCGCCGCCCGCGAGATGCCGAACCTCAACGCCGGCGGGGCGACCGAACCGAGAGGCCGTTCGTTCGGGTGGCTGCCGGCATTGACCACCGTGGCCGTCGCGATGGTCGCTGCCTTCATCCTAGTGGCCGGCTACGACCGCCTCGGGGACGCTGGTCGGATGGAACCAAATGTCTCACAGCCGGCAGTCGCTAGCCAGTCTCCCGACGAGCCAGACTGCCCCTCGAGCTACGAGGGAGCACAATCCGAGTTCGACACCCGTGACGCCCACGCCTTCGTGGCCACCGCCACCGTCATTCGCTTCGTGGACTCACCGGATCCTGAGGCCAGGGGCTACGACGTGGCCGTCGCACGCTACGGAGGGCCGCTGCTCGTTGACCGCGTGGTTCTCGTCCGCGTCGACGATCCGATTCCGGGCATAGGTGGCGGGCAGGCAGTGCTCGTCCTCGGCCAGCGAACCGACCAGCCCAACCTGATCCTGCCGGGAGAGTGTGTGCCGCTGCAGCCCATCGAGGGCTCGCCGCAGCCGAGCCCATCCGCCGCCGTCTTCCTTCCTCCTCAGGGGACGAGCGTACTCGCCGAGAGCATCCCAGTTTACGCGGAGCCCGAGGCTCCTGAACCGTTCACGGTGCTCGAAGGCCAAAACATCTACGTCCGCGGCCACGACGAGTCCCCAGACGGGGCTGACTGGCAGGAGGTGCAGCTGCCGTACGGTGTCGACTGGGTCTTCGGCTGGATTCCCCTGGACGCGCCCGGAGTTCCACCGCTCGAGCCTTTCGCCGAGCCCCCGTGTCCGACCCCCGAGGAGTTCGCCGCCGGCTTGCTGCCTGACACACCGGCGCGACCGGCCTGTATGCGAGATGGCTTATGGTCGATCGGCGGCTATCTGATTCGAGCGGATCAGCCCGGAACGGCATATGAAGGCGAGCCGGCGTGGCTCGTCGGGCCACCTGAGTACGCACTGACCGGGGCGATTGGCCCTGCGGTCACCGGCTGGCAGCTTCCGCTGCATTTTGATCCTGCCCTGGGTGTTGAGGTCGACGCTGACTGGCTCAGCGACCGGGAGGGACCAGCCGGCCCACGCGTGACCGTCTCGGTCCGCGTGCGCCACGAAGCCTCGGACTCGTGTGCGCTCACCGCCCGTGATCCGGACCTGGCCGATCCCATGCCGCTCCAGGCGGTCGATTGGTGTCAGCAACGGGTCGTGGTGACCAGCATGCAGCCGGGTCCCTCAGACGCGCCGTAGGAACCGGATGTTCCACGACGCGCCCGTGTCGGTCGAGGTCCGCGTAGGCGTCGAAGTACGAGCCGTCCGCGCCTCAACGAAAGGCTCACTGCCGCAGCGATGGCTATTCGTCTGGCGACTCGGCGCGGCGGCGTACCGGACTAGCCACGCGTGTCGAACTATTGACGAAGAGCCTCTCCGCGCCGACCCTGAGGCGGTGACGACTGCCTTCGATAAGTCGGACAACCACGTCGATGGCGCCGTGCAGGCCGGGCAGCCAGAGGGGCACGCATTCACGCACATCGGGCTCTACTTAGCGTGGCTCATACGGCACGACCTCTGCAACCCAAACTTTATCCGCCCCGACTGGGCCGTCGCCGTCAAGGCGGGCGAGATGACGGGCTCCGACCTGGCTGATGCGATCGACGGTAAGCTGGTCTCTGATCTCATGACGCCCGAGGGCGCAGCTTTCACCGCCGCGCACTACGACGACTACCTGGACGATTACGCCACTGTCTTCGCGTCGGAAGCGGACTACTCGGTCGCAGACGACCTCGGCGCCTACGCCCGCATCGCTCCGGCCATCGACCGACGGTACGAGGCATGGGTTGCCGGCGGGCGTCCCAAGGTCGGTCAACACGAGCCGGATCCCGTCCCACCCGACGCCAGTGACCCACGCATCGCGGCCGGAGAGACCACCGAAGCCAAGCGCAGACGGACCCTCGACGACTTCCGAACGATGGCCCAAGCACGGGGCTGGGTGATCGAGTCGTCGTCTGGGCCGGAACAACTGAGCCACGCAGCCCGTGACCTGGAAGAACTGGTGCCGCGCGACATCAGCCAGCCGCCGATGTCGACGGACTCCGTCCGGGCCAACGTGGGGGGAAATGCTCTGTTGAAGCGCGCTCTCAAGCGCCTCAGCGTCAAGCCGGAGGAGTGCGTCGTCGTGAACGGCATCGGCGGCCAGGGAGCTGGCATGGTCACCGTGACGCTCTACGCGATACGGCAGCTGAGCGCAGACGAACTGGAACGGGAGTTCATGACTGTGCTTCATCCGTCGGGAGGGCAATGGGAGGAGCGCACAATCGCGGGCAAACGAGTCTACTGGGCCGGCGGCCGCGAGTTCCAAGTAGCCTTCTGGGCTCTGGACGGCATGGTGGTCCATGCCTCCGCCGTTGATTCGCGAGGGCTCGAACGGCTCGTCGCACGTCTTCCATAAGCCCGGGAGGGCTGGTCGGCAAAAGCTCACGGAAGGATCGCGATGATAGGCGATGATGGACCCGGAAGCCTCAGCTCAGCATGCCAGCAAGCCGACCGAGGTGAAGGGGAGCCCCCGGAGGATACGCTGCTCGACTCGCGTCCAGCTCTGCGGGCTAGTGGTCGCGGAGTTCGGAGGTGCCGCCCTGGTGGGAGCGCGAGAAGCCCAGTGAGCCTAAGCGGCCCAGGTCTGACCACTCTTGAGTGGCGACGAAGCGTACGAGGGGCGTGCCTCCGTCGATGTGCCAAATGAAACGGCGTTGCGGAACGGGTGCGCCGGGCTGGTATTCGCTCCGATCTGGTCGACCGCCGGCCGTGGCCAAAGCTGATCGCACGCAGAGGCAAGCGTCTTGACGAATGATCACAAGGTGCGGCCGATGACTCTATCCGGTGGTCTGAGCCAGGAGTGTTCGACTCCTCGGTAGTTCGCTGGCTGCGGCAATTGCCACCTGTCTGGCAGTCATCCAGTTGCTTGCCGGCGTTCCTATTCGATTCGGAGAACCGTTCAGTTTGATACTGCCCCTCGGCATTCCCATAGGAGGAATACTCGGTGCCAGACATGCGCCCGCGGCGGTGCGAACACCCTCAGGGCACCTTCCTGTCGCTCTCGCATTCGCCGCACAAGCGATCGTCGTCGGCGCGTTGGCCACGACCGCTGCTGCCAGCGTAGCCAGCGGTTGGGGGGAAACGATTGGACGTACCCGCCCGCTCGACATCGTCGCCGGCGTACTCATTTCCGCCGGCGTCGGCCTGGTAATCCTTGGCATCCCGTTCTTCCCGGTGGTCACGGCGCTCGCTGTTGCGTGGGCCAGCCTCGTCCGGCGAGTCGCCTCTCGATAGCCGGATAGGGGTCATTGTGGATACGGCGATCGGTGAGGGCTCGGCCGAGTTGAGGCTGCTACCCCTGACCGCCGAATGGCGAACAACATGCTCTATCGGGAACGCGGCTGCACGCGTTCCTGGCGGCTCCCATCGCAGCCGGACGACATCCGCCACTAGCATGTCGAGACCTCAAGCGCGCCGGTCGCATCTATTTCGAGGGCCGTGCATCACACCCACGACCTGGTGATCTCCCACTGCCTGATCAAGAATCAGGTGCTGAGGGAGGGTTCTCGCGCTCCCCAAGTCGCTGCGGGATCCGGCCATCGAAGCCGATGCGTCGGTGGCCTGCGCCTCGTGCGATCTACAGCGTCACGCGGTGGGAAGGAGGCAGCCCCCGGGCCGTCGGATCAGCCGTACCGGGGGAAGCGCCCGACGAAGACGTCGTTCCACTTGTCGATTGCAGCGCGGTAGTCTTTCCTCGCCTCGAGAGTCAGTGCCTGGCGCGCCCGTCGTACATCGCCTTCGACAAGGATGAGGACCTTCGCTCGAGCCTCCGTGGTCAGGTAGGCGTCAGCGCGGCCGCCGGGGGTCCACGGATCGATGTACGCGTCCCTCAGCCAGATCGGCAGCCACAGCAGCGACAGATGTGCTGCTTCGGGCCAGGTCTTGACAGCGGACTCGCTGCGCCACATCTCGAGCAGCATCATTTCGAGGTGGAATGACTCGAGTTGGTGACCGTTCGCCTGGTTCCATGCCTTCATGATTCGGACGAGCGGCTTGAGGTTGCCGTCAAGTGCCACGTTGGCGTCTTTCACGAGCTCGTAATGATAGGGAGGGTTCGTCTTTAACCAGCTGCCGTAGCCGTCCGGGATGAAGAAGCCACCGCCGTCGCGCACGAAGGCGGGCACGAGGTCGACCTGGAAGTCCTCCCCTGTCTCGATGCGGATAGAGATGCGCCGGCTGCTGATCTTCGTGTTGGGGTAGTCGGCGTTGATCCGGTCGCGGACGAAAGACAGGAACTTCGAGGAGTCGGCTTGGTAGGTCGACCAGTAGTAGTCGTCGAGCGCGACCATCACATCGACGTCGCGGTTCCAGCGGATCACTGTGTCTCTGGAGTACGAACCCGTGGCCCATGCTTCCGTCGCCACCAGGAAGCGGTTGTTGGTCACCTCTCGAACATGGCTGATGCGGCCCCGCGCGGTGCTTCGCTGTGTCTCTGTAAGGGCGAGGTCGGTCAACAGGTCGCGGAAGCAGCCCCACGAGGTGTAGCCCATCAGAAGGGCGGATCCCGCCACAGCGGATCGTTCTCGTGGTCGTAATCCCCGCGGGCGATGGCCGCCTTGACGATGGCGTACGCGTCGGGTGGCAGCTGCAGCGGCTCCTGAGCGCGAAGGGCGTCGTAGCGAGTCCCCAGGAGACGGGCCCGATCGACGAGCGCATCGGTGCTGATGCTCGACTGTAGGTCGATGTTCATGAAACGCCGGGCGTCGTTGCGTAGGGCGATGATGGCGTTGCCCTTGACGGAGTGCGCCTCCGCCTGGTCGTCGGGCTTGAAGAACGCTTGGACAGCGCCGGCAAGCGCACCGATGAATCCGAGGATCACCGTCGGAGCAGTTCCCCACCCCAGCAACGCCGACAATCCCGCGCCGGCTGATGCTGCGGCCGTGATGATCGTGACTGGCAGTCCAATCCGCGTTGCCTTCGTACGCCACCGCTGCCCAGCGAGCATGTGCTGGCGCCCCGTGTACTCGGCATCCACGAAGACCCGGTTAGCCTCGCGCCACAGTTCACGCCGCAACTCGACGTCGTTCGTCATGTCTACTCTCCTGCCGTGGGCCTAGCCCAGCTTGCACCAGCGCCCGTACGCGCTGCTGCGGGGAAAGCCACGGGAACCGATTGCACGATCCGCGCTTGAATCTCCCATGCTAGAAGGCGGCGATGACTGTTAGACGAGCATCATCGTCCGTTTCGGTTGCGACACCTTCGCGGTCGCGATCGATGGCTGCGGCGATTCACCGCGGCCGCGAGGCACGCAGGTCTCTTTGGCGCGTCTCAGCAGCTGAGCCCCGATCAGAGGGTGGGTTGGGCCTCGGATGAAGGGCCGGATGCCCCTAACCCCCACGGTTACCACCCTCGTCGCCCCGGCGCGAATAAGCCGGCGGTAAGCGGCCGGTAACCGAGGGCGTGGCAGATTTCGACTGCCGGCGTGCATCCGGTCTGCCGCGCGTACTGGGCGAACGTCACGCCGCTTCGACTCGACCCACGAGCTCGTTCGCCCAGTCCACCGCCTCCTCAACGCTCTGCAGGACCTTCAGGCCGTCAGCGGCCGCAAGGTAAATTCCGGCCCATCGCGGGAATGCCCGCACGGTCGGTGGCCAAGAGTGTGCGTGCCGGGACTCAAACAGGCGGCGCGCGGTGACGGCGGTTGCCTTAAAGTCGATCTCCTCCTCCTGCTCCAGGATCTGCAGGTCAACCAGATCGTGCGCTCGCTCATTCACGCCGGATCGCGGATCGATGAAGGTGCAGGCGTGAAGCTTCTGCGCGATCTGGTGCTCCACCGCCAGCAGCGGAATTGGCTCTGGCTGCGGCAGGCCGAGGGCGGAGAAGATGCCCGCGATGTCCTGCGCCATTCGTGGTTCTGCCACGAGCGTGCTGCCGACCTCGTCGCGCCCGAGCTCGAACCGAACCGTGAGCCAAGCACGGGATCTGTAGGCGAGCTTGATCTCATACGGGGTCATCACGTAGTCCACCGGTACGCCCACAGGCTGCGGCGGGTCGGCGGCGCGCACAGTGCCAGTGAAGCCGTTCCAGCCCCCACGGAGCCGCTCGCCGAGTTGGTCGAGGTACTCCTCCAGCGTGAGGCCAAGCGCTCGCGCCGCATCGAGATCCGGCGTGAAGCGACTCGATGCCTCACCCACCCTGAGCTTCATCGCGGTCCCGCCCTTGACGACGCCTGGTGGGAGCATCTGGCCCACAATCGTATTGGCTACCGCGCGTTGTACGCGGTTGATCTCCCGGTCCTGCGCCTTCGCGATGGAATCGGTAAGGCTCCGCAGATGGTTTACATTCCCAGGCGGATTCGCGCGCGTCTCTATCACGCCGAAGCCTCAAGCTCGCCGATAACCCGATTCCCTTCCTGGCGCAGCATCAGACCCCGCTGCATCGCCTCTCGCGCGGCCTCGACCAGCCGATCCCGCATGATCACACCGCGAGCATCGTGGATTGCCTTGGCAACGGTCGTCGCCGGGATCCCCTCGTATTCGGTCAAGTCCTCTGGATCGATGCGCTGCTGGAGGACCTCAATTGCTGGTGGCAGCTCGGCGCGCACGCGACGGGTCGTTCCGACCCGGATCCGTCGCGGGTTGGCGAGGGCGAGACCATGCATCGCCAGAACGGCATCAGCCGTCAAGAAGGCTTCGTCGCCCACACGGAGCACGGCCTCCATGAATGGCTCAAGCCCGGTGCGCGGGATGTCCTCAAAACGGAAGACGCCACGGCCGACATGAGTAAGCCCACCGCGCGCCGCAATCTTGCGTAGCTCGACCGGTGGAATGCCTAGCTTTGCCGCATCACGCGTCGTGATGTAGCCGTACTGGTCTCGGGCGCGTTCGTGCAGGTGCCGGCGGTAGGTGTTCGCGAGCACAGGGAAACCTCATGTCAATTCCGTACCGGAAACAGTACGGTTGTGACACGTTTGCTGTCAAGTGACGTTGATAGCGAGTTGAACCGGGCAGACTCAAAAGCGGGTTAGGCTTCCCCATCGATCCGCCAGGGTCAAGTCCCAGGACGTGGTGTAAGAGCGGATCCGCGTCATCCTCACGACGACATCTGATCAGCTGGCGATGAGTAGTGCGGCGGGCACCTCCTCGGGTGGTGGAGCGTCGATCAGCAGCATCGA
>JALZJE010000360.1 GCA_030859955.1 Chloroflexota bacterium | reverse complement strand
AGTGTGGACGTGGGGCGTGCTCCACCACAGCAGTTCCTTCGATCGCTGCCTTGCGGAGGCCAGTCGCGTTTTGCGTCCGGGCGGGCGTCTCATGATGATGGTTTACCACCGGTCCAGCTTCATCTATTACGTCCACAACGTGCTGATCCGGGGTATCTTGTTCGGGCAGCGTCTGCGCCGATCCTTCGCCGACATCTACAACGCTCACATGGACGGAGCGTACGCGCGGATGTTCACTACAAGCGAAATGGCGAGCCTACTGGCGCGCGACTACGCTTCCGCGCGGATAAGCATCACGGGCCAAAAGGCGGAATTGTTGCCGATTCCGGCGTCACGCCTGAAGCAGCGCATCGAGGACCGCCTCTCCGACGCGTTCGCTGCGCGTGTGCTGAGCAAGTGGGGTTTCTTCCTCGTGGTCGAAGCCGTCCGGCGTTGAGCGCGCGCCCGCTCACCATACGAGGATGCAGGCGGTGACCAGGAGACTGGCGGCGACGGCGAGGACAAGCCTCGGCGCACGCTGTACGTCAAAGCATGCCCAGGCCAGGCGCACGTCAGGCGGCGCCGGTGGTCGTCCAGGGCTCGACGTTGTGCTGGTAGATGTCCTTCACGACGTCCTCGATACCGAAGGTCAGCGCCCAATCGGGATAGTCGGTCTTGAACGCCGAGAGGTCACTGACGTACCACTGGTGGTCGCCGATGCGCGCTTGGTCGGATAGTGTGTAGTCGAGTTCCCTGCCGGCGATCTGCTGGCAGAGCTCGATGGCCTCGAGCATGGAGACATTGGATTGACGGCCGCCGCCGAGGTTGTAGACCGCGGCGGGCTTGGGATCGCGATGGTAGGCGTGGAAGGCGCGCACCACGTCAGTGGCGTGGATGTTGTCGCGGACCTGCTTGCCCTTGTAGCCGAAGATCGTGTACGGGGCCCCGGTCACGGTGCACCTCATCAG
Organism: Chloroflexota bacterium; assembly: GCA_030859955.1. Taxonomy (GTDB): domain Bacteria; phylum Chloroflexota; class Limnocylindria; order QHBO01; family QHBO01; genus JACDBZ01. The sequence goes on along the minus strand of JALZJE010000360.1, from coordinate 3,207 downwards.
GTAGGCAAGGAAGCCGTGCAGCTGCGCGCCGGCGTGGTGGGGGCCGGTCAGACACCCGCCGCGGAAGGAGACGGTCGGCATGTCGAAGTAGCGGCCGTACTCCTGGACCAAGACGTCGGCGGCGACCTTCGAGGCGCCGAACAGCGAGTGAGTGCAGGCATCGATCGACAGGTCTTCGGGGATGCCGCCGAACCACACGTGGCCCTCCGGCAGCTCCCAGCGCTTGTCGAGCTCGACGAGCGGGAGGCTGTTGGGCCGGTCACCATAGACCTTGTTCGTGGAGGTGAAGACGAACGAGGCGTCGGGGCAGTGCTGGCGCGTGGCCTCCAGCAGGTTCAAAGTCCCGATAGCGTTCACGGAGAAGTCCGTGTGAGGCTCGCGGGCGGCCCAGTCGTGCGAGGGCTGTGCCGCCGTGTGAACTACGAGTTCGATCTCCTTGGCGTTCTGGGCGAACAGCCTCTCCACGCCGTCCCTGTCACGGATGTCAAGCTCCACCCCCCGAAACGCGTCCACCTCCCGTGCCAGCTGAGCGCTGACGTGGGCGGTCGATGCATCCGGCCCGAAGAAGTACGCCCGCAGGTCGTTGTCGACGCCGAGGATGTCGAAGCCCTCCGAAGCGAAGTAGCGAACCGACTCGGAGCCAATCAGGCCTCCAGAACCGGTGACGATCACAATGGGCATGGGCAGCGCTCCAGGTGGCGGTGGGTGAAGCGTACGATGCCGGCGGCCAGCTCAGCGTCGCCCCACAGGCGTCGAGACGCTCGGGCATCGACGGACAGCAACGTCAAGAACCGACAGAACGACGACATATGTCTGCTCTGGACCGCGGCACACACGAGGCCACGCTCCCCATCACCCCGGCGTTCCGAGATTGCTTAGAGCACAATCGCGTACTCGGTGACTCCGCGATGGGCAAGGAGGCGGTGAAGATCATGAGAGAGACAAGCGCCGCCGTGCTGTACGACTTTCGTGGGCTGCGTCTGTTGCGCGAGGGTGAAGACAACGTGCTAAATTGAGGTTCCCTGGGTCAGACACCTTAGCTGGCGACGCACGCTCGGTACCGAAGAGCTCTTGCGAGACATAGGTGTCTTGCGTCACTTGTTGAGAGCTATGGCGAATAGGCACCCAAGCATTCCCATTCTCGCTCTGTTCTGATGATGCGCTCGAGGATCGTTGTGCTCCGACCCTGGGCTGATCGCGTTGGAACGCGGGCTGCACCGGTACGGACTCCCGACCCAAGCCACACATCTTGAGGAGCTTGTGACCGTGCGTGTCCTTTTCGTCCATCATAGATCGGAGGTCGGCGGAGCCCCGAAGAGCCTCGCGCTCTTGATCAAGGCCATGCGCAGCGAGGTAGATGCCCATGTTGCCTGTCCTGCGGGACCGGCGATGGAGTTGTTCCGCGGCGCCGGTGCGGAGGTAACCGAGATCCCGATGGCCAGCTTCTGCCACCTGTGGACGGGCTCCTACAGCTGGGGGAGGCTCGCCCTTCTGGGTCGGGACACGTTGCGTGCCAGATCACACATGCGAGCCGTGACCTGTGCGATTCAAGCGGTCCGACCACATTTGGTGCACCTCAACGACAGTCCGCTGATATTTGCTGCGCGTGCTGCTAACCGCGCCAACGTACCAGTAGTGTGGCACCTGCGCACGGCGCTCGCGGAGGGCGCTCTCGGGCGTGCTGTCGTCACGGGTTCGCTGCGTCGTTGGGCGGACGGAGCCATAGCGATCAACGAGGACGTTGCCGCGTCTTTTGGACAAGCCGACATTGACGTCGTACCGAACATTGTGGACATTCCGGACACGACTGGCGCCAGGGTGCCCACCCCGTCAGACAAGTTGAAGGCCGGCCTCCCGACAAGCGGGGTCCTTGTCGGGATGCTGAGCAACATGTACGGACTGAAGGGATACGCGGACCTCATCGGCGCTGTGGCACGACTGCGCGCGCTAGGGCTGCCATTGAGCGCCGTGTTGGTCGGTGACCCTGTTCGGCCGAGCACCTGGTACCAAAGACCCGGGCGTCGCACGGCAGCACGGCTCGTCGGGGTTGCGGACGAGGAGCGCAGGCTGCAGATGATGATTGAGCGTCTTGACCTAGCGGACGCCGTGATATGGGTGCGCCACGCAGATGACCTCGGATCGATCTACCCCGCGCTGGACCTGATCTGCGCGCCAAGTCGCGGCCCCGAACTGGGCCGGCCACTGCTCGAAGGGCAAGCCTATGGCCGGCCCGTAATAGCAACCGGATCCCGCACGGGAGCCGGCATCATTGACCACGGCCGAACGGGCGTCCTCGCTCCGCCAGACGATGAAGAGGCTCTGGCTGCGGCGCTGCGACCCTTGGTCGAGGACGAGCAGCTACGGGGCCGCATCGGAGCGGCTGCCTATCGTCACGCGGCGGCGAGCTACACCGCCGATATCGTGGGTGCTCGTGTACTGACCGTCTACGACCGCGTCTCTCACGCGGTTGTCAGCCCCCGCAGGAGCAGTCGGTAGGACTCGGTGGCCCTTCTCCGGCTGCAGTCCGTGACCGCCAGATCGGCACCGCGGGCTCCCATGGCCTGGCGTTCCGCGAGGGGGAGCGCCAGTAGCGCTCGCAGTCCGTCGACAAGCGCCTTTGGGTCGCTGGGCCTCACAACGATGCCACAATCCGATTCGCGTACTAGACGGGCGGCTTCGCTCTTTGGGTCGGTGGCGGCGATCACCGGCCGACCGGACGCGAGCACGCTGTAGAGCTTCGATGGCTCAAGGAAGCCCGCAAGGCCCGGAAGCAGCGATACCAGATGGAAATCCGCCGAGCCGAGGGCCTTACAAATCGTCTCTCGACCCTGGAACGGAATCATGCGCACGTTCTGGATGCGAGCTCTTGCGACGATGTCGGCCAGCGCCTGCTGATTTGAACCCTGACCCAAGAAGACGATATCGATGTCAGGCAGGGCCCGCCCAGCCTCGATGACCGTTTCCAGCGACTGAAGCTTGCCGATGTTCCCCGCGTGCATCAACACAGGCCGATTTACTAGATCATGCTTATGCCCGAAGGCGTTCACACGCGGAGCGGGGAAGACGATCTCCGGGTCGACCCAGTTGGGGATGACGGAAAGTCGCGGTGGTTGAGCTCCTCGCTCTATGAGACGCTCACTCATAGCGTAACCGATCGCTACCAGGTGGTCAGCGTACCGCACGACCAGGCGCTGCGCTTCCCGAAGG
>JALZJE010000357.1 GCA_030859955.1 Chloroflexota bacterium | reverse complement strand
CCGGCGTGTGGCCGCTGGCTAATTCGTCAGGCTCGATGCCGAGCCGATCCCGGGCGACGTCACGCAGCCAGTCGCCCGGGAAGAACCGGTCGTTCCGGCCGAGGATTACGTGGGTCGGCACGTCGGGCCACGCGTCGAGCGGCCATGCCTCGCGACTGCTGGTCTCCGACTGCCGCCGCTCTCGCGACCTCGCCTCGCCCGCGAGCGTCGGCTCGACGTCGTGGTAGAACAGGTCGCCGGAGTCATCGCGGGGGAACTGCCAGCCCGTGGCCTCCCACATCTGATCGGCAGTCTCGGCGGGCCGCGGGATCATCGGTGCGACGAGTACCAGTCGGTCGGCCCTCGCCATCTGCGCGACGATCGGCGCGATGTAACCGCCCCACGACTGCCCGACCACGACCAGCTCGCCACCGTCGCGAGTCGCCTCGATGGCGTCCAGCACGATCCGCGCGTGGTCGACCAGTGTCGCGTCGTCGTCCTCGATCGGAAGGTTTGGCGCCACGCTCTGGAGACCTCGTTCCTGAAGGGCTCGCTCCACAAGGTGCCAGTACCACCCCACGTCGTAGGCACCATGGATGAGCGCGTACGTCGCCATAGTTATGGGTCCTTCTTGTGTCATGCCGATCAGACGCCTACAAGACGCTCAATTCATCGGTCGGCGCTCCGGTCGCCCACGCCGACGTAGCTCGCCACCGCGGAACACCTGGGCCCATGGGACCCTGGCCGACGGCCAGTCGGGAGCGTGCCTCCGTTCCGTTCCGGTACGTGTGGCCCGCGGAGCTCGACCTCATGGCACGTTTGGCTGGCATGCGGCTTCGGCATCGCTGGGCAGGGTGGCAGGGCGAACCGTTCAAAAGCTGAAAGTCGCACGCACGTCCCTTGTGGGACAAGCCGCGCGGTTGACCACGCGCTGCGGTAGGAGCGTCCCTGGTCCTAGAGGTAGCGAGCGGCCTGCCAAACGAGCGGCCTGGACGACAACCGTACTCAGTCGGAACCCGCAGGACCGTTGCCGCCACTCCGTATGGGGTACCAAACTCGCCGTTTCGGCCCCATCCACGCTCGGATCGGGCCCTTCGTTTGCCTCGGCGAGGGCCGGGGAGCCCTTATTGGAGCCCTTATCGCCGGACGTGCCGGGCGCCGCGTCCGCTCCCCGACCGAGGATCGCGTCCAGCCGCGCCATGGCCTTGGTGTGCAGCGTCGGCAGCGCGTGACTGTACCGGTCGAGCGTGATCGCCACCTCCTTGTGGCCGAGCACCTCGCTCACGATCTTCGGATTGGTGTCAGCCGCCAGCTGCAGGGTGGCGAACGTGTGCCGCAGGCCGTGGAAGCGGAAAGGCTTACGCGTCGATCTACGAGCGCCCACATCCCGTTGGTGATCGATCATGACGTGGCGACCGAAGGCCATCGGGGCTGTGAGAAGCATGTGTCTTTCGCACTGTCGCCAGGGAGCTACCCCCTCACGGGCCGAGCGGACCCTCGGGTTCTCGAGCCGCGCCGCCGCCGGTCAGTTCGAGTGTGGCGATCATCTGGTCGAGGACGTCCTTGTGCTCGGAATAGTCGCCGTCCGCGGTCGTGCTGGTGGCGGCCGTCAAGATTGTGCCGTCGGGTAGCTCCACTTCGTAGCCGTAGCTCCGGTCCCCGGCAGCCGAGAACGGAGCGCCTGCATCGCTGGTCTGTTCCCTTTCGGTCACGACTGCCGGCAGCCCGGCCACGGTGGTCTCCTCGCGGTTGACGACCTCCCAGCCCTCGCTGGCCGGCGGGACCTCCATCCAGCGCTCAAATGAGATCGCCACGGTAGGCGGTAGGCCGGCGTTGGGGGCGATGTCCATCGGCTGCGAGCTGAAGTACTTGCAGGCCGGTACGGGGTCGCCGAACTCCTGTTCGACCTTCGCGTTGGTGTACCAGGCGGGCGGATACCTCACCGTGTAGCCGAGCATCTCATTGGTGCATGACTGCCCGTCGCCCAACTCGCCGGCCGAAGGGCTGGCAGACGGCGTGGGCTCGTCCGGGATGGGGGAGATGATCGGCGACGGCTCGGATGAGACTCTGGCCGGGCTCTCGGTAGCGTGGGGGATGTTGCCCACGTTGCGCGGCAGTTGACCGAGGGCGAGTCCGGCGAAGATGGCTAGCACCACCACGGCCACTCCGCCGAAGCCGGTGGCGAAGAACGACCAGCCCCGGCGCTGCGGGGTGGCGGCCGTCCGGCTGAGAAGTCGCTCCGCCATGTGCGGGTCGGGCCGCGGCGCAAGCTGGTGCAGCGTGCGGCTCAGCCGGTCCTCGAGGTCGCGCGTTTCGCGATCGCCGTTCATGAGGATGCACCAGTGGCACGCGTGACGCCGCGCGCCTCGGCGGCGAGCGCTGCTTGCAGGGCGCGCAGTGCTCGGTGCAGTTTGCTGCGGTAGGTCACTTCGCGGATGCCCAATGCGGCGGCGGCCTCTGCGTTCGACAGATCGGCGTAGTAGCGCAGCGCGACCACCTGGCGCTCCTCCTCCTTCAGGCGGCGGAAGGCCCGCGCGATCTCGTCGCGATCGGCGAGGCCGCCACCGATCCCGCCGGTCGTCCTCGGCTCGTGGTGCGCGGCGAGCGACGTCTCGCCTCGTCGCCGCTTCAGTCGACGACCCTCGTCATGGCTGGCGTTGACCACCAGCCGCCGCAGCCAAGCCTCGAATTGCTCCGGTTCACGGAGCTTGGGAAGGTCACGCCAGGCGTTGACCAGCGCGTTCTGGAGCGCGTCCTCCGCGCGGGAGGGATCGCGCAGCAGCAGCCCGGCCAAGCCATGCAGTCGATCGAGTTGGGGGCGGACCAGCGAAGCGAAGGCCTCATGGTCACCACCCATGGCCCGAAGGACCAAGTCAACGCTCAAGCAATCACCTCTGCCCGCAGATGCCTCACTCAGGCCCCGCGCCACGCGGGCCAGAGAGCGACAACGGCGGCCAATAGGAGGAGCGCTCCGCCAACGACGGCCGGCCAGGGATTCAGCGGCACGACGAGCGCCGTGTCGGGCAGGCTTGAGGTGCCGAAGGTCAGCGTGCCCATCATCGCATCCAGCACGACCTTGTTGTCCTCGTACTCGCTGACCCACGTGGGGGCGTCGCTGGTCGTTGCCACCAGCCACTCGTCGCCGATGTCGATCCAGTACTGGTAGTAGTGGGTGCCGGCCGGGTCGAAGCTGTCCTCGTTGGCCTCGGTCTCGAGTACGATCGCCGGCTTGCCGCCGACGGTCGTGGCCTGACCCTCGGCGCGGGGAGCAGTCGCCTCGCGGCCGATCCCGATGGCGACGTCGGCGACGCCGCTGCCAGGGCGGACCTCGAAGTCTTCGGGACTGAAGAAGCGGCAGGCTGCGACGTCATCGGTGTCGTCGGCCTCCACGGTTTCGTTGTAGTACCAGCCGCGCGGAAGGCTCACGGTGTAGGCCTCCTTGGGATTCGTGCACTGTTGGGTCAGCTCCACTGCGGTCACTGGCGTAACCGCGGCCATGGCCAGGATGACGGGAGCGATGATGGCCGCCAGGACGGCGGCACGAGTCGTGAGATTGGATCGCATAGTGGTTCCTTACTGGGGGTGGTGCATTCAGCGCAGTGGTCACCGGTTTCACACACCTAGGCGTTGAGGGTTGCTCGCGTGTTGCATCGCCGATGGCGACAACGGTCGCCATGGCGCGGTGCTCGACGCCGTGATCGCGTCGCGCGAGCTGGAGTGACGGCGGAGGAAGCTGCGGACGCCCTCCGGGTACAGCGCGGACCGATCCCAGCAGATGGTGTGCAAGGCACTCGGAAGTGTCGAGACCACAGGCTACCGGCACGAACGCGGCCTGCTCGGGCAGCCCAAGTGCGTCGCAGTGGAAGCGCAGGGCCGGCATCCAAGCTCTTCGATTTCGACGATGAGCCCGAGATGGAGGACCAGGGACCTGCCCGGTCGTCGTCCCTCGTGGACGGGCGGCTCTAGGCGGTTATGCGATCGCATCGGTCATCTTCAGCTCGCGGTCGGTGGTTGGGAGCGGCAGCGAGCCCAAGTCGAGCAGACGATCGTGAAAGGCGACGAGTGCTCGATGGTCGCCCGCAGCCACTGCGCGATCTCGCTACCGGCGGATCTCGCGCAGCCCGACCTTGTACGGCACCCTGTCACGGCCACCCCGTCGGGACCCACCGACGGGCTCGGAGTTACGCTCGTCGAACTGCTCTGACACGCGGTTGCGAAAAACAGCGACCGCGGCCCGCGATTAGATGATGCCTCACCCGCAGAAGACGCCACGGAGGCGGTTACGGTTTCCGGCCGGTCCCCATCGACGGTGTTGGTTGCCATCAGCGTTTCGCCATAACCCTGTAACGACCGATCCCAATGAAGGAGGCCGGTGGTGCCCACCGGCCTCCTGACTCATTTGGTCCCACAGCCGCAGCAATGCTGATCGCAGCAGCAGTCGTCACACCGTCCTGGCATGCTCGTCCTCCTTTCCGAGACCGATCAGGCTTCGAGGCGCGGTGCCGTGGCCGAGCTGGCCGGCAAGGTGAGTCATGCGCTCGTCGAGGAAGCGCATCTCATCCATCCGATGCGCCAGCTCTCGGCGCTTCTCGGCGAGCAGCGTCCGCAGCTCCCCGGAGATCTCATTGCAGCGTCCAGCGGTACACATCGTCGCCAGCTCGCCCGAGTCTGATGTCGAGCTGCCGCAGGCCGATTAAGAAGCGGAGCCGCTCAGCGTCGGCGTCGGTGTAGTCGCGGTAGCGGTTGCTGCCGCGCCCGGGCGCCGGGAGCAGCCCGCGGCTCTCGTAGAAGCGGATGGCGTGCGGGCTGATGCCGAGCCGGCGGGCCAATGATCCGATCCGCATTGACAAACGGTAGACCTCAGAGCCGCTCTAATGTGAAGCGCCGCCCCGTTCACCTCTTTGGCCGTTTCCAGGAGCCCTTATTGGAGCCCTTATTCGTCCGCGCAAGGTGGGAACGCACGGTCGACGCCGTGGTGCCGTCGTGGGACGTGACGGCCAATCTGCGAGGCCCGCTCTGGCGGATCGCCCACGATGCCGGAATGCTCGTAACCTCAGCGGACGTGGCGGACGTCAAGGAGTGTCCCGGCTGTGGGTGGCTATTCCTCGACGTCAGCCGGAATCGCAGCCGGCGCTGGTGCGACATGGCGACCTGCGGCAGCCGCGACAAGATGCGGAGATACCACTGGAGGCGCCGAGTCGACTCCTGAAGGCACGCGAACCATGCCGACGAAGGAGCCTCGCTCCCATGGGGCGGCCACGCGGGCGGTGGGTCGGTTCATCACGCCGTGACGTCGCGGTCCTCCAACTCCCAGGCGTGATCCATGACGTGGTGGGCGGTGCGACGGATCAGGAACTGGATCGGCCAGGTCCGCGCTGCCTTGCCCTCGGCGTTGTGGGCGCGGATGGCATCGAGATATTCCCGCCGATGCGCCGCGAGGCCGTCCGGGCTGAACACCACCTCGAGCGGGGTCCGGACGCCGACCTTGCGAGACCAGTTCTGCGGTTCGGTGCCGTACACGTGACGGATGATCGAGTCGCGGCTGCGGCCACCGCCACCCGGTTGCGGCTGGAGCTCTTCGGAGACCCGCGCCGCGACGTCGTCGAAGCACTCCCAGCAGGCGCGCAGCAGGTCGAGCCGCCGCTCGAGGTCTTTCACTGACAGCACCTCGCGCTCGATGTCCGATGGCACGTGGGCGATGCCTCAAAAATCGGTCGAGCTTGATCCGGGCACGCGTTCGACGACCTCCACGTCGTGCGCCCGCGCGAACGTGCTCGCCAGGCCGGCCCGCTCCGCGACGCCGGCGTACCGCGGCAGGTACGACGAGAGCTTGGCCAGCGCATCTTCCTCCGAAGTCCCCCAGCGATCGAGGCCGGGCCAGTCCATTGCACCGGCCACGACCCGGCGCTTCTTGCCGATCTCCAGGATCACCCGCACGTTGCTTTCGGTCGTCACCTCGATGCTCTCAGTCATGGGGATTCTCTTCGGCGACACGGCCGATGATCGCGGCAAGCTCCCGCGGACGCGACCACATCGGCCAGTGGCTGGTCGGCAGGTCGACCCAGGTGACGCTCCGTAGCTCAGCGAGGCCGGCCAGAGACGCCCAGTCCGGGTGCTCCCCGGCGTAGGTCTGATACTGCTCGGATGTGTACCCGGTGCAGATCACGATGGATGGGATGTCGAGCCGCGCGGTATCCGTCAACTCAGCACCCTCGCGAATCAGGGCGCCCGGCTGCGGGACCGCCCGCTCACGAAAGGTCTGCTTGTGCGCCTCGCTGAAGCTCGTCGAGGTTCTCCTCCGCCTCGATCTCCTCCCAGGCCATCGGCTTCTGCGGCGCCGTCGAACTCGGGATCGAGCGCTCCCTTTCCGGGCGCGGTGTCGACGTAGATCATCGCCGCGATGCGGCCCGGAACGCGATCGCTGGCGGCATAGCCGGAGAACCCGGCAGCGCCGTGGACGGCGAGCACGACCGGAGTGTCGGCCGCCTTGATGGCGTCAACGATCGCGGTGATGTGGTCGTCCAGGGTGATCGCGGACCGATCGGTGTCGGTCGACTCGAGGCCGGGGAGCGTCAGGGCCGTCACGTCGTGGCCGTCGGCACGCAGCGCCTCGGCAACTTCGTCCCCGGCCCATCCGCCCAGCCAGAAGCCGGGAACCAGGATGATCGGCGCGGAGTTCGTTCCTTGTTGGCCAGCCATGGTTGCTCCTTCGGCGTGCTCTTGTGCTGGTCTGCGACCATGGCTAGGGCCACGATCACCTAATGATCGAGTAGTATAGAACAATCGGGAGATGCCGATCAATACGAGGATACCCGACTACGATCTCGACGAGCGGCGCGAGCTGACGACGCCCGCGCAGCTGCGCGCGATCGCCGATCCGCTGCGGGGCACGATCCTCGACCTGCTGCTCGAGCGAGCGGCGACGGTGGCCGAGCTCGCCACGGCTGTCGGGCGGCCCAAGAGCAGCGTGGCGCACCACGTCAACGTGCTGGTCGACGCGGAGTTGCTTCGCGTCGTCCGCACCCGGCGCGTGCGGGCCATCGACGAGCGCTCCTACGGCCGCACGGCGCGGCTGTTCATGGTCGGCGTCTTGAACCGCCCGGGTGACGAGCCGCTCGCCGTCCACTACAACGCCCTCTCCGAGGCGGCGGTCGAGTCGGTCGCCGCCCACGAGGCCGATACGCTGCGCTCGGTGTCACGCCACGCCTGGATCACGCGCGACCAGGCCCGCGAGTTCTGGGCGCGCGTGGAGGACCTCCTCAGCGAGTTCGCCCAGCTTCCGCGCACGGGCGACACGGTCTATGGCTTCGCCGTCGGGCTCTATCCGACCGAACACCCGACGCTCCCCGAACCGGAAACTGACGAGGCCACCCGCTGAGGCGGCCGAGCCTCGCCGCTAGAGCGGCGACGGCGGAGGCGTCCGGCATCAACGCGATCCGCCTATGCGCCGCGGATGCGCTCGCGATGCTGGTCGGTCAGCTCGCGAGCGGCCAGACTTTGGTCAGTAGACCGAGTAATGGAGCACGGTCGGCTCGAACTCGAGCAGATAGTCCGCGTCGAAGTCGTAGTACTTCGCCGCGTCGACTGGCTCACCGGCAAAGGCGCGCACCGCGTCGAGCGACTCCCAAAAAGTCAGCATCACGATATGACTTACGTCGCCGTCGTCGCGCCGTAGCGCGTGCGCCTCGAGATTCCCAGCTACCGATCGGTAGTCAGGAAGGGCGACGTCATGCATCAATTCCATATAGGCGTCCGCCTTCTGGCGTGGTACACGGCCATGCCACATCCGAACCACGAGTGCGGGCATCTTCCGATCCTCCTTTATTTGATGGTGAGCCAGCTCCATACCCAGTACGCATGTGCCCCGCGACGACTAGGCTACCCGGGTAGCGCCTGACGCCACGCCGCACGACGTACTGGTAAGTCAGCAGGCCGTTGGGGTGAATCCAGCATGGTGGTGCCGAACGAGTTATGCGCCGCGGATGCGCTCGCAATGCCGGTCGGTCAGCTCGCGAGCGGCCAGCAGCCAGTCGCGCATCAGCCTGATCTGGTCGTCGCTGAGGTCGGTGAGGGTCGCGCTGCCCTCTCTGAGCAGCGGACCGTAGTAGGCGCCGACCCGCTCGGCGCCATCCGCCGTCATCTCGACCAGCACCCGGCGCCGATCCACAGCGTCGCGCACGCGCCGCACGAAGGCCCTGCGCTCGAGCCGATCGATCAGCGCGGTGGTGGCGGCGGTCGACAGGCCGGTGGCCGCGCTCAGCTCCCCGGCCGCCTTGGGCCCGTCGACCAGCCAGTCCAGGCAGCGCAGGTCGGTCGGGTTGAGCCCGAGCGCCCGGCCCACCGCGTCGTCGAAGGCCTGGGTGCTGCGCTGATAGGCCTGCATCGCCATGCCGGCCTCGGCGATGAGCAGTTGACGCGCTTTCGTCGCCACGTTATCCTTCGCTTTCCGAACTATTCGATAGTCGCGATAGCAGAAAACCTAGAGAGGATAGCACGGTGCGGATACTTATCGCCGGCGGGGGCGTCGCCGGCCCCGTGGCGGCCATGGCGCTGCAGCAGGCGGGCATCGAGGCGGCGATCTTCGAGTCGCACCCGCAGACGGATGCGGATGTCGGCTCCTACTTCACCATCTCGCCCAACGGGCTCGACGCGCTCGACGCGGTAGGCGTCCTGCAACTCACCACCCAGGCCGGCTTTCCGACGCGGCGCAACATCCTGTGGAGCGCCAACGGGCGCGTGCTGGGCAGCGCCACGCTCGGCGCACCGCTGCAGGCCGCGATCCCGGCGCACACCATGAAGCGCACCCGCCTCAGCCGGCTGCTGATGGACGAGGCCCTGCGTCGTGGGATCGCGGTGAAGTTCGGCTGCCGCCTGGCCGATGCCAGGGTCGACACCGCGGGCCGGGTGAGCGCGACGTTCGCCGACGGCAGCCAGGCCCGCGGCGATCTGCTGATCGGGGCCGACGGCATCCATTCCGTCGCGCGCCGCCTGATCGACCCGTCGGCGCCCAACGGGCGCTACGTCGGGCTGACGAACTTCGGCGGGATCACGCGCGGCGCCAGGCTGGATGCCCAGCCGGAGGCCTGGCACATGATCTTCGGACGGCGTGCCTTCTTCGGCTACCACGTCGTTCCGGACGGGGATGTCGTGTGGTTCGTGAACTGGCCGCGCCCCGAGATCAGCCGCGCCGAGCGGAACTCCACCAGCGTCGAGGGCTGGAAGCGCCAGCTGCTTACGCTGTTCAGCGATGACGCCGGACCCACCGTCGGGCTCATCGCCGCCGGCGAGCTGGAGCTGGCGGGGGATAACACCTACGACCTGCCGCACCTGCCGGCCTGGTATCGCGGACCGATGGTGGTCATCGGCGACGCGGCCCACGCTCCCTCGCCAACCTCCGGCCAGGGGGCCGCGATGGCCGCCGAGGATGGCGTCATCTTGGCCAAGGCGCTGCGCGACCTGCCCTCGATCCCCGATGCGCTGGCCGCCTACGAGCGCCTGCGTCGCAAACGGGTGGAGAAGATCGTCGCCTACGGGGCGCGCACCGGAAGCG
>JALZJE010000273.1 GCA_030859955.1 Chloroflexota bacterium | reverse complement strand
GCCCGTACGGCGTGTTCGGCGTGATCAGCCCGTTCAACTTCCCCATGGCGCTGGCGGGCGGCCCGGCGGGCGGCGCCATGATCGCCGGCAACACGGTCGTCCTCAAGCCATCCTCCGACGCGCCACTGAGCGGCTGGAAGTTCGGCGAGGCGCTGAGAGACGCTGGCCTGCCGGATGGTGTTTTCAACCTCGTCACCGGGCCCGGAGAGACGGTCGGTGCCGAGCTCCAGGAGAATCCCGGCATCGACGGCATGGTCTTCACCGGCTCGTACGAGGTCGGCATGAAGCTGTATCGCAGCTTCACGAAGGACTACCCGCGCCCGATCATCACCGAGATGGGCGGTAAGAACCCGGCGATCGTCACCCGCAGCGCGGATCTCGACGAGGCCGCGGAGGGCGTCATGCGCTCCGCATTCGGTTTCGACGGACAGAAATGCAGCGCCAATTCGCGCGTGTACGTCGATCGGCAGGTCGCCCGCGAATTCGTGGACCGGCTCGTCGAGAAGACTCGTGGCATCGCCGTCGGCGATCCCACCAGGCGCGAGACATGGATGGGGCCCGTCATCAACCAGCGCGCGCTCGACACGTTCTCGAAAGCCACCAGCGACGCGGAGGCCGATGGGGGCACCATCGAGATCGGCGGCGAGATCCTGCGCGACGGCGACACCGAGCGCGGCTTCTACCCAACGCCAACGGTCGTCACCGGCCTGCCGCTCGATCACCGACTGTTCCGGGACGAGCTGTTCGTGCCCTTCCTCGTCATCGGCGAGGTCGATTCGCTCGACCAGGCACTCGAGGAGTCCAACGCCAGCGCCTATGGGTTGACCGCGGGCATCTTCAGCCGGGACGACGCCGAGGTGAAGCGCTTCCTCGACACGATCCAGGCGGGTGTGGTCTACGTGAATCGGCGCGCCGGTGCCACGACCGGTGCCTGGCCGGGCATCCAGAGCTTCGGTGGCTGGAAGGGGTCGGGCTCGTCCGGCAAGAGCGGGCTCGGACCGTACTACGTGCAGCAGTTCCTGCGGGAGCAGTCGCAGACCGTCATCGGCGAGGAAGCCCCGACGCTGTGACCTCCGACGCCACCATCGTCGAGCCCTCCGGCTGGTTCGCGGTGCAGCTCCGCTACGCCTACCTGGCGGGTGACCCCGAGACGGCGACGCTGGTCGAGGATCGCGTGATCCTGGTGGACGGGTCCGATGAGGAGGCGGCGCTCGGTCGGGCGGTGGAGATGGCACCACAGTACGAGGACGAGTTCGAGACCGATGACGGCGAGACGGGGTCCATCCGCTTTGAGGGCATCGTTGCCATCAAGGAGCTCGATGATCCGCCGACGGCCGGCGCCGAGGTCTGGCACGAGTACATGTCGCCGGATCCCGCGCGTCCCTCGCTCGATGACGCCGGCGAGCTGCTGCCGCCGGTCTACCCGGAGGAGATGGCCTTCCCGCGCGCACGCGACGACTGAGCCATCGTGAGCGCCTGGCGCACTGCCGCCTACCGCGCCGCCCGGCCGCTCCTCTTCCGCATCGACCCCGAGCGCATCCATCACGCCACCCTCTCGGCCCTGGCGTTCCTCGGACGGAACCCACCCGGTCGGGCCCTGTGTGCCTTCGCCTCCGGCGCCTCATCCGTCGACGCCGCGCGTCATCCGTTCGAGCTCATGGGACTGCGCTTCCGCAACCGGATCGGCGTGGGCGCCGGCTTCGACAAGGACGGTATGGCCATCCGCGCCTGGGCAGCACTCGGCTTCGGCTTCGACGAGCTCGGGACGGTCACCCCCCGCCCGCAGGCGGGCAGTCCCCGGCCGCGCCTGTTCCGCCTGGCGGCGGACGAGGCGCTCATCAACCGCATGGGCTTCAACAACCTTGGTGCCGATGCGCTGGCGGACCGCATTCGCCACGCGCGGCCGAAGCTACCCGACGGTTTCGTCATCGGCGTCAACATCGGTCGCAACCGGGACGGCGATGACTCCGACTTCCCCGCCGCGGCCCGAGCCGTCGCCGATGTCGCCGACTACCTCGCCATCAACGTCAGCAGCCCGAACACTCCGGGCCTGCGGAACCTCCAGGAACCCGGTCGGTTGCTCGATCTCCTCGGCGCGGTGCACGCCGCGGCCCCCCGACCGCCGATCCTCGTGAAGCTTTCGCCCGACCTCGAGCTGGCGCAGCTCGACGAGGTTCTCGGCGCGCTCGTCGTCTCGCCGGCGAGCGGCGTGATCCTCTCGAACACGACACTCTCACGGGACGGACTGCGCTCGGCATCGCGGTTCGAACCCGGCGGTGTGTCGGGCCGTCCGCTCCGGCTGCGTACCCAGGACCGCATCGCCCGAACGCGGGACCTCGCGGGGGACCGATTGACGATCGTCGCATCCGGCGGCATCGGCGCAGTGGGAGACCTGAATGGTGTCATCGAAGCCGGCGCTGATGTGTTCCAGCTGTGGACCGGGTTGATCTACGCCGGACCGGGGCTTATCGGCGAGGCAATCGCGTCCGGGCGACGGGTCGTACGATGATGGCCCCATGATCCCCACCGACATCCTGTTCAGCCCCCTCGCGATCGCGGGCTTCGTCACCGGCGTCGTCGTTGCGTACCTGGCCGGACGCGTGCGTGGCGATCCCGGGAACGTCATCATCATGTCGGCCATCGGCAGCGGCATCGCGCTCGCCGGCCTGGCGTGGGCGAACGCGTTCGGCGGCGGCCCGCTCTTCGCGGCGGCGGCCGTCGGACTGGGTGCCAGCCTGTGGGCCATCGGCAACGAGCGCGCTCGTCGTCCCACCATCCGATGACCGGGGGTTAGCAGACCGGGAGACGCCTGCTAGGATGCAGCGGACTAGCCAAGGTGCGCGGGCAGGACGCGCCGCTCCGAATCCGGAGTGCTACCCAATGACTACCCTCGAAGCAACACCCTCGCCTGCGGCTGCCCAAGAGCAGCTAGCGCCGCACATCGTCACCGAGCTGCCGGGCCCAAAAGCCCGCGCACTCATCGCACGCGATGAGGCTGTCGCCTCGCCCTCGCTCACCCGCGCGTACCCGCTCGTCGCCGAGTCCGGGTCCGGCATGGTCGTGACCGACGTCGACGGCAACCGCTTCCTCGATTTCGCTGCCGGCATCGCGGTGTGCTCGACCGGCCACTCGCATCCGAAGGTGGTCGCCGCGATCAAGGAGCAGGCGGATCGGCTCATCCATATCGCCGCCACCGATTTCTACGAGCCGCGCTACACCGAGTTCATGGAGCGCCTGACGGGAATCGCGCCGTTCAAGGAAAAGGCCCGCGTCTTTCTCACCAACTCGGGGACGGAGGCGGTCGAGGGTGCCATCAAGCTCGCCCGATACCACACGCATCGGTCCGGAATCATCGCCTTCGAGGGCGGCTTCCACGGCCGCACCATGGGTGCCCTGTCGCTGACCAACTCAAAGGTCAAGCAGCGCGCGGGCTTCGGACCCCTCATCCCGATGGTCCATCACACACCCTTTCCGCGGATCCGCTCCTGGCGGGAACACTCGGGCGGCGACGGATCAGCCGAGCTTGCCCACCTGCGCAACACCATCTTCGGACGCCAGATCTCACCTTCTGACGTTGCCGCCATCGTCGTCGAGCCGATCCAGGGCGAGGGTGGCTACTTCCCCGCGCCGCAGGCGTTCATGGAGGGCCTGCGCGGGCTCTGCGACGAGCATGGCATCCTCCTCATCGCCGATGAGATCCAGTCCGGCATGGGACGCACCGGCTCATGGTGGGCGATCGATCACACCGGCGTCGAGCCGGACATCCTGACCACCGCCAAGGGGATCGCCTCGGGCATGCCCATCGGCGCCTTCATCGCGCGCGAGTCGGTGTGGACCTGGCCTCCGGGGGCGCACGGCTCGACATTCGCCGGCAACCCGATCTGCGCTGCCGCGGGGCTGGCGACGGTCGACATCATCGAGTCCGAGGGAATGGCCAACGCCACCGCGATGGGTGCACGACTACGCTCGGGCCTCGAGGAGGTTGCTGCCGGCGTGGATTCCGTGCGCGACATCCGGGGCGTTGGACTCATGCTCGGCGTCGAATTCGACTCGCATCAGACGGCCGAGGCCATCCAGGAAGCGGCCTTCCGCCTTGGGCTCCTGACCCTCGAGTGCGGCGAATCATCCCTGCGCTTCTCGCCACCGCTGATCGTGGACTCCGCCTCCGTGGATGCCGCGGTCCGGATCTTCGGCGAGGCGCTATCCGCCGGCGCAGTGAGTCGCTGAGTATCACAGCAGCCCGTGCGCGCGTGGGGGGTTTCGCTCGCTGGGCGTGCGAACTGATCACCGAAGGCAGCGGTTGACGGTGTCTTCGGGCTCTTGGATCGGCTATTCGCTCCCTGGGCGTGCGGACTGATCACCGAAGGCAGCGGTTATTGATGTCTTCGAGTTCTAAATCGCCGATTCGCTCGCTCAGCGTGCCAGGCGTCGCTCATCAGTGTTCTCGCCGGCCCTCCTTCGCCCGTTCCGCTCGCTCAGCGTGCAGGAGGTCTCGAATCTGGCGTCCTCGCCGGGCAACGTCGCTCGTTCGCTCGCTCAGCGTGCCAGGACGGCCGCGTCGCACGGAACGAACTGATCGGCAGCCTAGTTCAGGAGATCGGACAGGCTCGTGAGCTTGAAGCCGCGGTCGCGGAGGCCGGGAATGATCAGGCGCAATGAATCGAGGGTTTCGTAGCCACCCAGGTGGAACAGCACGTTCGAGCCGTTCACCGAGTTGCCGATCACCTTCGCCGCGATCTGCTCGGCGGACGGACCGCCGTCGCTGACCGGCTTCCAGTCGACCGTGTCCACGTCCCACATGAAGGTCTTGGTGTACCCGACCGATGCCGCCGCGTTGATGACCCCGTCGCTGATCGAGCCGTAGGGCGGACGCCAATAAGGCTGCGGGTTCTGGCCGGTTCCATTGCGGAGGATGACCTCGGCATCGGCGAGCTCCTTGCGAACCCGATCGGCGCTGAATGGTCCGCCGGCACAGGGGGCGGTCGATGGTGAGCCCCCGCCACCGCGCACGAGGTCGCAATGGAACATCGTGTGGTTGGCGATCTCGAACAGGTCAGGACGTGCCTTGATGATGGCCATGACCTGCGCCCCTCGCGGCGTCTGGGCCATGATCCCGGTGGCGAAGATCGTGGCGCATACCCGGTTGGCGACCAGGAAGTTCATGATGTCGACCGCCGGATCCATCCGGCCACCCATGTCGAACGTCAGTGCGACGCCGGGTCCAGCATTCGAGATGGTGCGGAAGGTTTGCGCCGATCCGGCCGCTACGCGGTTGTTGGCGGTGCAGCCGGAAGCACTCGGCGGTGGCGGCGGAGGCGAGGTCGGCCTTGTCGTTGCGGGTGGCGCGGTCGGAACGGGAGCCGGGCGCGGCGTGACGTTCGCGTCTCCGCTGACCACCAGGACCCACCCGGGCTCGATCACATTGGGATTCCCAGCAAGCGACGGGTAGCGCGCTGCGTTCCGGGCCTGGAGCTGCTGGCTGGTCGTGCTGTAGGCACGCGCGATGGCAGCCAGCGAGTCGCCGCGCTGCACGGTGTACGTCGTGCCCGCAACGGGGGCCTGGGTTGGCTCGGGCGATTCTGTCGGATCTGGCGACGGGGTCGAGGAGGGTGACGCGCTCGGCACCGGCGATGCGCTCGATGTCGGATCGACAGACGAGGATGGAAGAGGTGACCGTGTGGCGATCGCGCCGGGAATGGAGGCTGCTCCACCGGCGGACGGCGGGGCCGACGTCGTCACGGCTGGCGTGGAGCATGCCCCCAGGACGATCAGCACGACGAGCAGGATCGGGGCGCGGGTGGCGTGACGCATCGGACTAGTTCGGGTTGTAGCCGATGTCGGAGGCCTGGACCGGCGGAAGAGCGCCATCGTCGAGCAGGCTCGATTCGCGTCGCAGGAGGTCGACCTCGGCGCGGAGGCGCGTCGCTGCATCGGGAAGCTCGAGCAGGTGCTGCTTTCGGCTGAGCTCGATCTGGAGAAGGCCGCCGATGGCATAGCTTGCCGCGACCGGGTCAACGGGCAGTTGGATCGGCTTCAACATCATGTCAAGAGATGCGGCCACGTCGGTGGTCTCCTGCGACTCATGGCGTACAGACGCGGTGCGCACCACAAAACGTTTCACGGTTGCCATGTACCGATCCAGCGCACGCTGCGCGGGTGCGAGCAGCGTGTCGGCGCCGTCGCCCACCGGTTCGTCGAGCGGGTCGACCTCCACGACCGCGTACGGGCCGCTCCGATCGACTTCGCCAAGGAGCGCGCGTCCAACGCCGACGGCAAGCAGGACCCAGCGGCCGTCAGGGAATCGCTCAGCGCTGCGCACCTCGCAGATGGTGCCCATCGGACGTGTGGCGGCCTCTCCTCCGACCTCCGCCCCGTCGACGATCATGCTGACGATGAAACGGCCCGCGTACGGCGAGCCGTCCGCCATCAGGTCGGTCGCCATGGCGCGGTACCGCTCCTCGAAGACATGCACCGGGAGCGGCAAGTGCGGGAACACGACCGTGTGGAGCGGGAAGTACGGGAGCTGCATCGCGGGCATGCTCCCATCTGTACCGCTCGGGGGCAACCAAGTACTGGTCGGGGCTTCCTATCTCGCGGAGTATATATGTATATACTCCGCAGGGGAGTCATTCCTCGTCGACGAAGGTCGTATCGATCTGCGCGCGCTGCAGCTTGCCCGAATAGTCGATGTACACGCTCTTCCACTCGCTGAAGAAGTCGAGCGCGGCCTGGCCTACTTCCCGGTGCCCGTTGCCGGTGGCCTTGGTGCCACCGAACGGCAGGTGGGCCTCAGCGCCGATGGTGCCGTGGTTCACGTATCCCAGCCCCGAATCGAAGTCGCGGATGGAACGGAACGCGAGGTTGATATCGCGCGTGAAGAGCGAGGTCGACAGCCCGTACTTGACGGCGTTCACGATTCGCACGGTCTCCTCCCACTCCGTCACCGGAATGACCGATGCGACCGGCCCGAAGATCTCCTCCTGCGCGATGCGCGCATCGGGCTTGACCTCGGTGAAGATCGTCGGCTTGAAGAAGGAGCCCTTCGCCAGGTTCCCGTCCCGAGCGGGCTCGCCGCCGATGACCAGATCGGCCTCATCTCGCCCGATGGCGGCGTAGGCAGCGATGCGTTCGACGGCGGCTTCGTTGATGACGGGACCGACATCGGTCTTCTCGTCCAGTCCGTCGCCGAGGACGAGCTGTCCGACGCGCTGCTGAAGCCGGTGCACGAAGTCGTCGTGAATGGCCCGATGTACGATCAGGCGCGAGGCCGCCGTGCAGCGCTGGCCGCTGGTGCCGAATGACGACCAGACGACCGAGTCGAGGGCGAGGTCGAGGTCGGCGTCCTCCCAGATGACGATGGGGTTCTTCCCACCGAGCTCCAGGCTCACCCGCTTCAGATTCTTCGCCGCGCGGGTGCTGATCTCGACGCCGGTGTCGGTGTGACCGGTGAAACTGATGACTTTGACGTCTGGATGATCGACGATGGCGTTGCCGACCTCCGCGCCGGAACCCGTCACGACGTTGACGACGCCGTCAGGCAGGCCGCCCTCGATCAACAGCTCCACGAATCGGACCAGGCAGGCGGGAGTGTCGGAAGCTGGCTTGATGACCGCCGTGTTCCCGCAGATCAGCGCGGGGAACAGCTTCCACGCGGGAATCGCCACCGGGAAGTTCCAGGGCGTGATGATGCCCACGACGCCGATCGGCCGGCGGATGGCCATCGCGAACTTGTTCGGCATCTCCGACGGCACGGTCTGCCCGAACAGGCGCCGCCCCTCGCCCGCCATGTAGTACGCCACGTCGATCGCTTCCTGCACGTCACCGCGCGCCTCGGGCAGGACCTTGCCCATCTCGCGCGTCATGAGCGTGCTGAGCTCGTCCTTGTGCTCCGCCAGCGTTCGCGCGACGCGAAACAGGATCTCGCCGCGCTTCGGGGCCGGCATGGCGCTCCATGCCGGGAACGCTCGGGCTGCCGCCTCGACGGCTGCCTCGACATCAGCCGGGCCGGAGGCGGCAAACTCGCCGATCACCTCGTCGTGATCGGCCGGGCTGACGCTGGTGAAGGTCGCACCTGATGCGGCGTCCTTCCAATCGGCGCCGATCAGGTTGCGGTACGTGCGGGACACGGTGGTCGGCTCTCCATTCGTCTGCAAGGAGGTGCCGATTGTACGGGGGAACGTGCCTTGCAGAACGGAGGGGGAAGGAGGAGAACGATGATGAGAAACGCGAAAGAGCTCAGGGGTATCGCGATCGTCGACGTCAAGAACGGTGCAAAGCTCGGAAATGCCGATGAGATCGTGGTGTCGCCGGACGATGGGCGCGTGCTGGGATTCGTGATGAAGGAGGGCACGTTCCTCAACCGCAACGAGACCATCGTCGAGATCGCCGATGTTCGATCGATCGGGAGTGACGCGATCACCGTGGAAGGGGAGGCGGTGGCTCATACGCCGGAGGCGGTGGCTGGCGAGATCCGTGAGGCGCGCAGCGGTGGCCGCGACCTCGTTGGACGGCAGGTGGTGACTCAGGATGGCTCGCTCGTCGGCACGATCGCCGACTTTGCCATCGACGTGCAGGCGCGGCGGGTGGCGGCGATTCAGATCGGTGGCGGGCTGTTCGAGAAGAGCGACGTCATTGCGGCCGACCGCATCACCTCGGTTGGCGCCGACGTGGTCGTGGTCAGCGAGCCCGGAGCCGATGCTCCTGACCGACCATTCGTCGCCGTCGGCCAGACCGAATCGGACCAATCTTCCCGCCACAACCGGGACATTCGCCCCTAGCCGCGTCCGGCCTGCCGACGGCATCATCCGTGAACAATTGAAGAACCGTCGTGTTGGGTTCCTGAAATCCAACGATAACGGGGCTGAAGTAGTGGCACCCCGACACGACGGATCGGGAAGACGCCGGCTCGGAAACGGGTCGGCGTTTTCATGCGCCGATGGCGGTCGGCCCGATAAGCGGCCAGTAAGCGGCTGCTAATAGGCTGTGGAGCACCATGGCCACAACGCCACCGGACATCCGTCCGCGAACGCCGGCTCGCCTCCATCGAGACAGGAGGCTGCCCCCATGTTCAGAACCCGGATCGCACGCGCCGCCCTGGGTGGGCTGGTGTTGAGCGCCATGCTGGCCGGACCAGTGTCGGCGGCGAAACCAACCAGACCGCCCACCGAACCCATCTCGGAGAGGCCGCTCACGTCGGATGAGCTGGCCGCGGCCGAGCGCAAGATTGTCGCGTCAGATCTCTACCTCGCATCCGTCGCGGCCGACGGAACGGACCTCATGACGCTCTCGTGCGTCACGCCCACCGGCGACAGCACGCAGGCTGAGACGGAGGCGTGCTACGTCCCGCAGGGGTACGTGTCGGTCGAGGCCCGCGACCAGACGAAGAGCATCTACTGTGGGCCTGCCACCGGCCAGGTCATCGCGAACTACAGCTGGGCCGTGGGCTCGGGCGGGAACAAGTACACGCAGGCCAAGATCGCGGGCTGGATGCAGACGGACATCAACGGTGGCACGAGCGCGCCCGAGCTCGAGGACGGTCTCGAGCTCGGCACGCAGAACTCCCCGCGCCGGCCGGCAGGGTGGGACTGGGTGGTGAGCGATGTGCGTGATCGCAACGACGACGGCCATACGGGCGACGAGCTCCAGGGCTTCGTCCGCAGCAACGTGAGCAGCTCGAAGATGCCGCTCGCCATTCCGGTCAAGCCACACGATCCGAACTCGCGCTACTACCTCATCAGCTGGGCAAAGCCGGTGGTCTCGATCGGCCACTGGATCGCCGCGTACGGGTGGTACGGGAACTACACCGGCACGACCTTCGCCCGGATCTACTACACCGACTCGTCTCGGGACGAAGGTGGGAGCACCGGAAAGTTCTGGGATCCAACGCGCGACATCGCCGCGCTGATCGCTGAGCACACGCGGCGGATCGTGTGGTGATGGATCGACGACGCTGCTTCGCGGCACTCCCCGCGCTGCTCGTCGGAGGGGTGGTGGCCTGCACGGCCGCCACCCCGGCGCCGTCGGCGGTCGCCCCGACGCACACGCCGAGCCCGTCGGCAGTCCAGAGCGCATCTCCGTTCGCATCGGCTTCGACGGCTGCGTCCCCGTCCGCGAGTGAGCTGGCGGTGCGGCCGAGCCCGAATCGTCTCGAGCTGGAGATCGGGCAGATCAACCCGGACTGGCTCTGGCCGATGCTGGATTTCGCCAGCGACAGCTATGCCGTCATCTACTCGTCGGGAGTTCTTGACGGGCCCATCGGCGACGGAGCCCCCGACCTGTGGCGATACATCCCCGGACAGCCCGAGCCCGAGCTCCTGTGGCGCAATCCGGAGCGCGACCGCCAGCTGGCCAAGATTGCCGGCGATACCGATCTATGGGCATTTTCCGAGATCAGTTCGCTCGGGGAACGCTGGTGGAACCTGTGGCTGCTGACCGAACCGGGTGGCGAGCCACTCCTGCTCGACTCGCATCCCGGCGACGAGGACATTCCCAGCCTTGTCCCTTCATTCGACGTCGATGCGGGACGCGTGGCATGGACATCATTCGGCCGCGGTGCGGGTGAGACCGTCGCGGTCAGCCAGCTCTGGGTGGCCGAGGCGCCGGGCTGGGATCCGCGCCTCCTGGCCGAGGCGGATGCCGCGGAGCGGGCATTCTGGCTCCCGTCGCTGTATGCCGACGATGTCGCCTACGTGGACGTCGCCATCGGCGCCGACCCTATTGAGGACGTGCGCCATGTGATGCTGCTCGACTTCGACACGCCCGGTGCCGTGCCCGTGCAGCTCGATACATCGGGGAACGCCACCATGCCGGTCCTCAACGATGATGGCGTCGTCTGGAAAGAACCGGACGCCGGGTTCGCCATGTTCAACTGGGGCCGCCTGTTCAGGTACACGTTCGAGACACAGAAGATCTCCACCGTTCGTGTCGGCCCCCAGGAATACGTGAACTATCCGTCGGGCGGCGGCAGGTTCGTTGCGATGTGGGGCGCGGACTCATCCAAGTTTGCTGTGCATGACCTGGCGCGAGGCGCCAGCCGCACCATCGCTCGCTACGACAACGGCATTGACAGCATCATGCGACCGCACCTCGCCGGTGATCTGCTGGTCTGGCTCCACGCGCAAACCGATGGGATGGGGCAGGGCCCGCCGTCCCCGCTCGCGTACGCATGGCTCCCGGAGCCCGGTTCCGACCGAGGCAAGTGAAGGCTACGGGTGCGTCATCCGCCTGACGTCGAGGGCCTCGTCCAGCTCGTCCTCGGTGAGGCGGCCGGCCGCGACATGGCCGCGTGCCATGACGACTTCCCTGATTGTCCTGCGCTCGGCGAGCGCCTGCTTGGCGATGCTGGCCGACTCCTCGTAGCCGAGATGCCGGTTGAGCGGCGTGACGATGGCCGGCGAACTCTCGGCATACTCGCGCATCTGGTCGACGTTGGCGGTGATGCCGTCGACGCAGCGGTCCGCCAACAGACGGATGACGTTGGCGAGGAGCCGAATCGACTCGAGGATATTGCGGCCCAGCATGGGCAGCATGACATTGAGCTCGAAGTTGCCGGCCGCTCCGCCCCAGGCGACCGCCGCATCGTTCCCCACGACCTGGGCGCAGACCATCAGGGTCGCCTCCGGGATCACCGGGTTCACCTTGCCCGGCATGATGCTGCTGCCGGGTTGCAGGTCGGGCAGGTTGATCTCGCCGAGGCCGGCGCGCGGGCCCGAGCCCATCCAGCGCAGGTCATTGGCGATCTTCGTCAAGCTGACGGCGATGGTGCGTAGCTGCCCCGACAGCTCGACCAACCCGTCCCGTGCGCCCTGGGCCTCGAAGTGGTCCCGAGCCTCGGTCAGGGGCAGCCCGGTGCTGGCCGCGATCTCGGCGATCACTCGACCGCCGAAGCCGGCCGGCGAGTTGATGCCGGTTCCAACGGCGGTGCCGCCCAGCGGGAGCTCCGCCACACGCGGCAGGCTGGCTGCCAATCGTTCGATGCCGTACCTGACCTGCGCCGCATAGCCACCGAACTCCTGGCCGAGGGTGACGGGCGTGGCATCCATGAGGTGGGTGCGACCCGACTTCACGACATCGGTGAACTCGTCGCCCTTGCGTTCGAGGGAGGCCGCGAGGTGCTCCAGGGCGGGCATGAGGTCCCGGATGACACCTGCGGTTGCGGCGATGTGGATCGAGGCGGGGAACATGTCGTTGGACGACATCGGATGGTTCACATCGTCGTTGGGATGGACTGACTGCCCAAGCGACTCGGCCGCCAGCGCCGCCAGCACCTCGTTCATGTTCATGTTGCTGGAGGTGCCCGACCCGGTCTGAAAGACGTCGATCGGAAACTGATCATCGTGCTCGCCACGCGCAACCTCGCCGGCTGCGTCGCCGATCGCGGTGGCGAGATCCGGTTCGATCATTCCGAGCTCGCGCTTGACCGATGCCACCGCCGCCTTGATGCGTGCGAGCGCCTCGATCTGAGATCGCTCCAGGCGCATCCCCGAGATCGGAAAGTTCTCGACCGCGCGCTGCGTCTGCGCTCCCCATTTCGCGTCTACGGGGACCCGGACCTCGCCCATCGAGTCGTGCTCGACCCGGTCCTCGCTCACCGGCTGAAGTCGGGCGTGTCGGTCTCCGTGAACCGGATCACCGGCGGGATGAGGTACGGCAGGATGCCGCCATCGAGATCATCGAGCAGGCGCTTCGCCTCGCGAATCAGCTCATTGAGGAAGATGCCGTGGTAGGCGGGCCCATAGCCGCGGAGCTTCTCGACCCCCTCGCGCAGCTTGTTGCTGGCGCCCCGCACGTTTCGGCGCTTGAGATGCAGCAGGCCGGCAGCCACCTGGATGAGGCCCTGGTACAGGTCGCGATCCTCGTCGGGCGCTGCTCGCCACAGCGTCTCCCACGCTTCGTGGGCGTGCCAGTACCGAACGCCATTGAACAGGGCGGCCGCCTGGCGGAACAGCCGGTCATGCTCGATCGGATCGAGCGCCGGGGTGCGACCGCGGGCGAGCTCGCCGAGCGCCGGTGAATCGGTCTGGACGGAAGCATCAGTCATCGGCGCCGATCGTAGCAGGCCGCATCGGTCTAGCCTTCGTGGCATGCAGCACCAACACCCCCGCTGGTGGCAGACCGGCGTCGTGTACGAGATCTATCCGCGCAGCTTCGCGGATGCGAATGGTGACGGCGTCGGTGACCTCGCCGGCATCACAGGGCGCCTCGACTATCTCGCCTGGCTGGGGGTGGACGCCATCTGGATCGCCCCGTTCTATCCCTCGCCGATGGCGGACTTCGGCTACGACGTGGTCGACCACACCGATGTCGACCCGCTGTTCGGCACGCTCGCTGATTTCGACGCGCTTCTCGCGGCGGCTCATCAGCGAGGAATTCGCGTGATCGTCGACTACGTGCCCAATCACACCAGCGACCGTCACCCGTGGTTCATCGAGTCGCGCTCATCGCGGGACAATCCCCGACGCGACTGGTACGTCTGGCGCGAGCCCGGGCCGAACGGCGAGCTGCCGAACAACTGGATCAGCATGTTCGCGGGACCCACGTGGGAGTGGGACGACGCGACGCGGCAGTTCTACCTCCACACGTTCCTCCGTGAGCAGCCGGATCTCAACTGGCGGAACCCCGAAACGCGATCCGCGATGTTCGACGTCGCCCGCTGGTGGCTCGAACGTGGGGTCGACGGCTTCCGGATCGACGTCGCGCCGATGGTGATGAAGGACCCGGATCTGCGCGACAACCCGATCAACCCCACACCCGACGAGGCGCACCGGCTCGGATCGTGGGCGAACCAGATCCACACCAATGACCACGCACACCCGGACATGCACGAGCTGTATCGGTCCTTTCGCGGTCTGTTGGAGTCATACCCGGGCGATCGAGTCAGCATCGGCGAGCTGCACCACCCGGACTACGACACGTGGGCCGCCTACTACGGCGAGCGGCAGGACGAGATCCATGTGCCCTTTAACTTCCACCTCACCTACGCGGATTGGACCGCCGATGCGGTTCGAGACGCGGTCGAAGGCGTGCAGGGCGCCCTGCCGCCCGGGGCGTGGGCGAGCTGGGTGCTCGGCAACCATGACCAGCCGCGGTTCGCGTCGCCCCGTCGCGCCGGTCCGGACCAGGCCATGGCCGGCATGCTGCTGCTGCTCACCCTTCGGGGCAGTCCGACCATCTACTACGGTGAGGAGATCGGCATGATCGACGTTCCGGTCTCGTCCGAGGATGCGCGCGATCCCCTCGAGCGTCGCGAGCCGGGCCGCGGACGCGATCCGGAACGCTCGCCGATGCAGTGGGACGCCTCACCCAGCGCTGGGTTCACCACCGCCGGCGCTGCCCCGTGGCTTCCGCTCGCGCCCGATGCGGCCACCGTCAACGTGGCGAGCCAGGGGGAGGATCCCGACTCGCTCCTGAGCCTGACCCGTCGCCTCATCCGGGTCCGGCGTGAGCACCCGGTGCTGTCTCTCGGCGACTTCGAGCGCTTCGGCCCGACGCCTGAAGGGACCTTTGCCTTCCGGCGCGTCTCGAGCGACGGCACACTGACCATCGCGCTGAATCTCACCGGTGAGCCGCGCTCCATTCACGGGGTCGCGGCGGGTCGTGTGCTGATCGGGACGCATCCTGATCGCGACGGCGCCTCACTCGGCGGCACCGTCGACCTGCGCCCGAACGAGGCCCTCGTGGTCGAGCACTGACGGGAGCAGCATTTATTGAAATCCTCCCGACGAGCGACCCCATCAATCGGACGCAACTGCGGAGCCGCTTCGGTCCACCGCTCCGACTCGGATTGAGCGTGAGCTGCACCTGACAACTTCCGTAGCAGCAATGTGCTGATGTTTTCCGGAGCACGCTCGCTGTGCACCGCCACGCATGGGTCACCACATTGCTCGGCAGCACGTGCTCATCCGGCGCCGCCCGCATCAGGGGGCCCGGCCTCGATGCGTCGGCGCGCATGCGCCGGGTCGAACGATTCCCAGTCGGATTCGATCCACCAGGTGGCGCCCGCATCGGCCCAACGCGCTGCCTCGGCACTGGCGGCCCGGTCGTCGTCAGGAGAGGTGCGACCCTCGACCACGATGTCGAAGTCGTCGCCGCCGCGTCGCTCGGCCATCCATTCGCGCATCTCGGTGACCAGCGCGGGTGTGAGCTCCCCGCCGCCGACGATATTTGGCAGCAGGCCCTCGTACCGGGCCGCGCGCCGCATCGAGCGTTCGGAGGGCCATGCGCCGACCACCCAGATCGGAATCCGCCGCCCGCCGACGGGCGTGGGCCTGAACGCCATCGGCTCGAACCGGTAGTGCGCGCCGGAGAACCCGAAGGGCTCGCCGCTCCAGAGTCCGGCCAGGATCTCGAGTGTCTCGTCCAGCCGCTCGGCCCTGACACGCCGCTCGGTGGCCTCGCCCACCCTGCCCCAGCCGGAGTCGTCCACCGCTCCGAGCCCCACGCAGAGCACGAACCGGCCGTTGGAGACGTGGTCGAGGGTGACGGATTCGCGCGCCACCTTCCAGGGCCGGCGCCGCGCCAATGGCTGGATGATCGCGCCGATGCGCACGCGCTCCGTCGCCATCGCGAAGGCGCTCATGAGGACCCACGGATCGTGGACCTCCATCTCGTCGCCGACATGGATGCCGTCCCAGGTGAAGACGCCGTCCCAGCCGGCCGCCTCGGCCAGGCGCGCAAGCTCGATCTGCTCGCGCACCGGGCCACCGGTGATGATGACGCCGTAACGCATGCCCGGCGTCAGCCCGCGCCGGGCGGCGTCCCAGCGATGTTCACCATTCAGCTCACGCCGAACCGATCGAGGGCATGTCGGATCTCCTGTGCGATGGGTGAGACGGCGTAGCGCGGCGTCAGTCGACGATCTTGGCCATCACGTGCTTGATGATGGTGTAGTCCTCTATCGAGTATGAGCTCATGTCCTTGCCATACCCCGACTGGCCGAACCCGCCGTGCGGCATCTCCGAGGCCATCGTGAGGTGATCGTTGATCCAGACGGTGCCGTACCGCAGGGCCTTCGCGGCACGCAGTGCACGCTTGATGTCCTTCGTCCAGACCGACGACGCCAGGCCGTACGGGACCCCGTTCGCCCATGCAAGGCCATCGGCCTCGTCGTCGAAACGCTGCACGGTGACGACCGGACCGAAGACCTCGTTCTGCACGATCTCCGCGTCCTGCGCCACCCCCGTCACGATCGAAGGCCGATAGAAGAAGCCGCGGTCACCGATGGTCTCGCCGCCGGCCGCGATCTCGGCTCCGTATCCGCGGGCACGGTCGATGAACCCCGAAACGCGCTCCTGCTGCGATCTGCTGACCATGGGTCCCATGTCGAGCTCGGGGTCGGAGGCAGGGTCGCCAACCGTGATCGACTCGACAGCCGGGACGAGCGCCTCCAGGGCACGATCGTAGCCCTTGCCCATGACGATGATCCTGGTGGCGGCGGTGCAGTCCTGGCCGGAGTTGAAGAAGGCGGCCAGCTTGATCGTCTCCGCAAGCGCATCCATGTCGGCATCGTCATACACGAGCACCGGGGCCTTGCCGCCGAGCTCCAGGTGCACGCGCTTCACGGTCTGCGCCGCGGCAGCCGCGATCTCCTTGCCGGTCGCGGTGTCGCCGGTCAGGCTGACCATGTCCACGTCAGGATGGGTGATGAGCCGCTGCCCGACGACGCCGCCGGGTCCGGTCACCACGTTGAAGACGCCGTTGGGGAAGATGTCCGCGGCCAGCTCGGCGAGTCGCAACGCCGAGAGCGGCGTCAGCGAGGCCGGCTTGAGGACGACGGTGCAGCCGGCCGCGAGCGCGGGCGCGAGCTTCCAGATCGCCATCATGAGCGGGTAGTTCCACGGTGCCACCTGCCCGACCACCCCCGCCGGCTCGCGACGGATCATGCTCGTGTGCGTGTTGACGTACTCGCCCGCGGCCTTGCCCTCCACCACCCGAGCGGCGCCGGCGAAGAAGCGAACGTTGTCGACGGTGAACTCGACGTCGAAGTCGGCCACGCCCTTCGGCTTTCCCACGTTCTGCTGCTCGAGGCTGGACAGCGTCTCCGCATCGGCCTCGATCGCATCGGCGAACCTGTAGAGGGCTGTCGATCGCTCGGCCGGCGTCGTCTGCGACCAGCTCTCGAAAGCAGCACGCGCTGCCGCGACCGCTCGATCGACATCGGCGACGTCACCCTTCGGCACCTGGGCGATTTCCACCTCGGTGGCGGGGTTGATGACCGACGCGGTCTCTCCGCTGCCGGAATCGGCCCAGTCGCCGTCGATGAACATCTGGCGACGGGTGGCGGTCAGGGTCATGGCTGGTTCAGACCTCGGGCGGAGTATGGCAATGGGTGGGTATCGGCGCACCGATCCGGGAAGATTCTATCCCGTCAGATTCCACGATTCCATTCGGGCCAGTTCATCGGAATCCGCACGGCGAGCCCCCGTAGTAACGGCTGGCCGTGGCAGCGCCGTCTCCAGGTTGCCATCTACCGATGGTGTCGACGTCAGGCGGACGACGCAGCGCCAGCGTGACGCGAAAGGGTGAGCATCGTGCTCAGTCTTCGCCACAGCGACGCACCGAACGCGCTCCTGGGCGCCTAACACCGATACGGTCGGTGGATGGCGACTTCGGCGGGAGCGAAGGGACGACACGACCTACTCCCGGAGCGCGAGGAAGCCGCCGTCGGCGGCGCGAGCCATGACGAAGAGCAGGTCAGCGAGCCGATTGAGGTACGCAAGCACGTGTGAATCCGGCAGGCCTCCCTCATCGGCGAGGGCGACCGTCCGACGCTCCGCGCGCCGGACCGTCGTGCGCGCAAGGTCGAGTGCGGCGCCGGTCATGGACTCGCCCGGCAGGACGAACTCCTTCGGCTGCTCGACGAGCGCCTCGAGCCCGTCGATCTCAGCCTCGAGGGCCTCCACCATCGGCAGCGTCACCCGCGAAACTCCATCCGTCAGGCGGACGCGACGATCGGTATGCGTGGCGAGCTCGGCGCCCACCACGAACAGCTCGCGCTGGAGGCGCACGATGAGCTCCGTGAGGCGAACCTCGGTTCGATCATTGGCTGCACCGATCGACGCGCGTGCCAGGCCGAGCGCGGACACCGCCTCGTCGGTCGCGCCGTACGCATGCGTCCGCGTGTGCGACTTGCTCACGCGGGCGCCGCCGAACAGCAGGCCGGTGGTACCGGTATCGCCCTTGCGCGTGTAGATCCGCATGGTCGGAGCCCGTGGATCGGCCTAAAAGAGGCCGGGCGGTGGCTCCCAGCGCTCCGCGAGGAGGGTGACCTTGACCGGCGGGCCGACGACCTCTTCGGTCTTGGCCTTCACCGTCTGGATCAGCTCGCCCGCCCACGGGCAGAAGGGCGTGGTGAGCACCATCTTGACCTCGGTCGGGCCACCATCGATCCCGAGCTCCACGGCCTTGATGAGGTCGAGGTCGACAATGCTCATCCCGATCTCGGGGTCCTGGATCTCGTAGAGGGCGGTCATCACCTCGTCCACCTTGCCGAGGTTCGCGTCGATCGTCATGGACACAGTGTACGCCGTGCGCAACGAGTCACCTAGCGCCCCGATCCGGGAGGCTACGCGTTGCAGGTTCCGACAAGGGAGCACCAGAAGGTCGGCATGGACATCGTCGCCAGGCCAAGAAGCGCGAGGAGAAGCACGAGTCCGAGCAATGCCCACGCAACTCGGCTCCGAGCCGACCGGCGGGCCACGGTCAGAGAAGCCTGGAGTCGAAATTCGGGTGCGGGGCGGGCACCAGCGGGCGGACGCGGTGGTACCCCTCGTAGATCGGTTTGCCCTGGTCGGCGGCTGCCCTGAGAGCAGCCAGCTCATCCGCGAGGTCCGCCTGGCTGGCGTGGCAGCCGAGCGCCTCGATCTTGCGACCGGCAACGTGGGTGATCTCGATCCGATGCGTCACCGACTGCTCTTCCCCGGAGAGGTCGTAGCGGTTCCCGCTGGGATCGAAGATGGGGCTGATGACGTACACCGCGTTCGGGGCTGTTCCGGCATCGGCCAGGCGCTCGACCGCCCACCGGGTCGCGCTGCCGACGAGGATGTGGTCCGGGTGGCCCGTGACGCCATGCGGCCCGAAGGTGATGACGGCAGCCGGGCGGCGG
>JALZJE010000313.1 GCA_030859955.1 Chloroflexota bacterium | reverse complement strand
CTCGGTATCGCGGCCGGTGAGCTTCTAGGCGGCAATGTGGAATCAACAGTCCAGCAGGTCAACCTCACGCTGCAGAGTGGACGCATGGCGATCCGGCACGGCTATCAGCGAATTGATCCTTCGTCCGTCTACTTTATCGAACTCGATGCCTACGACGACCGTCCTCAAGAAATGGACTGGGTGGCGGCGCTTCACCAACTAGACGAGTTCAAGCGCTTGAGTTGGAACTTCTTTAGGTCGAGCATCAGTGACGAGTTGGTCGAGCATCTGGAGCCGAGGCCCCTGACATGACGGTCGCGCACCTGCCGTTCGAGAGCCGGACCGGTCATGACCCTGCACTAGGCATCGGCGTCGCCGCAGTCGAGTCGGTTTGGGTTGTGCAGGCGGACAAGCGAGTTATCAACGATCTCGCCGACGCTCGCTCCTGGCCCGAGGGCTCGCTTGCCGGCGGTCAGCCGTCGGTGGCGGACAAGGCATATGCGCGGCTCCGCGCGGCCATCGTTCACGATTGCCGTAGCCAGGCGGCGGCGGTTCAGCCGGTGGTGGAGCGTGACATCGGCCCGCCGAACGCCGCTATCCCGCTGCAGTTACTTCGTACGTGGACGGCGTTACCGATGGCAGACCTGGCATCCCTGCTTGGCGTCTCGCGCCGAACGCTCTATGAGTGGCAGCGCGGCAGCGAGGCTCGCGACGAGAACCGGGTCCGCCTAGATCGACTCATCGATCTGGTCGGTCCGCTGGCGGAGGTGATCGGGAGCGGCGCGACGCGAACGTTCCTCAGAGATCAGCTTCAGTCGGGTGAGCGGGAGGGCGTCGATGTCGACCGGCTTGCCGACGAAGCGGCTCAGTTGCGAAGGAGCGCAGAGCGGCCTGTTCTACGTCCCAGAACCGTTACGCGCGTGCACGTGGAGCCCGATGCGGCGCTCTCGGGCTACGAGATGCGCGTGTTCCTGGAGGGCCGGGCAGCGCCCCGTGAGCCGATCGCCGCGAGTAGGTGGCAGCCTCACGAACTCATGCCGGCCCCGGTCGACGAACAATAACCCGATGATGTTGCCGGCGGGCGCCATCTATCGCCCCTTCTCGAGCCGATCAGTGCGACAGGGCGACATCGCGATCGCCGAGGTGGTGCAGCTCCGAGGGCGGAGCGGCGACCGTCCGCTGCCGGGCCGTCGCGATGACCGGCGCGCGGACAGTGCGGGTCAGGTCCCCTCCCTGGGGGAGCCGCGGGAATTCGACTTGGAGTACGAGGGGGTGGCCGACAGACTCGAACGACGTGTCTTGAGGCTGTGGTCGTCGCCCGTGATGGTGCTTCATCAGAACTGCGAGATCGACTTCGCGAGCGAGGACGACTCCCGCCTCATCGTCGCGCCCGTCCTGGCGCAGGCCGAGTGGCCCGAAGGACCGTGGGGCCTCTTCCGCAACAATCAGGTCCCGGGCTACTTCCACCTGCCGGGCCTCGACGCTGATCAGACGGCTGCGCTTGGCGTGCCGGGCCCGTGGCCGGAATCGGTTGTGGCTCTCGCCAGTAGTTCGTCCAGCTCGTACGGCCTGATAAAGCCGAGCCGTATGTTGTCGCTGGCGCAGGAAGCGCTTCCGGCGCTGCAGGACACGATTGATCGCTTCTTTACCACGCGCGGCCTTGCCGATCTGACTGCGTTGCAGTCGATCGTCGGCAAGCGCGTCGTCCGCGTCGCCGAGACCGGTCAGACCGTCAGCGCGCCATCCCCTCTCGTCAAGGTGTATTTCGGTGACGAGGCTGACGACGCAGGCGATGATGAAGGTACGTACTGTTTCTGGGGCGTGCGTCGGCCGCGCGTCCGGGCGAGTCCGTGACGCCGCGCATTGCAGCTGTCCAGCTAAGGGGCATTGCGGCTGCGCATTGATGAACCGGCGAACGCGGACGCGAGCCGCTCGCGCTCGGACTTAGCGGTCTGTACAAGACCTGTTCGGATCTGAGACCTCGTTCAGGACGACGTCCGCGCGTCTCGAGTCGTGGTGGTTTCGAGGAACCCGCGCATCACCAACGACCCCGTTGGTGCGGGAGGGCGTCTGCCAACCATCGGAGTCTTCGTAGAGTGAGACGTGCAATAAACG
>JALZJE010000304.1 GCA_030859955.1 Chloroflexota bacterium | reverse complement strand
TCGCCATGCCCCAGGAATAGCCCGGAGCGGGCGCTTCCGCCGCCGCAGCAATCGTCGAGCCAAGCATCACGGCGTCCGCGCCCGATGCAATCGCCTTGGCGATGTCGCCGCCGGTCTTCATCCCACCATCGGTGACGACCGGAACGTAGCGGCCGGTCTCGACCGCGAACCGATCTCGCGCCGCGGCCACCTCGAGCGTGGCGCTGACCTGCGGCACGCCGATGCCGAGCACCTCGCGCGTCGTGCACGCGGCGCCCGGACCGACACCCACGAAGATGCCGGCCGCGCCCTGGTGCATGAGCTGATACGCCGCCTCGCCGCTCACCGTGTTCCCCACCAGCACGGGCAGCTTCAGCCCGCCGGTCAGGTCGGCCAGGCTCAGCACGCGCGTGGAGGTCGAGATGTGACGGGCGCTGCTCACCTGCGACTGGACGAGGAGAAGGTCGGCGCCCGCCTCTGCAGCCAGCTCAGCGTGATGCCATGCCGATGCGGGCGTGGTCGCGACCGCCGCGATGGCTCCCTGGGCCTTGATTCGCGTGATGAGCGCGGTGATGAGATCGTCGCGGATCGGCTGCTGATAAGCCTCCGCAAGGATATGGCCGGCGGCCTTGCCCGAGTCGGCAGCCGCAACGCGCTCGATGATGGCGCCGGCGTCCTCGTAGCGGGTGTACAGGCCCTCGAGGTTGACGAATGCCAGGCCGCCGTGACGGCTCATGCGGACGGCGAATTCGGCATCGGCGACCGCGTCCATGGCGGCCGCGAGAAACGGGATCTGGAGCCTGAAGCCGCCGAGGTCGACGGCGATATCCACCTCCGAGGGATCGGCCGTCACGGCGCCGGGGACGAGCGCAACCTCCTCGAAGCCGTAGGCTCGGCGGAGACGAGTCTCGGTCGCGTCGCGGACCGGTGCCTGATCGATCAACGGGACCTGCTGATGCGGCTCTCCATGGAGTATACGATTCGCCCCAGTTGGACCGCAGGGATAAGCACCACAAGGAGCTTGAACTCATGCAGTCATCGTCACCCGCCCTGACGCTCGCCCGCGCGGTATTCGCCTTCGTCGGCATCGGCGCGATCGCCATGGTCGTGAGCAACCTGACCTCGGGTCAGTCCCTGGTGGACCCCGTGATGCCTGCCGGTCTTGTCATCGGGGGCGGCCATGATTGGTACCGCGGCATGGGTGGGTGTGCGGGGTGGTCTGCGCGGGGCGGTCGTGTGGCTCGGCATCGGCGCCGCGGCGATCACGATCGCGGTCATCGGCTTCATCGCATCCGGCACACCCAGTCCCGACGTGATCGCTCTGGTCGCTGTGCCGTCGCTGGTCATGATCGTGGCTGGGACCCGCCTCGCCGTTGCCCAGGTCGCCGCAGGCACCTCACGCCGGGACGCCTGACCATTCCGCGGAACCTGCGGCGGGTGGCCAAGCGGATTGACGTGATTCACGGACCCTCCGCGATCGGTCATATGCCCGCTAGACGAGCATTAGCCGGCAAATGAGCGGCCTTACCGGCTTCCGTGAGCGTGGACCCTGGGCCTTGCGGTGACGTTGTCCGGCTAATGACCGCCATCACGGCTCTTGTCAGAACAGAGCAAGTGTCATGGACACATGCCGCTGTGGTGGGCGCTAGACCGAGCGGTACCGGGCCAGCGTGCGCGCGCGGGCGTCGGCGTGGTCGAGAATCGGCGGCGGATAGTCGGCGGGCGCGTCGGGTGATCGCCACGGATCGTGGATGAGCTTGCTCGGGAGATGAGCCAGCTCAGGCACCCATCGGCGCACATAGGCGCCATCTGGATCGAACTTTTTGGCCTGGAGGGTCGGATTGAAGATCCGAAAATACGGCGCTGCGTCGGTCCCGACGCCGGCGACCCATTGCCAGTTACCGTTGTTCTGCTGCGTATCGGCATCGAGTAGGTGCTCGAGGAACACCGATTCACCACGCCGCCAGTCGACGCCCGCATCCTTGACCAGGAAGCTCGCCGTCACGAGGCGCGCGCGGTTATGCATCCAGCCCGTGGCGATCAGCTGGCGCATCCCGGCGTCAACGAACGGGAAGCCGGTCCGACCTGTTCGCCAGGCCGCGACCGCATCATCCGCCTCTCGACCGGTCGCCCATTCCAGGTCGTCGAGCTCAGCGCGAAAGCTCTCCTTCGCCAGCCGCGGATGCGCGGCGAGGACGTGAGCGAAGAATTCGCGCCACGCCAGCTCACCGCGCCAGCTGGCGGCGCCGGCCGCCAACGGACGGTCGTCCCGATCGCGGGCACGCTCCGCAGCATTCATCACGGCGCGCCAACAGGCCCGGGGGCTGATTGCGCCAACGCGCAGGTACGGCGAGAGGTGGGATGTGGCGTCAACGGCCGGCAGGTCCCGCGCGTCTCGGTAACGCTCGATGTGTTCGCGCAGGAACTCGCGCAGCCGGTTACTGGCAGCATCCTCACCGGGCTCCGGGAGGTCATGTGGAGCCTCCGGAGCGTCGAACGTGACTCCGGAATGACGCGGTGCCAGTTTCGAGAGGTCAGGATCGGCACGCGAGATGGCGGCATCGGGGCCCTCGTCGATCATCGCGTCGAGCGCTCGACGAAATGGCGTGTAGACCGTGTACGCCGATCCCGTCCCGGTCCGCAGATCCCTCGGCGCCACGATCCGTTGGTCGTCGACGAGCCGCAGATCGAGATGCGTCGCGACACGATCGTCACGGGCGACGGCGACCGGATCCTCATCGGCCGCGGCGTAGATTCTCTCGGCTCCAACCTCGGTCGCGAGGGCCGGCAACACCTCGCCCGGCCGGCCGTGGAGCACCGTCAAGCCGGAGCCGGACTCATGCAGTCGCGCATCGAGCGCGCGGAGGTTGAGGTCGAACCACGCCACGCGAGCGGCCGCGCGCTGGTGAGACCCGAGGAGATCCGGATCGGCGACGAAGACGGGCCAGACGCGTTCGGCATCGCGGGTCGCCGCCTCGAGCATTCGGTTGTCGGTCAGCCGCAGGTCGCGCCGGAACCAGGCGATGGCGCGACGAGGGCCGTCAGCCACGCTGCCGGTACGGTTCGGTATGTGGACGATGGCAGCCAACCAGCGGACGGGTCACTCGGCCTCGAGATCCACGTCCGCGGCGCGCGCGTCGGTGGCAAGCTCATCGAGGGCAGCGTCCGACTCGGCGGAGGCCTGAAGCAGGCCGATGACTCGCGACACGCCGATCTCGGCGTAGCTCGTCAGCAGGGCCTGGCGCGCCTTGCCGGCAGCAGTCCACTCGGGCGTCCCCCACCAGACATGGACGGAGACAGCGAGGCTGTCGGGGTCACGACCGATCTCCTCGCAACGAGCGCGGATCGTCGGCAGCGCCTCCCGAACCTCATCGGGCGACATGCCATCGAGATTCAGCTCATCGGCGTAGCGAGCGGCCAGGCGCCACGTCACCTTGGGGCCGTTGCCGCCCACCATGATCGGCATACCGCTCTCCTGCATCGGCTTCGGAAGGTTGCGCGCATCGGTGACGCTGTGGTGTTCGCCCTCATAGGTGGCGTGCGTTGACCGACCTGGCTCGAGCATTCGGCTGATGACCTCGAGGCCATCGTGCAGCATCGCCAGGCGAGCCTTGGTCTCGGGAAAGCCATAGCCGTACGCGTTCCATTCGTCCTTCTTCCAGCCAGCGCCGATGCCCAGCTCGAACCTGCCGCCGCTGATCGTGTCGAGGGTGGAAGCCATCTTGGCGGTGAGCGCCGGATTGCGGAAGCCGTTGCAGATGACGACGTGGCCCAGGCGGACGCGCTCGGTCAGGGCCGCCAGTGCGCTGAGCGAGGTGAAGGACTCGAACGTGAGCTCGTCGGTAGGCTTCGGGACGGTGTGGAAGTGGTCGAAGAGCCAGATCGACTCCGCGCCGATGCGCTCGGCCTGCTGGGCCACCTCGACGGTGCGAGCCCACGCCCGCTCCGGCTCCCAGCCGTCGTACTCACCGGTCCATCCCTGCGGGACGATCACGCCCAGTTTCATGTGCCCTCCTGAATCCGTGAATGCGCCTCGGCGAGGCGCATGAAGCTGGACCTCAGCGCACGATCATCTGGGCACGTTCCGGGCCAACGCTGACGTGGCTGATCGGGACAGATGCCAGCGCTTCGAGCCGCTCGACATAGACGCGGGCCGCGGCAGGCAGGTCCGACCATGACCGACAGGCGGTGGTATCGGTCCCCCATCCGGTCAGCTCTTCGTAGACGGGCTCCAACCGCTCATAGACCGATGTCGACGCCGGCACCGTGTTCCACTCCCGTCCATCGACAGGATCTCGGTAGGCACGCGCGAGGAAGACCCGCTCGAAGCCGTCGAGGACGTCGAGCTTGGTCAGGGCGATGCTCGAGTAGCCGGCCAATCGAACGCTGAAGCGCACGGCAACCGCGTCGTACCAGCCACACCGGCGTGGGCGCCCGGTGGAGGTGCCGTACTCGATGCCACGCTCGCGGAGGGCCTCGCCA
This sequence comes from Chloroflexota bacterium, assembly GCA_030859955.1. Taxonomy (GTDB): domain Bacteria; phylum Chloroflexota; class Limnocylindria; order QHBO01; family QHBO01; genus JACDBZ01. Next base: position 32,063 of record JALZJE010000304.1, on the reverse strand, counting down.
TCGGCATCCTCCAGCTCGGTCGGCAATGGGCCGGCGCCGACCGCCGTCGTGTACGCCTTGGCCACGCCGAGCACCTGGTCGATCGCCACCGCCGGCAGACCCGCTCCCAGGCTGGCGCCCCCGGGAATGGGCGACGAGCTGGTGACGTAGGGGTAGATGCCCCAGTCGAGGTCCCGCATCGTGCCGAGCTGGCCCTCGAGCAGGATCCGATCGCCACGGCCGAGCGCCTCGTCGACGAGCGCCTGGCCATCAGTGACATGTCGGGCGAGCCGCGCGCCGGCCGCCAGGTAAGCGTCTGCGATCGCGTCCTCATCGGTAGCCTGCGCGATCTCGGCGGCCATCTCAACGTCCGCGCCCTCGTAGCCAGCGACGAGGCGTCGGATGCGAGGGACCGTGGCCGCGAGGCGCGCGCGGAACGTGTCAGGCTCCACGAGGTCCACGACTCGGATCCCGCGCCTGGCGACCTTGTCTACGTAGGCCGGACCGATGCCCCGCGACGTCGTCCCGAGCTTGTTCGCGCCACGTTCACGCTCCTCGAGCTGATCAAGCAGGACGTGATACGGCATCACCAGGTGGGCGCGGTCGCTGATGAACAGGTTCTCGCCATCGAACCCCGCCTCGAGGAGATCGTCGAGCTCCGTGACGAGCGCCGGAGGGTTGATCACCACGCCATTGCCGAGCAGATTCTTCGTGCCCGGGTGGAAGATGCCGGAGGGGATCAGGTGAAGCTTGAAATGCCCGTGCGGGTTGACCACCGTGTGCCCGGCATTGTTCCCGCCGCCGTACCGAATGACGAGGTCGGCTTCATCGGCGAGATAGTCGACCACCCTGCCCTTTCCCTCGTCACCCCACTGGGCGCCGACAACGGCGATGACGGACATGGCGTGGCGACGGCGACCTCAACGCGGCGTGGACGCGGTCATCCTACCTTCGCGTCGTACGCCGCGGGGCGGCGCTCATCCGCCGGAACCGCCCATCCATAGCCACTCGCGCAGCGTCAGCGTCGAATCGTGAACCTGCCTCGCAGCGGTGCGCCCGACGTAGCGGTAGTGCCAGGGCTCGTAGTCGTAGCAGACCTTGCTGTACGAGTTCCGCGGGTAGCTCATCACGAAGCCGTAGCGCCACGCGTTCGCCGCCGTCCAGGCGCCTGCCGACGTGCTCGCCCAGTCGGCGTACTCCCACGGCGGGCGTCCTCCCAACGTCGTGAAGTCGAAGGTGGTGCCGAGCTGATGCTCCGAGTGCCCGGGACGCGCACTCGTGCGCAACGCCTGCTCGTAGCCACCTACCGCGACCCAGTGATCGAAGGTCGCCTTCTGCGTGCTGTAGCTGCGATACGCACTCACGAGCTGCACCGGGCGGCCAGCCGCCCGTGCCGCATCCGCCAGCGCCTCGAGGTCCGCCGCGACGTGGCTGCGCAATGAGTAACCCCCGTTGAGGCCCGCGTTCGAGCTGTCCACGAGATCGCCGGGTGCGTAACCCGAGGGCACCATGAGGATGGTGTCAACCAGCGTTCGTCGCCAGTCGGTGTAGGCGCGGAATGGAGTCAGGACGTCCCGGTAGGCGCAGGCCGGCAGCGGCCGGAGATCCCCGAGTGCCACGCGAAGGTCGAATGTGACGCGGTCGGTGACCGCACGCGGCCCTCCCAACAGCACGAGACGCGAGGGGTTGAGACGCACTGCCTCGTTGCGCACGGCCGTCGGCACCGAGGTGCCAGGCACCAGGAGGAGGGCGCCACCGCTCTTTGCCGCAGCCGGGACCGCCACGAGGGCGTCCGGGAACGAGACACCGGTCGCGACGTAGAGGGCCGGCGCGCTCGTGAACGTGGCCCTGCTGATCGCCACACCCGTCGCGTAGCGTTCCGCGCCGGCGATCCTGGTGACCGTGCCGGACGTGGCGAACGACCGAAGCCGCGTCAGTACGGAATCGGCAACCGCCGCCGTCCCGCCGAGCACGATGATCCGGTTCGGCGCCAGGCGCGTCAACTCTGTTTGAATGGCTGTCGGGAGCGCGTCGCGCTTCGTGAGGAGGACGGGCGCACCCGCCCGGGCGGCAGCCACGCCCCCGACCAGCGCGTCGGGAAACGCGGCGCCGGTGGCGACGTAGGCGACCGCTACGCCCCGTGGGAATGTGGCAGCGCTGACGGCGGCGGACGTGCCATATCGATCGGCCCCGGCGATGCGACGAACACCGCCACCGGTGTCGTACGCATCAAGTTCCCTGACCACGCTGTCCTGGATCGCAACGCTGCCACCGAGCACCACGATGCGCCCCGGACGCAATCGCTTCAGCTCATTCGCGATCGGGGTCGGGATGCCGGTCTGGGTGACAAGGAGGACCGGTCCGCCGGCACGGGCAGCCGCCGGACCTCCCGACAACGCATCGGGGAAATCGGCACCGGTGGCCATGTAGGCGACCGGGGTGCCCGCGGGAAAGTGGGCGGCGCTCACGGCGGCCGCGGTCGCGTAACGGTCTGCACCAGCCAGACGCTGGACCGTCATGGCGGCCTGGGTCGTCGCCGGCGACTGTACGGCCACCGCAGTGATCGCGAACATGAGGGCCGCGGCAAAGCGGGCGAGACGAGAGGAGGACATGATTGATGAAGCGCCATGCAAGTTCAGGGCTCGATCGTGGGCCCAGATGTACCGAATCGGAATCGGACGAACGTCCCGGGCTCGCTCGGACAGTTGGCGGAGCCCGCCGAGACATGAAAGCGCCGCCTGAACGGCGGCGCTTTCATCGGTGTTGATCGACCGCGCGTCAGGCCCTGGCGCGTACCTTATCGAAGCAGTTCGAGCAGTACACCGGCCTGTCATTGCGAGGGAGGAACGGCACGAGCGCCTGACCGTGGCACTCGGCGCACACGGCTGCATGCATCTCTCGATGGCCACCGTTGCCGTTGCCATTCCCCGGCTCCCCGGCAATGCCCAGGGCTCGGTTCTGCTTTGCGACCACTCGACAGCTCTGGCAGCGCTGAGGCTCGTTCACCAGACCCTTGCTGGCGTAGAACTCCTGCTCGCCCGCTGAGAACACGAAGTCCATGCCGCAGTCACGACAGCGGATGGTCTTGTCGGCGTACACCCTTCCCAGTGCCTCCTGCTCTGCACGCACGGCCCGAATTGGACGGTCTGCGGGAGGGCCGTGATCTGCGTGTGTACGAACGGGCGCGGATCGTGGGAACTCGGGTCAGACATTGGTGGACCGGTCGATCTAGCGCGAGAGTGTACACCCGGCCACAAGCCGTCTCGACGCTCGATCGCTTGTCCGCTGTGCCTCAGTACGCCGCGATCTCCTCGCGCGCGGCAACGGTATAGAAGCGGGTGTTCGTCTTGCGGAACTGGAGCGGAACTTCACCGATCGGTCCATTGCGATGCTTGGCGACCTTCGCCTTGATGAGCTCGACCTCGGCGTCCGGATTCTGCTCGCCGTCGCGGTACAGAAAGATCACCACGTCGGAGTCCTGCTCGATGCTGCCGCTCTCACGAAGGTCCGACAACCTCGGCTCTGCCGTTCCGCGCTGCTCCACGCCTCGCGAGAGCTGCGAGAGCGCAACCACCGGCACCTTGAGCTCACGCGCGAGCTGCTTCAGGCCTCGACTGATCTCCGAAACTTCCTGGACGCGGTTCGAATCCTTGTTCGACGTGGATGCCTGCATCAGCTGGAGGTAATCGACGATGACGAGGTCCAGGCCACGCTGCTCCGCTTCCAGCCTTCGGGCCTTCGTCCGCAGCTCCATCACGGAGAGGGCGGGTGAGTCGTCGATCCACATGGGCGCGGTGGCCATGTCATTCATGACCATGGCGATCTTGCTCCAGTCCGTCTCGTCCACGAAGCCGGTCTGGAGCGGACGGGGATTGATGCCGGACTCGGCGGAGAGCAAGCGCAGGGCAAGCTGCTCCTTGCTCATCTCGAGGCTGAAGACGGCGACCTTCTTCCGCTCCCGGACAGCCGCGTGCTGAGCGATGTTGAGAGCGAGGCTCGTCTTTCCGACCGATGGGCGAGCCGCCAGGATGATCAGGTCCGATGGTTGAAGGCCACCCAGCAGCGCGTCCAGCTGCGACAGGCCGGTCGGCACGCCGAGAATCTGTCCACGGTGCTCGTGCAGGTACTCGAGTCGGTCGTAGGCCTGCCCGAGGAGGATCGAGAGCGCCTCGAAGCCGCTGTCGGTCCGGCGTTGACTGATCTCAAAGAGGATCGACTCGGCCCGGTCGATGGCCACCTCGGCATCATTGGCTTCCTCGTAGCCGACCGCGGCGATCTTGCCGGCGGCGCCGATGAGGTTGCGCAGCACGGCCTTGCGTTCGACGATCCGACCGTAGTGCTCTGCGTGCACTGCCGTGGGCACCGTGTTCATGAGCGACGTCAGGTAGGCCGGGCCCCCGATGCCCTCGAGCTTGTCGCGACGCTGGAGCTCGTCTCCAAGCGTGACCAGGTCGATCGGTTCGCGCTGACCATGAAGGGCGAGCATGGCCTCGTAAATATCGGCATGCTGCGCGCGATAGAAGTCCGCCTGCTTGAGGAAGTCGCCGACCCTGAGGATGGCATCCGCGTCGATGAGGATCGAGCCGAGTACGCTCTGCTCCGCCTCGAGCGCCTGGGGCGCCAGCTTATCGACACCGGCACGAGATGTGGTGAGCGTCATGGCATGCTGGGTCGGGGCACGGCGAGGCAGACTCCACTGGAGGGAAGAGGACCGCGCCAGGAGAACCGGGCGCAGAACCATCCTCGCATCGGGGGGAAGGGGCTTTCCCACCAAGTGACTCCCAAAGGGTCGCCAGGCGGTGGATAGAACCGCTGCCAGTGTGGAAAACGGGCTCTACCCGTGCGCGCTGAAGCCATGGAGCAAACGTACGTTCGGTTCGTGACAACAGTCTGTCCCGACCGCCCCCCGGCATCACGGCAATGCGACCCGAGGCGCTCGATCGGGCCGGGGCCGAGCGATGTCCACTATCCGCATGCACCCGATTCGCCCGCAGGCTTCCAACGGACCTACGATTCAGCGACGACACTCACGGTGAGAACCGCTTCGACGCCTGGCTGAAGGCGAACGTCGATCTTGTACTCGCCGAGCGCCTTGATGGGCTCACGGAGGTGCAGTGCGTGACGGTCCAGCTCGATGCCGGCGCGATTGACGAGATCGCTGATCTGGTGGCCCGTGACTGCCCCGAAAAGTCTTCCTCGCTCGCCGGCCTTGACGGGTATCTGGAGCTTGAGCTCGCGAATCTTCTCGGCGGTCGCGTCCGCCTCTGCACGCGCGCTCCGATCGCGCTCCTCACGCTGGTCCTTGTGCCGTTCCCAGTTCGCGACGGCTCCTTTATCGGCAACGACGGCCGCGCCTGTCGGCAGCAGGAAGTTCCGGGAGTACCCGTCCTTGACGTCCTTTAGGTCGCCCTCCCGGCCAAGACCCTTTACGTCGCGCTTCAAGATGACCTTCATTCGAGTTCCTTCACTGTGGTGATATGCGACCGGCGGCGGCGCCAGGCAGCGAGAGCGTGCTTGAGCGCATCCGGATCACGCATGCGTCCGTACCGGTCGAGCAGCCCCGGCAGATCGTCCCTGATTCGATCGAATCGATCGCCCATGAGGATGCGAACCTGGGCGAGATCCTTGTCGAGGTCGGCGGTGCCGTTCCGAGCCCGTGCCGAGTGCTCGGCGCGCACCTCCGGCGGCGCGTTCTGGATGAACAGGTCGAGCACGAGCAGCAGGACCGTCAGGTCGTCCGCCTGGCCGATGATCGGGATTACATCCGGGATCAGGTCGACGGGGAAGACGACATAGGCCAGGGCCGCCGCGAGCATGCCCTTGAGGCCGATCGGCGTGCGAGGATCACGGACAAGGCCCCACACCATGCGGGCGTAGGTCGGGAGCTTGAGGACGAGGCGCGCCATGCGCAGGTAGCGCGACGAAGAGGACAGGTTCACGACGGACTCCGGCGGTCTGGAACGGAGAGGCATGATAGCAGGGGCGGCCGAAACATCGGTTTGACATTAGAACATGTGTTCTGCTACGGTGCCGATCGAACATCGAATATCGCACCCGCGTGCGGAGGGACTTCCATGACCAGGCACGACACCGAGCGCCGCCAGCGAATCCTCGACTGCATCGCGCGCACCGTGGAAGAACGGGGCTACCCGCCCTCCGTCCGAGAGATCGCGGATGCGGTCGGTCTGGCATCGACGAGCGCGGTTCACCATCACCTGCTCGGCCTGGAGCGCGACGGTCTGCTGGAGCGCGGAACGCACTCGTCACGGGCACTGCGGGTGACGAGCCGACCTCGTGTCGCAGATCGGCCAAAGGTGACGCCGTTCCGGATGCCCATCGAGCGTGACACGCTGGCGCTGCCCATCCTGGGCGAGATCGCCGCGGGTCAGCCCATCGAGGCCTATGCGGAGGCGGCGGAAACGCTCGAAGTCCCTCGCTCACTGGAGGCGCGGGAGGACTCGTACGTGCTGCGCGTGCGCGGCAAGAGCATGATCGACGCGCTCATCGACGACGGTGATTTCGTGATCGTGCAGCCGCAGGCGACCGCACGGGACGGGGACATCGTGGTTGCGCTGCTCGAGGACAACGGGGTGACGCTCAAGCGGTACTTCCGTGAGAAGGACCGAATTCGACTTCAGCCGGCGAACGCGGAGATGGCGCCGATCTACGCCACCGACGTGCAGATCCAGGGCAAGGTGGTCGGCGTCATCCGCCGCCTCTCCTAGCTCCGTGGCGCGCATCAGGTTGCGTGAGCTCAACCGCGCGACGCTTGATCGCCGGGTGAGCTTCGCAGCCTGAGGGGCGGGATTTCACGGGCCGCGCCCTAGAATCGCTGAGATGCAGGTCTGCCCGAGCTGCGGAGAAGAGAATCCCGAGCGCTTCCGTCTGTGCGGATACTGCGGCACGCCCCTGGCGCCCGTCGTCGCCCCGTCAGAGGAACGGCGCACGGTGACGATCGTGTTCAGCGACCTCCAGGGTTCGACCAAGCTCGGCGAAACGCTCGATCCCGAGGCCGTCCGCGAGGTGATGAGCCGATATTTCGACGTGATGACCGCCGTCCTGCGCCGACACGGCGCGACGATCGAGAAGTTCATCGGCGACGCGATCATGGCGGTCTTCGGCCTCCCGCGTGTTCATGAGGACGACGCCTTGCGCGCCGTACGCGCCGCCCATGAGACGCAGGCCGCCCTCGCCGGGCTGAACGACGAGCTGGAGCGGGCGTACGGCATCCGGCTCACGAATCGGACCGGCGTCAATACCGGCGAGGTCGTCACGGGGGACGCCGCGAGCGCCCAGCGTCTGGTGACCGGTGACACGGTGAACACGACCGCCCGCCTGGAGCAGGCGGCCGGGCCCAACGAGATCCTCATCGGCGATCTCACGCTTCGGCTGGTGCGGGACGCGGTGACCGTGTCAGCGGTCGAGCCGCTCGAGCTGAAGGGCAAGGCCGAGCGGGTCCCGGCCTACCGGCTGGACAAGGTGCATGTCAACGTCGACGGACTGGCTCGACGCCAGGACAGCCCGCTCGTCGGCCGAACAGCGGAGTTCGAACGGCTCAGGACACTGTTCGACGAGGCCATTGAGTATCGCGGGCCGCGGATGGCAACGATCATCGGCGAGGCTGGCGTCGGCAAGACGCGGCTGACTCGGGAGCTGGTCGGAAGCCTCGGAGAGCCGACGGTCGTCGTACGAGGTCGCTGTCTGCCCTATGGCGACGGCATCACCTTCTGGCCGGTGGCCGAGGCGATTCTCGATGCGGCGTCGATCGCCACCGATGATCCGGGCGAGGTGGGACTCGCGAAGCTCCAGGCGCTGACCGACGACCGGGAGGTGACGCTGCGGCTCGGATCGATCCTGGGATTCACGCATGAGCACTACGCGATCGACGAGCTGTTCTGGGGGATTCGGCGCTGGTTGGAGCTCATGGCCGAGGCACGCGGACCGGTCGTGTGGGTCATCGACGACATTCACTGGGCGGAGGCGACCCTCCTCGACCTCATCGACCATCTGCTCGGGACCGTCGAGCAGCATGCGCTCCTCCTGCTCTGCTCCGCTCGGCACGATCTGCTCGACCGCTATCCGGACTGGGCCAGTGGGCCAGGCAGCCAGATGATCGTGCTCGAGCCACTCAACGACGCCGACGCCGCCGAGGTGATCACCAATGTGCTCGGCACCACGGGGATACCGCAGGTTGCGCGCGACCGCGTCGTGCGAGCGGCGGAGGGCAATCCACTCTTCGTGGAGCAGCTCGTGTCGATGCTGGTCGACTCGGGACAGCTGCGGCGTAACGGTGATGCGTGGGAGGCCGCGGTCGACGTTCGAGACCTGGCCGTGCCACCAACCATCCAGGCACTGGTGGCGGCTCGGCTCGACCTCCTTGCATCGGACGAGCGCGCGGTGATCGAGCCGGCGTCGGTGGCCGGCCTGGAGTTCGCCGTGGACGCCGTTCGGTCGCTGGTACCGGATGAACTCATCGAGCGTGTGCCCAACCACTTGCTGGAGATCGAGCGCAAGCAGCTCATCCGGTCCGCAAAGTCCACTTCCTTCGATGAGGACGGCTACCGCTTCCACCACGGCATGATCCGTGACGCGGCCTACCAGAACCTGCTGAAGAGGGCACGCTCGAAGCTGCACGAGCAGTTCGTGACCTGGGCCGATCGCGTCAATGCGGAGCGCGACCGCGGCGGCGAGTACGAGGAGATCCTCGCGTATCACCTCGAGCAGGCGCATCGGTACCTCGGCGAACTCGGACCATTGGACGCTCATGGTCTCGCCTTGGGGCTCCGGGCGTCCGCACGGCTCGGGGTGGCCGGCCGTCGAGCCATGAACCGGGGAGACATGCCCGCCGCGGCGAACCTCCTTCGTCGTGCGGCCGCCGTCATCGACGAGTCGCCTGACAAGCTCGAGCTGCTCATCGACCTCGGAGAAGCGCTGAGCGAGATGGGGTCATTCGCGGAGGCCGAAGGCGTGTTGACCGATGCCCACGATGCGGCCCAGCGCATGAGCGATGAGCGGCTGCTGGCGAAGACGCGCGTCGCACGCCTGGCCGCCCAGCTCTACACCGCCGCGGATGGCTGGACATCGCACGCCGATGAAGCCTTCGAGGCCGCATTGCCGACCTTCGAGGCTGCCGAGGATCACGATGGACTGGCGCTGGCGTGGCGCCTGCGATTCGGTCGCCACGGGATGGCGATGCGCTTCGGCGAAGCCGCCGAGGCTGCCGAGCGCGTGGTTGCGCACGCTCGCGTGGCCAGAAACCGACGCTATGAGACCCGCGGTGCATCGGGATATGCCCAGTCCGTGCTGCTCGGACCGACCCCTGTGCCGGAGGCGATCGAGCGCTGCCGCCAGTTGCTCGCCGAGGTCGAGACGGACCGTCATGCCAGCGCGTTCATCCGTACCGCTCTGGCACAGCTCGAGGCCATGGACAACCGGATCGACGAGGCGCGGACGCTCTACGACGAGGCTGTCACGCAGCTGCGCGAGCTCGGTTCTGCTGTCCTGGCCGCCTCGAGCTCGATCGATTCGGCCCAGATCGAGTTCCTGGCGGGCGACCTGGTGGCGGCTGAGCGCCTGCTGCGGGCTGATCACGACGCACTGACCGCGATGGGCGAGCGCTCGCTGCTGCCGTCGGTCGACGGGCGGCTGGCGCGCGTCCTGTACGCGCTCGAGCGGTTCGAGGAAGCCGAGGCGATCGCCCGCTCCGCGCAATCCATGTCAATGGACGATGACCTGGACGCACAGGCCATGTGGCGCTCCGTCCTCGCGATGATCGTCGCCCGCAGGGGTGAGACCGACGAGGCCGTGCGCATGGCGCGGGAGGCCGTGGAGCTGCGTCGTCGCAGCGACGCAATCATCTACCTGGCCGATACCCTCACCGACCTCGGCGAGGTACTGCGCTTCTCCGGGCGCGAGGACGAGGTCCTGGCCGTTCGCACCGAGGCCCTGCGCCTCTACGAGCAGAAGGGTGACGTCGTCAGCGCGGGGCGCCTGCGGGCACTGCTCGAGGAGAGCTAAACCGCCGGCACCCGCCCGTTCTCAGTACCCGCGACTGACGCGGTTCGACGCGAGGAAGAAGGTGGCCTGGATGTCCTTGTCACGATGCGTGAACGGTGCAACCGAGATGCACGGCATGTTCGTCGGAACTCCGCCCGCGAACACGCACGCATCCTTCACCTGCTCGTAGCCGATGTCCAGCAGGTGCGCGATGCGCAGCTTCCGCGCGGTCATGCCCTTCGGCAGGTCCGACGCGTCCCACCGCATGGTGACCTCGATACCGCCGGGAATTTCGCCGCCATCCGCGACGGAGAGGGATGACCCCCATCCGAAGCAAGTCGCGGCGATCTCCGCCGGACAGGCGACCTCTGGATCATTGGGGGCGAGATCCTCGACGGTCACCTCGGCATTGGCCGTCGGTATCCGCACCTTCGTCCCATGCGGGTTGCCGATGATGATGTTATTGATGCCGGTGTCGAACTCGCGGAAGCCAAGGATGGCATGGCCGCGAACCAGGTCCTGCTGCGTTGCAAGCACCTCGGTCCTGATCGGCACGAGTGGATCCGGGAAGGTATCGACATGGCTGGCGCTTCCGCTGTCGTTGCCGCCTTCGCCGACGTTCACGACCGGAAGGAAGTTGTAGGCGCCGGCGTGCACGAGGCCGGGGGCCCGATAGTAGAACGTCACGTCAGGTGCCGACGTACGCGCGGGCAGCTGACCGAAGTCGCAGCTGGCGGCGGTCGCGGGCGGCTGGCTGCACTCGGAAGCGAGGTCCGCGCCGGTATACGCACCGAGATACTCGAACAGGTTCGTGGGCTGACCGGCCAACGTCTGCATCTCCCCGGTCAGGGTCGCGTGGTTCAGCGTGTTGGCGCCTTCGTTTGCGACCTTCACGATGTAGCCGATCGCATGGTCCACGGTGACGGACGTCGGAGAAGCCGTCGTGGTGACCGTGACCGTCGGACTGCCTCCGGACACGGGCGCAATGCTGGTGGCGAGAAGGATGCCGACAAGCGCAGCGCGCGTCGGAATACGGAATGCTCGGGCTGAGTACATGGGACTCCTCAGGTTGCTCGGACGGCGGAGGCACTCCGCCACTCAGAATCATAGGACCATTGGCAAGACCCCAGCAGACTATCGGCTGGTCGCCTGGGCGACAGATCGTCCGAGGTCGGGATCGCTCTCGAGCGCCACAAGGAGGACCCGCAGCCTGGCGCATGCCGAACCGATGAAGACGCGCGCGCCAGGACGGATACCCGCGACGGCCCGCTCGGGTGATACGGCGCGCTCGCGCCACGGGATCTGCTCGGGAGGCACGCGCGGATGGTACGGGTTCATCCGGGCGCGCATCATTCGCTGACGATGCGCACGATCCTGCACGCGGACCTCGACGCGTTCTATGCCAGTGTCGAGGTGCTCGACGACCCTTCGCTGCGTGGCAGGCCGGTCATCGTCGGCGGCCACGCCGACGAGCGCGGCGTCGTGAGCGCCGCGTCGTACGAGGCACGCGCGTACGGGGTCCACTCTGCGATGCCGCTACGCACGGCGGGGCGCCAATGCCCGAACGGGGTCTTTCTCCCTGGTCGCCCGGAACGCTATCGCCAGCTGTCCCAACAGGTCATGGCGATCTTCGCCTCGTACACGCCCGTCCTCGAGCCGATCAGCCTCGACGAGGCGTTTCTCGACGTCGCGGCCAGCGCGGCGGCGTTCGGGGATGGAGCGACCATCGCGCGCCGCATCAAGGAGCGCGTGCTCGAGGAGGTCGGGCTGGTCGTCTCGGTCGGCGTGGCGACCAACAAGCTGTGCGCCAAGGTCGCATCGGACCTGCGCAAGCCGGACGCCCTGGTCGTCGTTGCGCCCGGCGACGAGGCGGCATTCCTGGCACCCCTGCCGATCCGTCGCCTGTGGGGCGTCGGCCCGCAGGCACAGAGGGCGCTCGCCGACTACGGCGTCACCACCATCGGTCAGCTGGCGGCGCTCGACCCATCCACGCTCGAGCGACGATTCGGGCGCCACGGGCGGGAGCTGGCCACCCGCTCGCGAGGCATCGACGCCTCGCCCGTCGAGCCGATGCAGACGCCGAAGAGCATCGGCCACGAGCACACCTTCACGGCCGATTCGGCGGACCCGGGTCGGCTCGAGGCAACGCTGCTGGACCTGGCTGAATCGGTCGCCAGCCAGCTGCGCCGCCATGACCTCGCGGCGGGCGCCGTCCAGCTCAAGCTCCGCTACGAGGGATTCGAAACGCTCACCAGGCAGGCCCAACTGCCATACCAGGCACGCGACACCGGTCCACTCTTCGATGCCGCCGTCGCCCTCCTGCGGCGAACGCTGGTCGCAGGTCGCGGCGTGCGGCTGATCGGTCTGACCGCCATCTCCCTTGCCGATGCCCAGCAGCTGACCCTGTTTGGGGAGCCGGACCGCCAGAGCAGGCTGACGCGCTCGATCGACGCGGTCCGCGAGCGATTCGGGCCAACCGCCATCACGCGTGCGCGTCTCATCACCGAGCGCCCACACCGCCGCTTCGACTTCGGCGAACGGCCAGAGGTCCTGCCAGGTGAAGACGAGAGGGTTGACTGATAGAACGTCTGTTCGGTATGATCCCCGCCTGAATCGAACGCCTGTTCTGGTGCCCGAGCAGGACCTCACCCATCAGGAGCTGTTTGCATGGCACTCATCAAGATCTCGCCCATCGAGGCACAGGTTCGCTGGGACCGGCGGGCCGACCGGCCCTCGGAGGTGCGCTGGCGCGGGCACCACCTGCGGGTCACCCAGCTCGACGCAGTGCGCGACGAACGAGCCGCCTACCCGGCCGATCGCGGCCCGAGCCTGACGCTGGTGCTGCGGACCGAAGACGGGGGCCGGGCGTCACTGGTGTTCGATGGACGCCGCCGGCGCTGGTTCCTGGAAGCTGTCGAGCGCGCCGCCTGATTCGCTCCACCGGCCGCCCGCCTACAATCGGCCGGCGCCATCCGGAGCGATCCGTGTCCCGGAGGCGACCGCAACGAGGGGTCGATGGACCAACGCCTCAGCGAGCTGAGCGTGCGCACGTTCGTCGAGCACCTGGCGACGAGCGACCCCATTCCGGGGGGTGGCAGCGCCGCGGCGATGGCCGGGGCGATGGCCGCTGCGCTCATCCACATGGTCGTGGAGCTCACCATCGGCCGTCCCGCGGCGGACGGCAACGAGGATGTCCTCATGCTCACGCGAAGGGCCGCCGTTGCCTCGCAATCGGAGCTGGTCAACCTCGCCGAGCTGGACGCGAACGCCTATGGCGCCGTGATTCTCGCCCGCAAGCTGCCGCGGGAGACCGATCGTGAGCGCGACGCGCGCGCGATTCAGGTGGCGGCATGCCTGCGCGAGGCAACCCGGGTCCCGGTGGCGACCGCGCGCGCGGCATCGGGGGTCCTCGAGCTCGCCCAGCGGGTCGCCCCGATCGGTAACCGCAATGCGGTCAGCGATGTCGGGGTCGCCGCACTCCTGGCCGTTGCGGCCCTGAGAGGCGCCGCGCTGAACGTCCAGATCAATCTGCCCCACCTCTCGGCGGACGAACCGTTGCGTGCGGAGGCCGCCGCGGAGATCGAGGGCCTGCTCTCGACCGTGGACGCCCGAGATCGGACGATTCGCAACGCCGTGGCGGAACGCCTACGGTGACAGCGCTACTGCTGGACGGACGAGAGCTCGCTTCCCGCCTCCGGCGGGAGCTCCAGGACCGGGTTGAGCGCATGACAGGGGGCGACCCGACGGCCGTTCCACGCTTGGCGATCCTGCAATCAGGCACCGATCAGGGAGCCGCACTGTATGCCGCAAGCCTGGAGCGCGCGGCTCGGGGTATCGGAATCGAGACGATGTTGCTCACGGAATCCGAGGCCGAGCCGGTACTCCAAACGATCGATCGGCTGAACGCCGATCCGCGGGTGGCCGGCATCGTCATCGCGCAGCCGCTCGCCGACGCGGAGCACGGGAGACACATCGTCGAACGCATCGATCCGGCGAAGGATGTGGATGGTGCCTCGCCCACCAGCGCCGGGTGGTTGGCCCGTGGTCAGCCGGCGTTCGTGCCGGCGACCGCGCTCGCGGTGATCGCCATTCTCGAGGCATACGACATCGATGTGGCGGGGCGGCGCGCCGTCATCATCGGCCGGTCGGCTGTTGTCGGGCGCCCGGTGGCATCGCTGCTCGTGGCCCGGGACGCAACCGTGGTGATCTGTCACCGATTGACGCGCAACCTTGGCCGGGAAACCCGGCGGGCAGAGATCCTGGTGGCGGCGGCCGGTGTCGCGGGCCTCGTGCGGCCCGAGATGGTGAACCGCTCGTCGGTGATCGTCGACTGCGGCATCAACGCCGGGAGTGGTGGCATCGTCGGAGACGTCGAGTTTTCGACCGTCGCGCTCATCGTCAAGGCGATCAGCCCCGTCCCCGGCGGCGTCGGTCCCGTGACCCCCATGATGGTGTTGCGGCAGACCGTCGAATCAGCGGAACGAGCCCTATCGGCACCCGATGAGCGTCAGCTCGGGAGCACGACCATCTCGTCGAGCGGCACCGATCCGTCGATGAAGCCGAGACGAACCAGCGTCTCGTAGCCTGCCTCCCACGTCTCCCGCTCGATTACGCCATCCGCAAATCCATCGCCCTCCCACAGCTCGACGGTCGCGTCCAGGACTGCACGGGCAACCTCGGGATCTTCCGAGATCGTGGGGACCGACGCCTCGGCCGCGGCGAATCCCAGGTCGGGATCGGCAATGACGGCTGATTGCGCGGCCGCGGTGGCATCGACGAAGGCGCCAACGAGCTCCGGGTCATCGGCGAACAGCTCGTCCCCCACGATCAGCCCCGGTCCGGGCAGGGGCGCGATGTCATCCAGCGTAAGCAGGCCAACCTCGGTGCCCCGGGCCTCGAGCCGCAGCGGCTCGTTATTCCGGAAGCCGGTGATGAGCTCGACATCGCCGTTCGAGAGGCCATCGACCTGGTTGAACTGCGGATACTCGCGGACCGTGACGTCGTCCTCCGTCAGCCCGCCGGCCTCGAGCAGCGCCAGGAGCGCGTGCCAGGACGACCCGAACTTGCCGGGCGTCCCGATCGTCATCCCGGAGAGTCCGGCGGGGTCCGACGGAACCTCCCCTGCGTCGCCGATGAGCGCCACCGGGAAGCGCTGGTACAGCGTCGAGACGTAGCGGATGGGGATCCCGGCGGTCCGAGCGATCATGACGTCGGTGGCATCGGCCACGCCGAACTCCACCTGGCCGTCGGCGACCAGGCGCTGCACATCGGGGGCCGGGTGGTGCTCGATGCTGACCTCGAGGCCCGCATCGGCGTAGAACCCCTCCAGCTGAGCGACGTAGAACGGCGCGAACTGCACGTCCGGGCGATACCCGAGCGCGAGCGTGATCGGGCGAAGCTCCCCCGGCGACTGGGAGGCCGCCGGTGCCTGACACGCGCCCATGACCAGGGCCAGACTTGCGATGAGGAGGCGGCTGTGGGACATGAGTCTTCCTTTCACTGACTGAGAAGGCGCCGCTCGACGAGGACGACCAGCCCGTAGAAGCTGAGGCCGATGATCGCGAGCGTCGCGAGGGCGACGAACATGAGCGGGGTGTCGAAGAGCCCCTGGTTCGCGATATTGATGAGGACACCGAGGCCGGTCGAAGCGCCGGCCCATTCGGCGACCACCGCTCCAATGACCGCGAGCGTCACGCCGACCCGCAGCCCGCCGAAGATGACGGGCAGCGCGGAGGGAACCTCGAGCATCCTCGTTCGCTGCGGGTTGGTCGCTCCGAGGCTGCGGAGCATCTCGGTCAGCAGCGGGTCGGTCGAGCGGATGCCGACCATGGTGGCGATGGCGATCGGGAAAAAGACGATGAGGGCGCAGATGACCACTCGCGCCAGCAGGCCGCCGCCGAACCAGATGTCGAGCAGCGGCGCGAGCGCCAGGATCGGAACGGCCTGTGCCGCGACGATGTACGGCGAGAGCGCCCGCTCGACGAGCACACTCTTGCCGAGGGCGATGCCCGTCAGGATCGCCGCCGTGGCACCCACCCCGAACCCGAGGACGATCTCGAGGAGCGTCACGGCGCTGTGGTCCCACAGGATGCCGGAGCCGATCGCGCGGATCCCTCGCTCCACCACCTGCTCCGGCGCCGGCAGGATGTAGACCGGGTACCCGCCGATCACGGTCCCCGCCTTCCAGACGACCAGAAACGCCGCCAGGCTGACGAACGCCGCCCCGATCCGTCTCACGCGGCGCCTTCCTGCTCGGCCCAGGGTCGCAGCTCGAGCGCATGGCCATCGCGGAGCGCGTCGCGCACCTCGGTCACCAGATCGACCGCGCGGCGGTCGCCGACCAGCTCGGGCGGGCGGGGTCGCGGCAGTTCCACCTCCACGATCCGTGTCACCCTGCCCGGCCGCGGCGTCATAACGACGACCTGGTCGCCAAGGGCAACCGCTTCGCTGACGCTATGGGTGACGAGGATGACCGTCCGCCCCTGGTCCAGCCACAGCCGCTGGAGCTCGCTGTCGAACGTCTCGCGGGTCAGCGCATCGAGCGCGCTGAACGGCTCGTCGAGGAGAAGGACCGGCGGATCGTGGATGAGTGCCCGCGCCAGCGCGGCGCGCTGCGCCATGCCACCCGACAGCTCCCGCGGGCGGAGGCTCGCCGCGCCGGCCAGCCCGACCTGGTCGAGGGCATGCGCCGCCCGTTCGCGACGTTCGCGGATCGACACGCCGGCCACCTCCAGCGGCAGTCCCACGTTCTCCAGGGTAGAGCGCCACGGGACGAGCCTCGGCTGCTGGAAACAGAGGCCCACGCGCCCGTCGCCGGGTCTTGGCGCACTGCCGTCCACGCTGACGGTCCCCCTCGTCGGTGGCAGGAGGCCGGCCACGAGCCGGAGTAGGGTGCTCTTGCCGCACCCGTTCGGCCCGATGATCACCGTGAACGAGCCCGCTGCGACCGCCAGACTGAAGCCTGCCAGCGCCTCCACGCCGTCACGCGATTGATCGAAACGCACGCCGAGATCGTCGATCCTGACGTCGAGGCCGTTGCGTACGGTCGGCTGCGGACTCATCGGTGCTCCGTGCATGCTGGTCATCGTGCACGGGGCAATGCCGCCGCTTCCGCCGAGGCACGGCGGAGGACGTGGCCGTCTTCTCCCTTCCGGACTGTGACCGTCGGCTCTGTCTCCCTCGGCGTCGGCCGAGAGTCAGATCGGCCGCATCGGTTTAGGACCGATGCGGTTCGCGGGCTGGCTCAACATCTGAGCCGACCGCCGGTGGGGACTTTCACCCCGCCCCGAAGACGATGAATAGTTCGATTGGCCCCGATCGTGGCACGCGGGAGAGTGGCAGTCAAACCGTCTGCGGCCGACTCGGCTCAGGACGTTGCCATCCATCGACCGTATCGGCGTTAGGTGCCTGGGCGTCGCCGGCTGGCGTGTGGATGGGTCCGTGCTGAGCGTGAAAATTGGGGTCGAGAGCGCATCACCCGGTGCTTGGGCCGCCCAACGTCGGCACCATCGGCAGGCGGCAACTTCATCGCCGCTCGTCGGGCGCGAATGAGCCCATCGGCCTGGACGGACACCCGCAGCTCACGTCCCGGCCGATGAACGGCGCTTGCTCCACCACCATCGGGCGGCGAGCACCGCCACCAGGCCGATGACCACGACGTAGATCACGTACTCGAACGGCTTCATGGCGGTTGCAATGGCGGGGTAGTTCTCGCCGACGAGGAAGCCCGCGTAGATCAGCGCCGCATTCCACGGCAGGGAGCCGAGCGTGCTGAAGAGCAGGAAGCGGCCCATCGGCATGTGGCTGATGCCGGCCGGATAGCTGACGAACGTGCGCACCAGCGGGACCAAGCGGCCGAAGAAGACGGCCCATGAACCCCAGCGCTCGAACCACCGATCCGCACGGTCGAGGTCCGCTGCGCCGATGCCGACGTAGCGACCGTATCGGTCCAGAATCGGCCTGCCACCCCATGCGCCGATGGCGTAGCCGACCAGCGCGCCCACCACGCTGCCGAGCGTCGCAAGCGCGACGGCCAGCGGGATATTCCACGGCAGACCGGTAAGCGGCTCGACAACGGAGGCATCGGCGACCGATTGGCTCACCTTCCAGCCGGCCATCGGCAGGATCACCTCGGAGGGGATCGGCGCAACGATGGTCTCGAGCGCCACCGCCACGCCTACGCCAACGTAGCCGACCGCGTCGTACATCTGGAGGATGAACGGGATGACCTCGCGATCGATGAAGTCGAGCAGCGCTCAGCCCTCGGTCGGCGTGCGACGCGGGACGGCGACCCGCCGCCCGCGGGGATGCGCCGCCGCTTCGGCGACCGCCCGTGCCCGGGCCCGCTCATCAACGCCCAGCACGTGGACCGCCACCAGGATGGCCAGGAGCGCGCCGCCGGCCATCCAGCCGCCCAGCACGTCCATCGGGTAGTGCGCCTGAAGATAGATCCGGGTGGCGCTGATGGCCCCCACGAAGATCGCGGCCACGAGATAGGCGACCTGGCCCTGCCGATGATCGTGCGCGAGGCGCGCCACGCAGAAGGCGGCGATCCCGTACAGGACGGTGGCGCGCAGCGCGTGGCCGGCCGGGAAGTCCGCTACATCGTCCAGGCCGATGTCGTTGACGTTGAAGATCGCGCTGACGAGCGCCCCGAGGCTGATCGCCTCGGACGAGGTGAAGTACTTGAGCGCCCACTCCATGGGGAAGCAGAGCGTCCCCAGCGCGAGCAGCAGCGCCAGGTCGCGTCGTCGATTCGCCAGCGCGAGAAGCCCGAGTGCGGCAAAGGACAGGGCCACGAACCAGCCGCTGCCAAGGCCGCTGATGCCTATGATCAGGAGCTCGACCGGGGGCAGGTTGGTCTCGACCCATCCGTGAACGGCCGGCACGAAGGTCGACATCATCCACAATTCGGGTGCCGTGTAGACCGTCGTGCGCTTGAGCATCACGAGCCAGAACAGGGCAGGCAGAGCGATCACCGCCAGGAGGAATGCCGCCGCCGGACTGGGCACCGCCCCGCCGAGATGGTGTGCCGCCTCATCGCTCACCACGAGGCGGCGCAGGGGGTCCGGCAGCCGTCGCACGGTGCGTAGTATAGGGACCGATGCCGCCGCTTCCGCTCTCGGGCCGAGACCTCACCATCGACAACGTGATCGAGGTCGCGCGCGGTCGACGATCGGTTGCGCTCGATCAGGCGGCCGCGGAGCGCATGGGTGCATCACGCGCGGTCATCGAGCGACTCGTCTCCGCCGGGGCCACTGTCTACGGCGTCACGACCGGATTCGGCGACCTCTCCGACGTGCGCATCGAGTCCGCGCAGACAGCCGAGCTCCAGCGGAATCTGGTCCGTTCCCACGCGGCCGGCGTCGGGGCGCCGCTCCCCGACGAGGTGGTGCGCGCCATGCTCGTGCTGCGCGCCAACACGCTCGCCGTCGGGCTCTCCGGCGTGCGGGTCGAGGTGGCAGAGCTGCTGATCGGCATGCTGAACGCCGCCGTCCACCCGGTCGTCCCGTCGCGGGGGAGCCTGGGAGCCTCCGGCGACCTGGCGCCGCTGGCTCACCTGGCGATGGTCCTCATCGGCGAGGGAGAAGCGACCATCGACGGCGCAGGTCCTGAATTGGGCGCCGATGCACTGGCCCGCGCAAACCTTGCGCCGCTCACCCTCGGGGCAAAAGAGGGGTTGGCGCTGTTGAACGGGACCCAGCTGATGGCGGGTATCGGCGCATTGGCTCACCACGACGCGTTGCGGCTGGCACTCACTGCAGACGTGGTCGGCGCCATGAGCCTGGAGGCGATGCTGGGCACTGGAGCCGCCTTCGCCGAGGAGCTGGTGGCCGCCCGGCCGCATCCCGGACAGGTGGCGTCGGCACGGCACCTGCGCGCGCTGCTGGCGGAGAGCGAGATCTGGGCGTCGCACCGAGAGGACACCGAGCACCGCGTGCAGGACGCGTACAGCCTGCGCTGCATGCCT
This sequence comes from Chloroflexota bacterium, assembly GCA_030859955.1. Classification (GTDB taxonomy): domain Bacteria; phylum Chloroflexota; class Limnocylindria; order QHBO01; family QHBO01; genus JACDBZ01. Next base: position 12,118 of record JALZJE010000304.1, on the reverse strand, counting down.
CAGGTCCACGGGGCGGCCCGCGACGCGCTCGGCGAGCTGGAGCGGGTGCTTGGGGTCGAGATCAACGCGGTTACCGACAATCCCCTCGTCTTCCCGACCGGCGAGGTCATCAGCGGCGGGAATTTCCACGGAGAGCCGCTGGCCCTGGCGCTCGACTACGCCACGCTGGCCGTCGCAGAGCTGGCGTCGATCTCGGAGCGGCGCACGGCTCGGCTGGTGGACGCTCACCTTTCCGGGCTGCCCGCGTTCCTGGCGGAGCGGCCGGGCGTCGAGAGCGGGCTGATGATCGCGCACTACACCGCCGCAGCGCTCGTCAACGAGCTCCAGACGCTGGCGCACCCATCATCGGTGGACACGATTCCCACCAGCGCCAACCAGGAGGATCACGTCAGCATGGGGGCCACGTCGGCGCTGCACCTTCGTGAGGCGATCGATCGAGCCGAGCACGTGCTCGCCATCGAAGCGCTGTGTGCCGCCCAGGGACTGGACTTCCGCTCGCCGCTGCAGCCGGGGAAGGGCGTGGCGCGAGCGCGGGCCGTCATCCGATCCCGCGTTCCACACCTCGACACGGACCGGTCACCGGCGCCGGACATTCGCGCCGCGCATGAACTGATCCATTCGGGTGCCCTGCTCGCCAACGGCGCTACGCAGGTGGCGCATGCCTGACCTCACCTTCGAGGTGGTCGAAGAGGCGAGCTTCGACGATATCCCCGCCCCCGCAATGCCCGGCGCCCGATGCCAGACCTGCGATTACTGGGAGCGTATCGACGGCGGACGCCACGTACCCGAGCCGGATGCACCGGATGCCGCGGCGCGCGCGGCCCTGAAGCGCCGGCGCCTGCTCGCCGGGCGGGAAGTGTCCGGCTCGTACGGCATGCTCGCGTACCAGACCGATGCCGTCGAGCGGGTGGCGGTCGGCTATGCGCAGTTCGGCCCGCTCAGCGCGTACCCGCGGGCGCAGTCGATACGCGATCGCTATCCGCAGCTTCCCGAGGCTCCCGCCCCATGGGTGATCACCTGCCTCCAGGTCAGCCCGGGCGTACCTGACCGGCCGGCCGCCGCAGCCGCGCTCCTGGAGAGCGTGTGCGCCGATCTCGACCGTCGTGGCATCACCGCGGTGGAGGCGTACCCCGAGCAGGCGACCGATGCGTGGAGTCCCTCTCCCGGCCCCGCGTCGGTGTACGAGGCGTCGGGCTTCGAGCGCGCCGCCGGCGACGACCGCTTTCCGGTCTACCGACGCGAGCTCACCGGCGAGACCGACGCGGACGCCTGGTCCGGCCTCCTCCGCGCCAGCCTGCCGGAGGATGAAGGCGACGAGTGGCCTCTTCCCCTTCCCCCGAAGCGCGATCCGGACGACCTGTTCCGGCTGCCGGCTGAGCGCCCGAAGCGCCCAAACCCATTCGGCGGCGACTGAGGCGTGCCGGCTGCCGGCTGGCACCTCCCATCTCTCAACGGTTCCGTGCTGTCAGACAACCGGCGGCCACGAGCCGCACTGCACGAGCCGTATCATCGGCGCATGACGTCCGGCATCTCCGGTCCGCGGACCGTCCGAGCCCCGCGCGGTACAGAGCTTTCCTGCAAGGGTTGGCAGCAGGAGGCGGCGCTGCGGATGCTCATGAACAACCTCGATCCCGAGGTGGCCGAGGACCCGGACCACCTGATCGTGTACGGCGGCACCGGGCGCGCGGCGCGGAGCTGGGAAGCGTTCGACGCCATCGTCGCCGAGCTGCGCCGCCTGGAGAATGACGAGACACTGCTGGTCGCCAGCGGCAAGCCGGTCGGCGTCTTCCGCACCACCGCCGATGCGCCGCGCGTCCTGATCGCCAACGCCAACCTGGTGCCGCACTGGGCGACCTGGGAGAAATTCCGCGAGCTCGAACGGGCCGGCCTGACGATGTACGGCCAGATGACGGCGGGATCGTGGATCTACATCGCCACGCAGGGCATCATCCAGGGCACCTACGAGACGTTCGGCGAATGCGCGCGCCAACACTTCGGCGGCTCGCTGCGCGGGACCGTCACGCTGACTGCCGGCCTTGGCGGCATGGGCGGAGCGCAGCCGCTGGCGGTCACCATGAACGACGGCGCCGCCCTCGTGGTCGAGGTCGATGAGGTCCGCGCGCGCCGCCGCCTGGAGGCGGGCTACATCGATGAGCTGACGCACTCGCTGGATGAGGCGGTGGCCTTGGTCGACCGATGGCGCGCCGACCGCGTCGGCCGTTCGGTGGCATTGGTGGCGAATGCCGCCGACGTCCTTCCGGAGCTCGTCCGCCGAGATTGGAGGCCAGACGTGGTCACCGACCAGACCTCGGCCCACGATCCGCTCAACGGATATATCACAAACGTTATATCTCTTGACGCCGCGAGGGCACTGCGGACATCGGACCCTGACGAGTACGTGCGCCGCTCGAAGGCCGCCATGGCGGACCATGTCCGGGCCATGCTTGCCTTCCAGGCCGCCGGCGCCGTGACGTTCGACTATGGAAACAACATTCGCGCCCACGCGAAGGACGCGGGCGTGGAGAACGCGTTCGACATCCCCGGTTTCGTGCCCGCGTTCATCCGTCCGCTCTTCTGCGAGGGACGCGGCCCGTTCCGCGTGGCTGCGCTGTCGGGTGAGGTCGCGGACATCGCGGTGATCGATCGCGCCCTGGCCGATCTCTTTCCTGACGACGAGGGGCTGCAACGCTGGCTGCGGCTGGCCGCCCAGAAGGTTCCGGTCCAGGGGCTGCCCGCGCGCATCTGCTGGCTCGGCTACGGCGAGCGGGCGCGCGCCGGACTGCGCATCAACGATCTGGTTCGATCGGGCGAGATCGGCGCGCCGGTCGTCATCGGTCGGGACCATCTCGACGCCGGTTCGGTGGCCTCCCCCTACCGCGAGACCGAGGCCATGCGCGACGGAAGCGACGCGATCGCGGATTGGCCGATCCTCAACGCGCTGGTCAACACGGCCGCCGGGGCGACCTGGGTCAGCTTTCACCACGGGGGCGGCGTCGGCATCGGCTACAGCCTGCATGCCGGCATGGTCATCGTCGCCGATGGGACGCCCGGGGCTGCCGCCCGCCTCGAACGCGTCCTCACCGCCGATCCGGGCATGGGCGTCATCCGTCACGCTGATGCCGGCTACGAGCGGGCCATCCAGGTCGCTCGCGAGCACGGCGTGCGCATCCCGATGCGGAAGTGAACGCGCCGCTGCCCGGCGCGCCTCAACCGTGGGCACCATCGGAGATACCAGCATTCCGCTCGCGACCGCCGTACATCATGAGCGAGATGATCGCTGCCGAGCCGGCGCTCGCGGAACGCCTCATTCGACGGTTGGCCACTGACGACGCGCTCGAGGTGCTGGTCACGCGGGTCCGAGAAAGCGCAGACGCTGGGCGGCCCATCGTCACCACTGGCTGCGGCACGTCGGAGCACGCGGCCATGGGGTTCGCGGCATTGCTCAACGAGGCACTCGACCTTTCCGCCGGACGCGAAGTTCGCTGCGTCCAGGCGCTCGAGACGCTGCACCGCCCGCTGCGTGATGGCTTGCTCATCGCGGTCTCGCACGAGGGCGGCACCGCGGCCACCAATGATGCGATCCGCGCTGCTCGCGACGCAGGAGCTCGGACCGCCTTGATCACGGTCAGTGGTGGATCCCCGGGCGCAGCGCTCGCCGAGGTGTCCATCTCCACCGCGGAGCAGGACCAGAGCTGGTGCCACACCGTCGGGTACCTGTCCCCGATCCTGGTCGGCGTCGCACTCGTGGCACGCCTGGCGAAGAGCCGTTTGGATGCCGCAGCGATTCATGCGCTGTTGAACGTCTCCACCGACCCTCGCGCCGCCGCCGATGTGGCGGCCGGTATGGCCGGTGTCGATTCGGTGATGATCATCGGTTCGGGAGCCGACTACATCAGCGCCCGTGAGCTGGCGCTCAAGGTGGCCGAGGGAGCGCGGCTCACGGCGCAAGCGTACGAACTTGAGACGATCCTCCACGGCCACCTCGCCGCAGCGACGCGCTGGACAGGCCTGATCTCTGTGCTCACCAGCGGACCGCCGCCCGTCATGGACCGCGCACGCAAGGTCCTTGCAGCAGCTGAGGCACTCGACATGCCGTCTGGAGCCATCTTGAGCGAAACGTTCGACGGCGAGCTTCCTGCCAACGCAACGCCAGCGGGGCGGATTGTCTTGCCGCACATCAGTCGCGTCCCCGGCCTGGCAGGACCGCTTCTCGCCTCAGCAGTCGCACTCCAGTTGCTGACGGAGCGCATCGCCCGAGCGCGAGGCGTCAATCCGGACACCCTGGGCCGCGAGGACGCCGCGCAGGCCATCGCCCACTCTTGATGCGCTCGGTCGGCCGGCCGGCGGATGCTATTTCCCACGGTGTGAGGCGTACCACGGCGGACGCGCCTGAACCATCGGTAATTCGTCCGCAGGTGAGACTTCACGCCGGAATCCGTCCCAGAATCAGCCGCCGGAGCGCCGAGTGCCGAGATAAGCCCCACCTGACGGGAGTTGGGCAACGTCGCACCGGGGCCTCAGCCGTCATCTTGGCGCAGGAGGTCGAAGAGGCGAACGTAGAACCGCAGGTTGTGCAGCGTCGCCAGGCGCTCTGCCGACAGGTCGCCGACCTTGAACAGGTGATGCAGGTACGCCGCGGAGTGCCGCACGCACAGTGGACAGTCGCAGCCCATCTCGACCGGCCCATGGTCGACACGGTACTCGGGATCGTGGATGCGCACGGCGCGGTAGAAATGGTCGCCGGGCGACGGCCGTCGATCCGCCCAGCCGTCTCGAAACGCGTACAGCCGGCCGTGGCGCGCGTCTCGAGTCGGCAGCGCGCAGTCGAAGATCGAATACCCGAGCGCGAACGCGCTGACGACGTGATCTGGCCGACCGATCCCGAGGGCGTGCTTCGGCGCGCCGTCCGGCAGTGACTCGGCGACCCAGCGCAGCGGATCGGACAACAGCGCCCCGTCCGAGGCCAGCGGCCAGCCGCCGAAGCCGTAGCCGTCAAAGCCGATGGCCGCCAGCTCATTGGCGCATTGGCGACGAAGCGCCTCCTCCCCGCCGCCCTGCACGACGGCAAAGATGCGCGGCGGATCGGCCTGGCGACGCTCCGCCACCTGCCGATCGAACTCTTCGCGACAGCGTTTGGCCCAGCGCAGCGTTCGCTCGACCGAGCGTTCCTGTTCGGCCTGCGGCGCATCGGCATCGGTGCAGTCATCCAGACAGACCGCGATATCGCTGCCGAGCTGGAATTGGAGGCCGATGATCCGCTCGGGCGTCAGGTTCCACTTCTCGCCGGTCGACGGCTCGCGGAAGATGACCTCGTTGTCGCGGATCACGCCGCGGTTCGGGTCCTGGCGGATGAGGCTCCAAACCTGGAATCCTCCCGAGTCGCTCAGGATCGGCCCTTCCCAATCCATGAACCGATGAATTCCGCCGGCCGCCTGGATCACCCGCGCGCCCGGACGGCGCAGGAGGTGGAAGGCGTTGACCACCACGCCCTCGATGCCGATCCGGCGCAGGTCGTCCGAGCTGACGCCCCGAACGCCGGCCCGCGTCGCGTCGGGCAGAAACGTTGGGACCGGCAAGGTGGCACGACGGGTGACGAGTGGCTCAGCCATCAACGGCGTCCAGGGTCAGCACGAAGACGAGCTCATTGGGGACCGATACCTCCGCCAGGGCACTGACGCGCCCAGCCTCCGCCACCAGCCGTTCGAGCCGCCCACGGTAGGTGCGGTCCATCCCCGTTCCACGGCCGCCCAGCGAACGGGTCGCGAAGCTGACCACGGCGTGCCGGACACGAAGTGCACGCAGCAGATTCGTCGCCGCCACCGGATCCTGGCGGTCGAGCGTCGGCACGACCTTCAGCAGAATTGCCACATCCGCCTCGGCGGTCGGAGAAGCTTGCACCAGGTCCCGCACCTCGACCTCGTGCGGCTGGCCGACCAGCTCCAGGAACGAGGCCACCGTGGCGAGCGGCCGACGGTCGACGTCGGAGGCGAGGTAGGTGACATCCCGACCCAGTCCCATCCACGGCAGGGTCAGCGGGTTGAGGCCACAACCCACGTCGAGAACACGCCCCGGAGCGCCCGTCACGGACCAGATCGGTGCATAAAAGGCGTCCAGGTGCGAAGCCCGCTCACGGGTGGACGCGTGCGCTCGGAGCGCATCGGCGCAGGCTGCGCGGAATGTGGGCGACGTGAGCTCGCCGGACCACGCCGCCACCATGGCGTCAGGCCGTGCGGCACCGCGGAAGGCACCGACCGCCTGGTGGAGTCGCCGCTTCACGCGCTTGACGGCATCGTCCGCGTTGCGTGCCCGCGGCAGCTCCTCGTCCGCGAGGCGCGCCAGCAGGCTGCGATCAACGTCGCGGTAGCGGGACGAGCGGAGCACGCGCTCGACGATCTCGCCCTTCATCGGTCTCTGATGCGCAGGACGAGCGCGTAGGCGTCGCGCTTGGAGAGGCCGTGACGTTGCATCAGCAGCTCCTGGACGGCGCGCGCGGGCGCATCGGCCTGAAGGAGGAGTGCGGCATCGGATTCTGCCTCGTCGGTCAGGCCCGAGCGCTGGACGGCGCCGCCGATCAGGAGCGTGCACTCACCACGAACCTGCCCCTCTGCCTGGAGTGCTGCGATCAGCTCGGACAATGACCCTCGCTGGTACTGCTCATGCGGCTTGGTGATGCTGCGCGCCAGGCAGGCGGCGCGGTCACCGAGCGTGGCCTGTGCATCGCGCAGAGCATCGGTCAGGCGACGCGGCGCTTCGAATGCGACCAGCGTGGCCGTATCTGATCGAAGGGCATCGAATGCCGCGCGGCGGGCGCTCGCCGTCCGCGGCAGGAAGCCGATGAAGCGGAACGGGTGAGGCGGCAGCCCTGATGCTGCCAGGGCCGTGGTGACAGCCGACGCGCCCGGCAGACTGGTCACGGAGACGCCCGCCTCGATGGCGGCGCGGACCAGCCGATAACCCGGGTCGCTGACGAGCGGGGTGCCGGCGTCACTGACGAGCGCAACATCGTCCCCGGCCTCGAGCCTCCCGATGAGCTCTCGCGTGCGCGCGTCCTCGTTGTGGTCGTGGTAGCTCACCGCCCGCGCCTCGATCCCATGGTGGCGGGCAAGCGTCGCGAAGTGTCGCGTATCCTCGGCGGCCACCACCGCCACCGTTCGCAGGGTGTCGCGAGCTCGGACCGTCAGGTCATCCGGATTACCGACCGGCACCGCGATGATGAAGAGCTTCCCACTCAAATCGGGCCCACCGACGGAAGCATTCGGCGCGGCCTTCGGCCCCAGGTCCCTCGGTGGTCTGCCACACCACCGAGCGTACCAGCATGTTCGCCCTTGCCCATCGCATTGGAGTTGCGCCCCGGTGCAAGTAACTACGAGGAAGCGTCCGGAAATGGCGGGAATGCAGCGATTCACGGCCACTTCTTGCGCTCCAGCGCAACTTTGAATCGGAATTTGGCCCGTGTTCGTAGTTACTTGCGGTCCAGCGCAAGTCTCGGTGGTCGAGCGACCGGCGACCTGACCGGCGGCCGGTCACTCGCTAGGATCTGGTTATGCGCGGACTGATCGAGTGCGTTCCCAACTTCAGCGAAGGCCGACGCCCGGAAGTCGTCGAGGAGATCGTGCGAGCGGTCGGTCAGATCGACGGCGTGACCGTGCTCGATCACACGCGTGACGAGACACACAACCGCAGCGTGATCACGTTTGCGGGGAGTGCGGAGCCGGTGGTTCGGGCAGCGACGGCTGCCGTCGGCCGGGCGCTCGAGCTGATCGACATGGAGCAACACACCGGCGCACATCCGCGCATCGGCGCCGTCGACGTCATCCCCTTCGTGCCCCTCGGGACCACGCGCATCGAAGAGTGCGTGGATCTCGCACGAAGGTTCGGCGAGCAGATCGCCTCGCGCTTCGAGGTCCCGGTGTACCTCTACGGCGAAGCTGCGCTGCGTCCCGACCGACGCCGCCTGGCCGATGTACGGCGCGGCCAGTACGAGGCGATCCGGGACGAGATCGGCGTCAATCCTCTGCGCGATCCGGACTACGGGCCGGCCAGGATGCACGCACGCGGTGGCGCCATCGCGGTCGGTGCGCGCAAGCCGCTGATCGCGTTCAACATCAACCTGCAGACGGCTGAGCTCGCGACCGCCATCAAGATCGCCAACCACATTCGGGAAAGCTCGGGCGGCATGCCCGCCGTGCAGGCAATGGGCGTCCTGCTGGAGAACCCGGGCATGCGGCCCATGGCGCAGGTCAGCACCAACCTCGTCGATTGGCAGCGCACCGGCATCCCTACCGTTGTTCGCGAGGTCCGGCGGCTTGCTCGCGAGGCCGGGACCGATATCGACCACTGCGAGCTGATCGGCCTTGCCCCAACGGGCGCGCTGCTCGACGTCACCGCCGATGCGCTGGGGCTGACGGATTTCAGCGTCGAACAGGCCCTGGAACTGCGGCTGGCGCGCGACCGATAGGCCGGGTGCGGTGTCTGATGGTACTAGGGGCTGATATCTGGCAAACGGCTTGCAATGTCGGCGCATTCATGCAGCCCGAGACCCGCGCCGTCACCGCCAGCCGTCCCAACCGGGTATTGATCGCCCTCGCCGCAGCCTGGATGATCCTCTCCCTAGCCATCGGTGGCGCCGTCAACGCCGATTCGGGGGCGCCGACCGAACCCGCACCCGCAGCCGCTGAGTCGACGCAGGACTAGCTTCCCAGCACCCGTAGCAGCATCGGCTCCGTGGAGTGAGCCGCTAGACTCGATGGCCCATGAGTCTTCGAGCCGATCTCACCCGCGCGGTCGGGGACGCCCGTGACCGGGCGATCAGTGCTGGCGACCTCATCGTCCCGGAAGGCGTCGAACTTCCCGCCATCGGTCTCGAGCGTCCCGCCAAGGTCGAGCATGGAGACTGGGCCAGCAACGCGGCCATGCAGCTGGCTCCCATCGCGCGCTCGGCACCGATGCGGATCGCCGAGACCCTCGTCGCCCACCTCGATCGGCCGGCATCCATCGCCGATGTTTCCGTCGCGCCTCCGGGCTTCCTGAATTTGCGGCTTGATCCCGCGTGGGTGGCGGCACAGGTCGCCTCGATCCGCGATTCGGGAATGACCTATGGCCGCAAAACGGTTCTCCAGCCGCGTCAGATCAACGTGGAGTTCGTGAGCGCCAATCCGACCGGTCCCCTCCACGTTGGCAACGCCCGCGGCGCGTTCGTCGGTGACGTCCTGTCACGCGTCCTCGCGGCGGTGGGACACCAGGTTGGCCGCGAGTACTACTTCAATGACTTCGGGGCGCAGGTCCGCAACCTGGGGCTGTCGGTTCTCGCGCGTCGAAACGGCACCGAGCTGCCCGAGGACGGTTATCGCGGCGCCTACGTTGAGGATCTGGCCACCGAGCTCCCGGCAGACCTCCTTGACCAGGCCGAGCAGCGACCGGACGAGGCCGGACGGATCATCGGCGCCTGGGCAACCGAGCGCGTCCGAGCAGGCATCGAGGCCAGCCTGTCCCGGCTGGGGGTCCACTTCGACGTATGGAAGGAGGAGAGCTCCCTGCACGATGGCGGGTGGGTGGAGCGCGCGGTTGCCAAGCTGCACGAAGGCGGCCACGTCCACGAGGCCGACGGCGCCACCTGGTTCCGCTCGACCGCCTTCGGGGATGACAAGGACCGGGTGATCTATCGGTCCAATGGTCTGCCAACCTACTTTGCGTCCGATATCGGATATGTCACGGAGAAGCTGAGCCGCGGGTTCGACGAGCTCATCTACATCTGGGGCGCCGATCACCACGGAACGGTCGCCCGCGTCCGAAACGCCGCCACCGCGATGGGCTTCGACCGCGAGGCGGTACGGATGCTCCTGATCGCCTGGGTCCGATTCGTCCGCGACGGCGTCGAGATTCCGATGAGCAAGCGCTCCGGCGAGTTCATCACCCTCGACGATGTGCTCGACGAGGTCGGTGTCGACGCGGCACGCTGGTACTTCAGCTCGCGTGCCTACACCACCGGGATCGACTTCGACCTCGAGCTGGCAAAGAAGCAGAGCAACGAGAATCCCGTCTACTACGTGCAATACGCCCACGCTCGCGCATCATCGATCCTGCGGCACGGCGCAGACGTCGGCGCGCAACCCGATGCCGCCCGCGCGGCGGATCTCCTGCGCCATCCGGCCGAGCAGGGACTGCTCCGTCACCTGCTCGAATTTCCCGACTCGGTGTCGATGGCGGCCGAGCGGCGGGAGACTCACGAGGTCCCCCGCTACTGCTACGAGCTGGCGAGCGCGTTCTCCGCGTTCTACCGAGACTGCAAGGTTCTCACCGAGGACGCGGAACTCTCATCGGCGCGCCTGGCCCTGGTCGATGCCACGCGCTCGGTGCTGGCCAACGGCCTGGACCTGCTGGGGATTTCCGCCCCCGATTCCATGTAGCACGGCCGACTGCTGTGCCGATAGATGAGGCGCGGGCACGCACCACGGCCTACTCCTGCGTTCACCTGCCCGATCTATCGGGCACAGCGGCGCATGCAGGGCCACCCAGGTGCGTGGTTGCCCGATAGATCGGCACGCCTGCCGATTCGCCCCTCAGTCCGCCGCGTCGACTGTCTGGACCAGCAGGTCCTGGGACGAGGCGTGGGTAACGAGGATCTCGCCGCTCGGCAGCCCGCTGACCGAGGCCGGGAAGCCCAGCGTGTCCACCACGGTCTCGTAGGCGGCGAGGAACTCCGCGGCGTCATCGTCCGAGTCCCAGGCCAGCAGCCACGCGACGGCGAATGCCTCGTCGGGGCCGGTGACGATGACGGCACGGTCCCCGCCCCATCCTGCCGCGGCCTCATCGGCATCCGCGGCTGCCACGCCGAGATACTCGAGCATGATGCTGATGCTGGCCTGCCCGATCGGCGTCGCGTCGACCTCCCGCCAGCCATCGCCGAGCGCCGCCGCCAGGTCCGGTGCCGAAACGTCGGTGGGCTCCTCGCGTGCCTGCCATGCATCGAGATCGATGATCTGCTCGGTTGATTTCGGCGGGTCGTCGTACGCGGCGTCGATCTCGGCAAACTCGGGATTGGTCGGATCGCCACCCGCCAACGCCGTGGTCCAGGTCAGGCCCGCTTCGTATGGGAACGCCAGCTGAGCGACCATCCACCCGGGAATACCGGTCGTGTCGGGCAGCTGGGCACTCGAGAAATATTCGAGGATCTCCTCCTGTCCCAGGTGCTGGAGCATCCAGGACAGCATGGTCACCGTTGCGTCCCCCTCGATGAGCGCCGTCCGAGCAAGGCTCCGGTCGTCCTCGCCGACCGCATCGATCTCGAGCGAGTCGAGGCCGAATGCCGCGTCCTGGAGCGCGTGCGTGTATTCGTGGGCATACGTGATGCGCGCCTCCACGTCGAGGCCCGCATCGGACACGACGACCATGCGCTTGTCGGTGTCATCGTAGAAACCCAGGACCTGGTCGCCGAGCAACTGGAGCTGGAGCTCGACAATATCCTGGTCCGGCTCCAGCAGACCAAGCGCCCGTAGGGAAAGGTTGTCCCGCTCGCGCTCCGCCGGGGGGTATTGCTCGTCGAATAGCTGCTGGAGCTCATCGGCCAGCTCTGCGCGAGTGATGATCTCCGCCGGACCGATGCCAGCCGCCTCGAGCCCGCGGATCGCGATCACCTGCTCTTCGATCTCGACCAGGATCTCCTGCGCTTCCGCCTCGCTCGGTACTGACGGCTGCACTGACGGGCTCGGGAGGGCGCTGCCGGATGGTTCGGCGCTCGCCGTGGCATCGACGGTCGGGCCCACCTCGGGGGGCGGGCTCACCTCGGGGCCGAGACCGATGGCGCTACCGGTGGCCTTGAGCCCCAGTACCGCCAGGCCGGCGACGACGATGAGGGTAACGAGAATGGCGACGAGTCGGTGGGCAGCGGACATCCGCGCCATTCTACGCAGCGCACCCGTCGGCCCGGGAACGTTCAGGTTTCTTAAGGTGCGGCAAGCCCGCCGTTTAGATCGGCTTCCTAGTGTTCGGTCTGTGAGTTGGAGATCCTCGAGGGTTTCCACCTCCACCCTCCCTCCTTCGAGCCCCGGTGTCATTGGGCGGGCACCGGGGCTCGTGCTATTCGTCGGTCGCGCGGGGCATGCTGGCTCGCTTGGCTCGA
>JALZJE010000283.1 GCA_030859955.1 Chloroflexota bacterium | reverse complement strand
GAGAGGTTGGTCGCGGTCAGCGTCTTGCCCGTGCCGCCTTTCGGCCCGAGCACGCAGACCAGCTTGGAGTGCTCGGAGACCATCGGCGTTTCGTCCCCCTGTTTCCGCGCGAGCAGCTTGTGCACCTCGAAGCGGACCTGCTCGGGCGTCGCCGGGAGCATGACGATGTCGTCTGCGCCGGCCTCGAACGCGCGCCGAAGGAAGCCGTTCGGCGACCCCTGCCCGAGAACCATCACGTTCAGCTCGGGGTTCTGTCGGGCCACCGCGTCCAACAGCAGGAGAGCGCGGTCCGAGTAGCCGGCACAGGCGACGAACAACAGGTCGGCGGCGCCGTCGCGCAGCCAACGGAGAGCCTCGTCGGCACCGGAGACCACTGCCACGACGTTGAAATCCTCGTCGGCGGGCAGGGACTCCTGCACGTGCTCGGCGTCGACGCCAGGCTCGACGGCGAGCAGTGCTTTGACCGGGCGGCTCGGCATTACGAGATTCCTACCTCAGCACCGTAGCTGCGGTCGAAGTAGTGCGTGCGGTCGGCTTGGCGCCGATCACGGGGCGGATCACGAAGTACATCTGCGTGTTGTCCGCGACGAAGGCGAAGTCGGCCGCCTCTTTGGTGTCAACGCGGAGAACGAGCGTTCCGCCTTCGGGCGTCGGCACAGCCAGGACCTTCACGTTCGGACGGAAGAGCTTGAACATGCCTTGTCCGCCTTGGCCGCCGCCGAGCCCAATGTACAGATCGATCGAGTCGCCGGTCCGCAACTGCGAGAGGCTCCCGTGCACATTGTCGATGGAGACCGATAGGGCGCGCTCGGTTCCGGTGATCTGCGACTTAACGGTCGCGCTCGGGTCGGCCGCGAAGTCGAGGGCAGTGAACTGCTGTCCGGGGAAGATATCGGTGGCGGCGGCGCGTCCACTGAGATACTGAGGATCCGCGATCGCACCGACCTCGACCTCCTTGCGGGGCAGGGTCGTGGGCGCGTACATGGACTGGCCGGCGACGAGTGTTCCCGGCGTGCCTGCAGGGATCAGCCGGTTCGCCACGAGCACGGGCGTCGGCGCATTCTCGCCGCCCACTCGAGCGCGATAGCGGTCGAGGTATACGATGAGCAGGATCGCCGCGAGCACGACTGCGGCGGCGCCGATGGCGATCGCCCAGCTGCGCGACGACATACGACCTGAGACTTTGCTGGTGAGCGTATTGGACATGTGCTTCCTCTCTTACTGGCTCTTATTTCGGCAGGTTCGCGCGATTACATGAATCGGCGTCGGATCACAGGAATCACTCGACCAGGACGGCAATGCAGGCTGCCGGGTCTTCGCCGAAGGTGCACAACTCGTCGCTCGGATCGCCTTCAGACGAGAAGACGACGAGGTCGACAAAGTAGCCCCAGACGTCGCCATCGTCGCGGCTATGGGTGTACGTTCCCCTGGCGCCGTAGATCGGGTGGGGGTCGTTGGCCTTGAAAGGACCGCCACCGTCCGGATCGTCGCATCCCGGCGACTGCACCGGGTGATAGTCCCAGCCCGTAACGTAGAAGCCAGCGAAGTACTTGATCGGAAGCGGGTCAGTGCCTGAGCCAGTGAATGCGGTGTCGTCTGTGATGATCAACGTCACATAACGAGGGTCGGCACCGTAGGCGTTCCCATCCGGGCCGACGAACTCTGCGAGCTCGGCCGCGTCATCGGGCCATCGGTTCGGATAGCAGGGAGTTTCTAGCCGATCGTGGAGTCCGTCCCTGAGCTGTCCCGTTTTGTCACCAGTCTCCGTAATGACACAGTCGGATGGATATGGGCTCGGACCGTCGAAGGTCGGCGGTGGAAGATTACCGGGACCCCAACCCGTGCAGGCAATGTTGTTCCACTCCTTGTCGCCGTCACCGTCGACATCGCGATAGTTCTCGATGTACCGGGTTTGGCACCCGCTCTCAATCTCTTCTCGGAAGTTCCGACCACTGTCACAGTCCCAAGCCCGGTTCTGGCTTCCCGACGGGCTCGCCATACGCAGCAACAACGGCGGGTCCGTGTAGTTGCCAATCTGATTCGGCTTCGGTAGACCCACCTTTACGCTGTAGTTGTAGTGCGGGTTGCCGGGATCATTGCGTTCGACGGAGTTCGGATCGGTGACTGTGGTGCCGTCCGCGTGGGCAGCGAAAAGCTTTAGGTATTGAACGGGACCGGACGCGGTATTAGCGACGTAAGGCGCCGCGACCTTCACGAACGTGTCTGAATTCGGCTGGTTGTTGTGACAGTTTCCCGAGCCGCCTTGCTCCCTTCGTCCGGCACTCCAGTCCAGATCCACTTGTCTCCGGCCGCCATCTCCGGGCAGCGGCACGTTTCCGGTCCACACTCCCAGGGTTGGATCGGGACCGCCTGCGGACCAGGTGTAGCCACTCACGGTCGCGCAAGCCTTCGCCAGTGGCCGTGGGTCCCCGGTGACGCCGAAGTCGATCACGGCCTGGACTTCAGCGCTACAGGCTCCGTCGAGCGTGAAGTACGGGGCGGAATAGTCTGCGGGAACGGCGCACCCGACCGGAAAGAGGTTGACTTGGCGGACTTGGGGGCTCGAGATCGACCCGGAGTACGTGCCGTTGTAGCCGTGGATGAAGGTGAGCCCGCTTGTCGCCGACGACCCGCCATAGCATCCCACTAGTCCGGGATCCTGCGAACAGATCGCAGCGAGAGTTCCAGTCGTCGTGGGGGACGGGTCGTTCTTGCTAATGAGAATCACGACGCCGGTGTTGTCTCGGCCGTCGCTCAGGAAAATCTGCTCTTGGCCGACGGACGTAATCCACTCCGACCACGGAAGCGCCGTGTCGTCCGCGGCCATCAGCTCCTGGAAGTCGAACACTGCGCCCGTATCCTCGTTCACGAAGAGCGCAAAAACCGCCTTCGGGTCGATCTCCGGCACGGCCCATGGGAGCATTCCTCGCGCCGACGCGAGATCGCGAATCTCAATCCTGGCTTTGGTTTTGGGGCTGGCAGTGAACGGGATCAGACCCCAGAGCAGCGGTGCGTCGTCGTCGGTCGCCTTCACGTCCAAGAATTTCATGTCACAAGGCGTTCCGAGCTTGTTGTCGAGAGTACTGCCATCGGTCGGGTCGCCCTTCTTCCAGTACGCATTCGCGTTCAGCACGACGCGGACATCGTCTGGCGTCTGGACCTGCCTATTCGTCGTACTCGGCGTCGCACCCGCGCTCTGCTTCCCGAGCCGCAACGTGTCGCCTGCGTATCCGAGCGCCCTGCTCGCGATAGCGAGATTCGCGCTGACGGGATCGTAAAAACAGCCGGTGAACTCGGTTCCGCCTGCGAAGGCAGCGGAGTCAACCTGTGTTTGCAGGTGGCGCTTGTGTACGAACCAGTTCCCGATATCGACCGTTATGACTCCCATAAGCAGAATGAGCGGGACAACGACCGAGAAAAGCACTACCGAGGCGCCGCTCTGGTCACACACGCGCCTTCGAAACGTCCTCATCGCAAGCTTCAGCACGGCCCGTCCGCCGCATAACGACCTGGAGTCTGCTCGAGCCGCATTGTCGCCTCCGCGTGGAGATCGAATGACAACCCCCTGTCGGAGCCGTCGGCATGCCGGAAGAAGGTGACGACTGCAAGAAAGTTGAGCGGTTGGGTGATCTTCACCTTCACGGGCTGCCCAGCGGTGCTGGTCCCTGAGGGAAAACAGATACTGACGTCGAGGTTCTCGCCCTGAGCAACTCTCTCGTTCGCGAGATATTCCTGCAGCGTCGTCGAGGTGCCGCAGGCAAGCGTGTTCGGGCCCGACCGCGGGCAACCCGGATACTCGTTCACGACAGCCCACCGGGCGCCTTGGTTGGCGATCCGCTGCATGTCGAGCCAAAAGTTGAGCGCTAGCCCAAACTGGATGATCCCCACCACGATCATGAGGAAGAGCGGCAGGATGAGCGCGAACTCGACAAGCGCTTGGCCCCTTTCGCGGTCGCGTCGACGGACAGCGCCGAAGGCGCGCTCACGCATCACGGGAACCATAGAGCCCCTATCGGCTCCTCTTGCCTTGAACCTGAGCATTAGTCCCTTCCCCCAAGTGCTTTGATGACTCTCCGCATTGTGCCCCTCCTCGGGGTTTTCCGAAAGGGTGAATCTGAGTAGTCGAGAGAACTGTCCGTACATGCACCAGCCCGGTCGAGGGGGTAACCGGGCTGGTGCATGTCCCTTTGCAGGGCATCTCCTCCGGCCATGACCGCAGTTCGGTCAGAGGCCGATGGGTATTACGGTGACGGGGTGAGCGGACCCGGCTCGACGACGCTCGTACCCGTGTTGCTGAACAGACGATCGATCTTGCCGGCCAGGAACAGCATGGCGACGATCAGAAGAATTGCGATCGACGCGATGATGAGGCCGTACTCCACGAGTCCCTGACCCTCCTGCCGATGGCGGAGGCTGTAGAGCGTGGTCTGCACGCGCACCTGCGCGCGCAAGAGAATGTCACTCATATTGAGAGACCTTCCTCTCGTGTAGGGGCGCTGTGAGACGCCGCTGGTTGACATGCCCCTCAGGGTCGTCGGGCGCGCACTGCGTCACAACTGGCCAACCGGTGGGTTGGCACTAGACCATCAGTCCAGCACCCGTCTGCTGGGGTAATCATTATCAGGGAATGTCGCCGAGGACGCTTGCGGTCGGTGCAAGAGCGCGTACCTTCGGCTTCCTTCTCGACGAGCCCCGCTTCGGCTGATGGCGGCGTAGTCATGGGCCTGCTCGCCGAGACGGGAGATGCGAGACCGGAGGAAGCTGCACCTCGCGCCGTTCGCCTGGCGTACGCGATTTGCATAGCTGCTCTCGTCGGATTCGCAGGCGCGTCCATCGCGCACTTCATAGTGGGGTTCAATACCGGTTCGCTCGGCTTCGACTTCCGCGGCGCGTTTCTTCCTGCCGCACACGCAGTCCTGGCCGGCGAGTCTCCG
>JALZJE010000260.1 GCA_030859955.1 Chloroflexota bacterium | reverse complement strand
AGTCGTTGTAGAGCCGCTCTTCGATCAGCTTCTCGGCCGTGACCCGCCCCGTGGGGTCGAAGCAGCTGTACTCGAAGAGCTTCTCGTACTCGAGATCGACGTTGTCCTGTCCGCCGCGGTTCTTCTCGAGCGTCGCTACCACCCAATCACGGTAACGCTGCGCCTGGTACGGATTGAACTCGATGTTCACCTTGGCGACGATGTTGTACTTGTCGTTCAGGATCAGGATGATGTCGGATTCGTAGTTGATGGCCGATGAGCCGCGCAGGTGATGGTTGCGCAGCCGCTTGGCCTTGAGCCCCTCCCGGTCCGCGGCCACGATCGCCACGACGGGCACGCCCTCGGCAAGGGCGATGTCCTTCAGGCCAGATACGATCCGGGTCACCTTCTCGGCCTCGTCGGAGGGCTCGGGAATGACCGGCACCTTCTGGAGGTAGTCGACGAAGAGCACCAGGCGCCGCTCGTCGTCGCCGCCCCTGTGCTCCTGGACGAGCGCCCGCATGTTCTCGATGGTCGAGTGCGTCGCTGTGCCGCGCATCAGGAACAGGTTCGAGCCGTACCGGGCGATCCGCTCGAGGGATGGCCGCAGACGGGGGTTGGCACCCAGCTTGGCACGCGTCCCGGTTTCGGCGGAGGTCGTGTACGAGCTGACGACCTCCTTCTTCACGTCCTGGATCTTCACGGCGCCCGACTTCTTGGGCAGATGCGACAGGGCGGACTCCATGGCGACCATGCGCTGGATCAGGTACTCCTCGTCGTGCTCGAAGCACACGTAGAGGACGGTCGCCTGGCCCGATGCGGCCATGTTGCGCGCCATCTGAAGCGCCATCGTGGTCTTGCCCTGGCCCTGAGCGCCGCCGATCAGCATCAGCTCACCTGGACGCAGTCCCCCCCCGATCGTCTTGTCCATCGGCACGAACCCCGTCGCGATCGGCACCAGGTCCTCGATGCCTCCGGATGCGACTCGCTCGTTCAGGCTGGTCAGGACGTCGAGTGCCGAGCGCGGCTTCAGCGTCCCGTTGGCGGCCTCGAGCTTCCATTCGGTCTCGCTCTTGTGTGGCTTGGCGATCGGCTCGTCGATCATCTGGTGACAGGCTCCATCCGTTCAGGTCGTCCACGCTCCGCTCGGCAGGTGCCTGCGGGCAACACGCCAGCGAGTATACGGCCCACTTCCTACTGCTCCAATGACCCGATTGGGCTACCCGCGTCTGCCTGCCGCGTGGTGCCAATCCAGTTGGCGTTGTGACCGATGAATCCCGCCTCCTCGGTCGCGTAGCCAAGTCGGCTGGCACGGCGACCGACGATCCAGCTGATTCATGGGTTCCCCGGTCGTAACGCCAACCTGGCTGGCGCGACGAAACGTGAGGCCCGCCTCGCGGGCGGGCCTCACGGCATCGGTCTGAAGGGAATCCTAGGCCGGCTGCGGTGCCGGTCCCGGACGACGCTGCTTGGGTCCGTCTTCATCGGCCTCCGGCTCAACATCAGGCTCCCGTGACGGGGCATCCGCCGGGGCACCGATGCGCGATGGGCTCGGACCGCCGGAGCGCGGGGGTACCACGCCCTCGAAGAGTGACTCGAACTCCTCAGACTCGATGGTCTCCTTCTCGATGAGCAGAGCGGCGAGACGATCGAGGACTTCGCGGTACGTCGTGAGCGCTTCCTTCGCGCGGTTGAAGCCGTTGTCGATGATCGCGCGCACCTCGGCGTCGATCTTGGCGGCCACCTCGTCGCTGTAGTTGCGCTGCTCGCTGATCTCGCGCCCAAGGAAGACCATCTCCTCCTTCTTGCCGAAGGCCAGCGGCCCGAGGTTCTCGCTCATCCCGTACTGCGTGACCATGGCCCGAGCGAGGCTGGTGGCCTTCTCGATATCATTGGAGGACCCGGTGGTCGTGTCGCCGAACACGAGCGTCTCGGCCACGTTCCCGCCGAGCATGCCCGCGATCTTGTCCTCGAACTCGGTCTTGGAGTGGAGGTATCGGTCCTCCTGCGGCAGGCTCATCGTGTACCCGAGCGCCATGCCGCGGCTCACGATGGTGACCTTGGTGACCGGGTCGCACTTGGGCAGCAGCCGCTGCACGACCGCGTGGCCACCCTCGTGGTAGGCGATGATGACCTTCTCGTCCTCGCTGATGATCCGGCTCCGTCGCTCGGGGCCCGCGATCACACGATCGATGGCCTCGTTGAACTCGTCGTTGCCGACCGATTTCTTGTTGCGACGCGCGGCCAGGATGGCGGCCTCGTTGACGAGATTGGCGAGATCGGCGCCGGAGAATCCTGGCGAGCGGCGTGCGATCGCCTCGACGTCGACCGTCTTGTCGAGCGGCTTGCCCTTGATGTGGACGCTGAGGATCTCGCGGCGACCCTTGATGTCGGGCCGGTCGAGCACGACCTGGCGGTCGAAGCGGCCCGGACGCAGGAGCGCCGGGTCGAGGACGTCCGGACGGTTGGTGGCGGCGACCACGATGACGTTCGTGTTGGTGTCGAAGCCGTCCATCTCGACCAGGATCTGGTTCAGGGTCTGCTCGCGCTCGTCGTGCGATCCGCCCAGGCCGGCGCCGCGCTGGCGGCCGACCGCGTCGATCTCGTCCACGAACACGATGCACGGCGAGTTGCGCTTGGCCTGCTCGAACAGGTCGCGGACGCGCGAGGCGCCGACGCCCACGAACATCTCCACGAACTCGGACCCGGAGATGCTGAAGAAGGGAACCCCGGCCTCGCCCGCGACCGCGCGCGAGAGGAGCGTCTTGCCCGTCCCCGGAGGACCGACGAGGAGCACGCCTCGCGGAATCCGCGCGCCCAGCGCGGCGAATTTCTCCGGATACTTGAGGAACTCGACAACCTCGACCAGCTCTTCCTTGGCCTCTTCCACACCCGCGACATCCGAAAAGACCACCGAGGGCCGGTTCGCGGTGAACAGCCTTGCCCGGCTCTTCCCGAACGACATCGCCTGGTTATTCGAGCCCTGCGACTGCCGCATCATGAACACGAAAATGCCGATGATGAGGAGCGTCGGCAGGATGAAGG
>JALZJE010000234.1 GCA_030859955.1 Chloroflexota bacterium | reverse complement strand
CCGAGCCGCTACGACCGCTCCTAACGTCCTCAGAGTGGGACCGTGAACTGTGCGTGCTCAAATCGCATCGTCAGAGTCTGCCCTTATCCCAAAAGCCCGCGGTCTTCATGGCGCGATGGATCTCCCTCGCGCCGTCCAACGGTACGAGACCCATGTCAGCCGCTTTTCGCAGCAGGGATCGGATCCTTTGTGGCTTGACGTTAGGCATCAACTGCTTCGCCACCCGGATGGCGTCCTGGTCGTCGGTCGCAATCGTCCAATCCCGCTCTCCTGCGATAGCGAGCACCGCAGCCTCGCCCGCTCCGAGCGGACCCAAGAGCCCATACTGCGCCGCCGTCTGAGGGTCCCGAAGACGCGAGAATTCGAGTAGTTCGGCATTCGTGAGATCCACTACGCGAATCGGGCCGCGCGCGAGCTGCGGGAGCTTCTCGAAATGCGGCAGTGCGAGGCGGGAGCGCGTGGCGCCTGGCTCTGCAGACGCCTCCGAAGTCCGACGTCGATGGAGGTGCAGTCCTCGCCGAAGTTCGCTCAGCGCCTCTTCTGGCGAATCTTCGGCTTCGTCGGGATCGAAGACCGAGCGCGGGATGTAGATCTTGCCACCGCACAGCTGAGCAAGCAGTCGGATTTGGCCGACCGCCAGGAAGTAGTTGACGACGACGGTGTCACCGACCACCGGCACATCAGACTGCTGCTCGCTCGCGGACATTCGCGTACTGCTCCAACTCTTCGGTGACTACGTCGTCGCCGTCGCCAGGTAGCGGCGTCATCAGTTCCGCCATCTCGTCCACGGTAAGTCCTGTCAAGCCTGCGGCGGTTGTTGGGCTGAGCCGTTCACTCCGCAGCGTGCTCGCAAGCAGGCGAACGAATCGACGAGGAAATCGCTCAAGTCGCCACCGACGGGGATCCTGCTCCCACTCCTCTGCACGCACGGAATAGCCCAATGTCGCGGCCAGAGCAACGGGATGGGCCCGCTTAAGCTTCTCGTAGGTCTCAGTCGTAGCCAGCTTTGCGACGAGGAGTCGTACGAGCATCGTCGCGTACGAGACGCCAAACAGCCGTTGGAGGTGGACGGCCTCTTCCGGGTGCGTGACAGTCTTGATGCCGAGCGCCTCAGACGCCCACCGCAGGCCCTCCTGAGGAACCAGGAACTCGCCTGCCCACTGGTCCGCGAACGTCTCCTTATCATCCTTGCGCCCCCAGTAGCTCACAACTCGGCTCTCGGTTTGGCTGTGATACAGCGCGTGAGCAAGCTCATGAGCGATTGTGAAAAGCTGCCGCCCCGGGGTTGTTTCTACGTTGACTGCTATGCACATTCCGAGCTTCGGGTGATGGAGAAAGGCTCCAGATACTCCCCGCTTTAGGTCGCTCCCTAATGCGGCGCGATAGATCGTGATCCCGGCGTCGTCCAACATGCCAGCGAGGTCGCCCACCGGTCCAATCCCAAGCCGGAGCCACCCTCGAGCTTCCTCGGCCTTACGTCGAATGTCGTCCCGACCCACGAAACCCGGGCGCAACGCGAAGGGCGAGTGACGAAGGCCATACGGTGACTCGCCAAGACGCTCCAGCAGATCAGAGTACCCGTCGAGGAAACGCACGAAGTCCCGAAGGCCGGCCTTGGCCCGAGCATCGATGCCAGTTTCGGCATCTCGATAGAGCAGTTCGACCAAGTTCGCGCCGGGCGCGGTTAGAGATCCGGGGAATGGGGCATCCTGATCGACAAGCGTCATCAGCGGCATGCCGTAGATCGCCGCCATGCGGTCCAGTATCTGCTCGCTCGGGCGCCGCTCGTCACGCTCCCAGTGCGAAACCATGACACGGCTCACACCCAGTAGATCGGCGACGTCGTCTTGGGACAGGTGACGGTACTCGCGGGCGCCGGCAAGGCGGCGTCCCAATCCGCTCAGCACGATGGCCAGTGCATCTCCCTCTCCTGCGGCGGCGCCATGATGATTGCACGTTCGTTACTCGTCAAGTACCTAGTTGCGTGGTTACGTTCCAATGGCTAGTATGCCCTATAACGTAACAACAAGCCCTGGCCGACGCTTCGACGTCGGCTAGAGCGCAAGCAGATGAGGAATGTGCAATGAGTTCGGCAACCAAGGCGGCACCCACTACCAAGTTCGAGATCACCATCACCTACAACGGCCTCAACGAGGTGATTGAGGTGAACGCCAATCAGGCGGTGGAGGCGGTGTTTCGCCGCGCACTGAAGGCGTTTGATGTGCAGGGAGCCGGCGAAGGACTGGCTCTGTACGACTCCTCGAATCGTGAGTTGGACGCCAACACCTCGGTAAACGACGCGGGCGTCGCTCCAGGTGCAACTCTCGTGTTGCGCCAGCGCGTGGTGCGGGGCGGGTGATCAAGGCAGACCCGATAATCGTGGCCGCGACGGCCGAGCAGCTGCGTGACTGCGGGGTTGGTCGGCGGGAGTGCGTCACGTACTGGCTGGCGCGCGTTCAGTCCGACCAAGTCCTCGCCGTCCGCCACCCGCGCCACGCTGCAACGGCGACGGGTTACGAGGTCGATGGTGCGTGGCTGACGGACCTGTTCCTCGAGCTTGGCACCAGTCGGCTTCGGATCGCGGCCCAGCTTCACAGCCATCCGGGCAATTGGGTCGGGCATTCGGGGATCGACGATGCGTTCGCGGTCGTGGAGATGCCCGGCTTGATCTCGATCGTGGTGCCGCGCTTCGCTGTCGATGGCATCAGTCCCTCCGCCTGTGGCATCTTCGTGCTGACGGCAGGTGGTGGATGGCTGGCCGATCGGGGCGCAGTCCGATGGACGTAGCCACCGCTCGGCGCGAAGCGCTCGATCGGAGCCTCCTGCTCTTCGGAGGTCTCCTGCACCCTGGTGTCGGCGCCGATCGACTCGACGCTCATCTTGCTGGCTTTCGGGTCCGCATCATCGCGACGACCGGGGATCGCTCGACGCAGACTGTTCTCGCCACGATCGCCTCCCTGATCGTCCGTTCCGGCATGCAGGTCATCGTGAACGCGCCTGACCTGCCGACGACAACTCCTCTGCTCGGCCACGGATCGCTGTTCGCGTCGCTCGACGCCCACATCCGCGATGCCATGCCGGGCGCACAACTACAGACCGACGGCGGCGCAGATGTGACGGTTGCCGTTGGTAGCGCATCCCGTAAGGCAGATATCTGGATCGGAGCGGGGTCGACCGAAGCACGCTGCGCGAACAGCGAGCTGGCCTGGCAGCCCGGAAGCGAGCTCGCTGCGCTCGGGGCGGCAGGGCTCGCCGCGAGCGAGGTGCACAAGGCGGCCCTACGGTGCCTGCCAGTGCGTCACCGGACCGCGGGTCGCCTGCTCCAACCGACTGCCGCCACCTTCGACGTTGGCATCGCGTCGGCCCCCGCGGTCCTTGGCCAGCTTGTCATGATCAGTGGCGGAGCGATCACAAGCGCGGCCCTTTGGACGCTCCTGGCTATCCCGAACCTTCGCGCCCACGTGCGCGTATGGGACGACGACAGCGTGGCGCTATCGAACCTCAATCGCTGCTTGCTCTTCGGGATGCGGCACCTCGGGGACCGCAAGGTAGACGCACTCGCAACCTGGTCGCGGGCGGATCTCGTGATCGAGCCTGTGCCCATGCTCTTCGGCGCTGGCGATTCGCTCAATGGGTCCACCCTTGTGGGCGCGGACCGGATCGACGCGCGCCACCACGCTCAGGCTGCTCGCCCGCCTTTCCTAGTGGTCGGCGCTACGGAGGGGGCAGACATTGTTCTGGTCTCCGAGCACCAGCCTGCCGACCCATGTGCGGCGTGCCTGCACCCACCGCATCCTGTCGCACTTGGGCCGGTCCCAACCGCCTCGTTCGTCTCGTTCTGGGCAGGATTCCTCGCAGCGGTAAGGCTTCTGCGGGCCCAGTCAGGGCAGATGATCACCTCAGATCAGCAGGTGACTCGGTGCTACCCGCTGCAGCCGCAGTCACTCGTTCAGGAGGCGATAGCGCGGCGCTCCGACTGCGGCCTCTGCGGGGCGGATGCGGCATGATGAACGCCTAGTTGGGAGGCATTCGAATCATGTGCTGTTGGCGAATCTCCTGCTGTTCGCAGAGCTTTCGTTACAGCAGGAGATTCGGCCATTTACGCACGGAATCTCACGCTCAGAGCACAGCGGATAGGGTTGGGTGACTTAAAAGTCCCCTGCTCTAACCGCTGAGCTAACGGCCCACGTTTCGTGCTCAGTGTATCGACCGCTCCAGCAAATCTTCGGCTGGCTGGTCAACGAGGACGAGATCCGCGACTAGCGAATCGCTCGCATCCGATCCACGGCGCACCGGACGATCTCATCGCTCCACCTGCTAGGTTTCCAGGAGAAGCGACAGCTGTTCGACCCAAGCATCGAACGCATCGCCAAATGCCTCCCCGAACACTTCAGGCTTGGGCTGTGGCAGCCGCGCACGGCGAATCGCCGGGTGAAGGTCCCCTACGAGCGCGCGCGCTTCGATGGCACGTACGCTTCGCTTCGGCGGGTGCTGGCTCGCGAGGAATCGCTGCGTCGCCAGACCGACCCGAAAGCGATCGACCCACTCCACCGGCTCCACGCGTCTGGTTGGCAGCCACGGTCGGAGCCCTTCGCGACGCAGACCGGCACGTCGCTCATTCCCGACCATATCGAACTCTAAGAGGCCGGCAAGCGCCAGAGCGTCGACCGTGAGCGCGACGTTACGCTTGGTGAACCGTGTGATGCGAGCGAGATCCGCCAGGCTGAGTGCGGCGCCGGGCCGTAGCGCAAGAGCGGCGAGAACGTCGGCCCGGGCGTTCACTCCGAACGCGGCTCGCAGGCGCAGGATCAGGCGCGGGGCCGAATCGAGGTGCTCTAGGTGTGCCTTTCCTCTGCTCCGATAGCCGGGTCGGGGATCGGAGGCCATTGGCCAGTGGGGACCACCGCCGGCGGCCACCGTGGCGGCGTACTCACCGATGGCTTCGGGGCGCGTCGCCATCTCCCCGACGACGCGACGTAGTCGGGTGGTGTTGACGTAGCGGCCGTAACTGACGCACCAGTCGATGCTCGTGTCGCGCAACCGAGCGTCGGCGTCCGCAAGTTCGGCGGTCAGCGCCACCAGCGCTTCGGGGTCGACGACGGACTCCTCGGGGCGCCCGACGCCTGACACGCCGAGCGCGATCCATTGTGCCCATGCGCGCTGAACGAGAGCGTCGCGCAGCCTATCCAAGAGCGGCATCGGCATCCTCCACCTCCATTTGTTCGAGGATGGCGACCAGCAGGCTGCGATAGCCGGCCGAGGGGTCGTGCGACATCGTCCAGCGCGCAGCCGAGAGGAGCTCGTCGCGGCTCGGCCGGAGCTCTCTGAGGTCTTGGAAGTGGTGGCTGCGCGTGCCCTGATCGACAGCTGCATAGAGCTTGAAGCAGACCATGTCGAAGCGACTCGCTAACCAGATCCCCAAACCGTCGCCGTACGCGGCGCGCTCGAGGCGCTCTTCGAAGCCGATGGGCAGATCCAGTCCATCGTGAGGCCCTGGTTGACGGCCACGTCCCCGATGGCGCGCGCCAGCTCGGGCGGCAGTGGGCGTAGTGGCTCAACCGTCTCCGCGGTCCGCTCGCCGAGCAGGTCCA
Organism: Chloroflexota bacterium; assembly: GCA_030859955.1. Taxonomy (GTDB): domain Bacteria; phylum Chloroflexota; class Limnocylindria; order QHBO01; family QHBO01; genus JACDBZ01. The sequence continues at coordinate 4,546 of JALZJE010000234.1, read as the reverse complement.
GATCCTTGGTGGTCGTCCGGGTGATGAGGCCGCGCAGCATGAGGTTGCCGCCACCGATCAGGACGAGCTCGTAATGTTGACCGCGGCTGGCCAGCAGGTCGCTAAGGTCGCACAGCGCTTGCTCCATCTGTTCCGTATCGAGGTCCGACATCACTGCGCGACGGTAGTTCGTCCGATAGCGTAAGTCAAATTCTCGAATCGAGAAGGATCAGACACCGGCGAATCATGTGCTGTTGCGAGTTATTGTGCTGTTGGCAGAGGGTCGGATACAGCAGGAGAGGGTTGGGGGACTTAGAAGTCCCCTGCTCTAACCGCTGAGCCAACGGCCCGCGAGCTGTGGTGTCAACCCTAGCGTGCGGAGCCCTGACCGCTTCGGCTGCCGCCATGGGCACCCATGGAGCCACTGGTGCCTGGCGGTATCATCGGGAGGCTTGAGATCGCTGAAGGAGGACCCTTGGCCATGCGTTCGATCAATCGGCGGACATTCTTGAAGGGAGCGGTCGGGACGGCCGGCGTGGTCGCCCTTGGCGGGCCATTCCAGGGCTTCGTCCAGCTCGCCGCGGCCGCCAGCGGCAAGCCCACGTTTCGCCACCTGCGGGCGATCCCCGATCTCCGAGACGGACAGGTCCGCCTCTGGCTGCCCGAGGGCTTCCAGTACCGCTCCTTCCACGACACGGAGTTCCCGGTCGTGCTGGACGATGGCACCAACCTTCCCGGCCGCCACGACGGGATGGGCGCCTTCGCCGCGTCGAGCGGCAACGTCATCCTGGTCCGCAACCACGAGCTCAACAATCCGGGGGCGCCATTCGGCGATGCGTCGATGGCCTATGACGGCATGGCCCAGGGCGGGACCACCACCATCGAGGTCACGCCCACCGGTGAGGTAGTGCATGCCTTCACCAGCCTCAACGGGACCCAGATGAACTGCTCGGGCGGACAGATGCCGTGGGGCGCCTGGATCACGTGCGAAGAGACCGTGAACGGGCCCGATGTCGGCCCCGACTTCACGGGCGCGTCCAACGTTCCACTGCAGCAGCGCCACGGCTTCATCTTCGAGGTGCCGGTGGACGGCGAGTCGAGTCGCGAACCGATCTCGAGAGCGGGCCGGTTCGCGCACGAGGCGGTCTCCTTCGATCCGAAGCACGGCATCCTCTACCTGACCGAGGACAACTTCGGGTTCCCGTCCGGCTTCTACCGATACATTCCCGCCACCAACCCGATGGAGACCGGCTCGCTCGACAACGAGGGACAGCTCCAGATGCTGGCCGTCAAGGGCGAGCCGAACATCGACCTTGCCGCCGAGCAGCCCAAGCGCGCCACGTACGATGTCGAGTGGGTCGACATCGAGGATCCCGACCCGACCTTCCCGTTCACCCCCGGCGAGACGGCCCCGACGTCGAACAACGACGCCATCCTCCACGTCGGCAACCAGGGATTCGCCCAGGGCGCCGCGTACTTCTCGCGCCTCGAGGGATCGGCCTTCGACAACGGATTCGTGTACTTCTGCGCGACCCAGGGTGGCGGCCCGGCCGAAACGTCGTTTGGCCCGATCGCCGATGGCTACGGCAATGGCACAGGCCAGATCTGGGCGTACAACACGAACAGCCAGAAGCTCCAGCTGCTCTACCAGTCACCCGGTGCGGCGACCCTCGACTTCCCGGACAACGTCACGACGAGCGCACGTGGAACGCTGATCCTGTGCGAGGACAACGTCAACGACAACTACCTGCGCGGGCTGACGCGCGGTGGCCAGCTTTTCGACGTCGCCCTGAATCGCCTGGTGAGCCAGCTCAACGGAGCGCCCCGCTTCAACGACGAGTTCGCGGGCTCCACGTTCAGCCCCGATGGCGAAACGCTGTTCGTGAACATCCAGGCCTCGCGGGGAATCTCATTCGCGATCTGGGGGCCCTGGACCACCCTCGGTGTGTAGACAGGCCTGACGATCACCAATCGAATCGAGCCTGACCTGCGCCGGCTCCGTGAGAGGACGCGGCTTCAGCGCGCTTCGGTGTCGGAGACGAACAGCGGCTCGCGCGTGTCATCGGGAATGCGCAGCACGTAGCGCACCGGCGTCGCCGCAGGGTCTGCGGCCAGGGACGTGTGATCCATCGCCTCCTTGAGCCGGCGCGGCCACCATTCGAACGCGTCGGATCGCGCCGAGGTGAAGATCTCCGTCGGGAGCTCCAGCTCGTCGATGTACAGCTCCCGGCCCTCGTGAGGCTCGCCGACCAGCCGCACCCGCACCAGCCCCCCGCGACCGTCGACCTGCGTTTTGAACTCCGCGGGTTTGGATGCCGGAGGCGGCGTTTCGTTGCTCATTCGCTCAGTGTAGTGTGGGAGGCGGTCGAGGCCGAAGAGATCGAGGCGGGTCCGGTGCCTCCACCCGGCCGTCGCGATCGGGCGCAAATGAGACGGCCGAGAACGCGGCCCCACGGGTGCCGGCCTACCGAGCCCCTGCGGACAAGGGTCGCGCTGGTCGCTCGAGCTCAACCCGTCCCCGATGCCAGTGTGCGAGCCGGCCGACCGGATCGCTGGAACCTGATCGCGCCGGCATCTGCATGGTCGGCGTGCTGGTCATCTTCTTCGGACCGCGCGCCAGGCCGTCCCTGAAACCCGTCCGTCGACACTATCATTTGGTCCGTGGCCACCAACTCGGCGACGCGCCTGTACGCCAGCTCGATCGCGATCCGTGTCCGGGCTGTACTCGATCGGCTCTGCCGCCGGGACGATGTTGGCGGCGCCGATGATGACCGATGCGCTCGGCATCGGTGGCTGGATCATGGCCGGGTTGGGGATCATCGTGCTGGCGCACGGCAGCATCCTGCTCACGCCGGCAGCCGACCGCCTTGGACGACACAGCGGTCCGCTCATGGTGCTGTGGGCCGTCGTCATGCTGCTGAACCAGGCGCTGTCAGCACTCGTCTCCGGCTGGGGCATGTCGGATTCGGGCATGGGCGGTGGCGCGATGATGACGGGGATGGGATGGGACGCCGGCATGGTCGCGATCGCGGTCCTGATGCTGGCCAGCGGCCTGATCATGAGCCGCCAAGCACGGTCGCACACTGTCTGACTTCCAGCCTTTCAGGCTCCTAGGCTGAGGCCGCAGCGACTCACTCCTCGTATGCGTCGATGAGGTCGAAAAGGCTCATCGGCTGCGAACTGCCGGTCATAGCCGCTTTCTGTGATCTGGCGAACGACACCGGTGGGACGAAACGCGGCGCGAGACCCGTTCGACGCAGCACGACGTGGATGAGGTAGCGCCCAACCTGGCCGTTGCCGTCCACAAAGGGGTGGATCGTCTCGAACTGCGCATGACCGATCGCGGCCTGGGCAACCGGCGGGACATCGCCGCGGGCGAGGAAGGCCAGCAGGTCGGCTCGGTGATTGCCGCCTCCGCGCGGGCGATCGCCTCGGCCGTCTCGAAGGTGATGCCGGGGTCGAGCTCGGCGATCGGATCGGGCACGAATGCGCGATACGTGAACGACGCGCGAGCGCGCCCGCCGCCCGCCGCACTCGGGTCGCCCTCACATCTCCGCTCGACTTCGTTGGCCATCGCTAACTGTTCGGTCTCCGGATCGGATTGAACACTTGGAATGGAGTAATCCGCTAAGTGTTCAATGGAGCCTACATTGAACGGTTGGGGGCTCCGTCGGAGGCTGTAGGCCAAAATCATGTGCTGGGACGGCTGAAGAAAGGAGCCGAACTGATGGCGTGGCCGATCTCGACAATCGTCGTCGCACTCGTCCAGCGGGGAACGGAGTTGCTGCTCGTCGAGGCCCAAGGGCCTGATGACCAGAGCCCGGTCTGGATGCTGCCGGGCGGGCAGGTCGAGGCGGACGAAGAGCTGCTCGAGGCGCTCCGCCGTGAGCTGGCCGAGGAGACCGGGCTCCGGATCATTGGCGAGCCGCGGTTTGTGTTCGAGGTGGAGGTCGATTACCGCACGGATCTCGCCACCGGCGTGTACCAGGCCCTGACCTACACCTGCGGGGCCGCCGGCGAGCTGCAGCCAGCCGACCCGGACGGCCTCGTGCATAGCGCGGCATGGGTGGAGAGTGGCGACGCACTCGATCGGCTGTCCATGCTGGAGTGGTACGAGTGCGAACCGCTGCGCCGCTTCCTCTTCGGCGAGGCACTCGCCGGTGCCGCCTACCGCTACCGCGTCACCGGCATACGCGGCAGCATGATGCGAGAGGCCCTCGAGGTGGTGGACAGGATGTCATGACCGATCCGGAGATCGCCGGCCTGGCGCGGACTTTCGCCTAGAACCTCGTGGCGGAGGGTGCGAAGGCGGTGGTCCCCGCCGGCAACCAGGTTCGGGTCGATGCGCCCGAGCTGTCCGAAGGGACCGTTCGGGCACGATACACCTCGGCGGTGGTCATCCTTGGCACCTACCCGATCTCCGTCCCATCGACATCTGTATCGGCATGAGTTCGCAGCGGGTGTGAGCTGAACGAGGAGCTGGTCGACGACCTGCGCGCCCGGCATCCGGAGGCGCTCGAGCGGCTGCTCGACGAGTACGGACGCCTGCTTCAGGGCGTCGCCTTCC
>JALZJE010000232.1 GCA_030859955.1 Chloroflexota bacterium | reverse complement strand
CCGAGCCGCTCCGGCAGCGCCAGCACGATCGCGCCGATGACGCCGACGAGCAGCACCAGCGAGATGGTCGCAAGTCCGGTTTCAACCCAGACGAGGCGCAGCTCGCGGACAGCCGCGCCCTCGAACTTGGGCGTGCGAAGGAACACGCCGCGCTCCTGGGTCAATCCCCGAAGGCACGCCAGGGCGATCACCCAGGACAAGCTCATGTTCACCCGTAGGGCGCCGAGCGCCAGGCCAATCCCGGCGCCCGTCGCGGCGCGAGTTGCCCACACGTAGCGGGTGAGATTGAGCCCCACGAAGATCAGCGGCAGAACGATTCCGACTCCGGATAGTCGCTGGACCACGAACGGCCGGTCCAGGATGGCGCCCGCCGCAGCCGCGAAGACGAACAGCGAGAACCCGAGGGTCAGGGCATCGTTGAACCACCACAGCGCCGCCATGAGGTGGTCGTAGCGCTGACCGAAGCTGAGTGCCGAGCGCCGGCTCCACGGTAGAAGCAGGCGCCAATGACGGCGCAGGATCTGGATGCCCCCGAACGCCCAGCGAAAACGCTGCTTGCGGAGACCTTCGTATGTCAGCGGCATGATCCCGCGCCCGTACGCCACCGGCACGTATACCGCGGACCAGCCGCGCGCCAGCATGCGCAGCGATACCTCCGCGTCCTCGGTGATGATTTGCTCGTTCCAGCCGTCGCCCTCCTCGAGCGCGCTGCGGCGGACGAGCCCCATGGTTCCGGCGAAGATGATCGAGTTGCGGCGCGCCCGGCTCAGCATGCCGATCTTGAAGAAGAGCGCGAACCCGGCATAGCAGGCGCGATAGAACCCGCTGTCCTCCCACGCTCGGTAATCCTGTGGCGTCTGCACGAAGGCGACGTCGTCGGTCGAGAAGTACGGGATGGTCTCGCGAAGCCAGTTCGCATCGGCGACGTAGTCGGCATCCACGATGCCGATGATCTCGACATCGTCCGCCAGGTGTCCGAGCCCCCAGTTCAGTGCCCCCGCCTTGTAGCCCGGCCAGCTCGGAAGATGCACGAAATCGACGCGCCCGCCCTCGGAGCGGAGCCGCTCGCACTCGGCTTCCACCGGTCGCCACAGGGCCTCGTCGGTGGTGTTGTTGTCGATCACCTGCACGCGCAGCGCCGGGTAATCCAGCGCCACCAGCGAGCGGACCGTGGCAATCACCAGCTCGGGTGGCTCGTTGTAAGCCGGCACCTGGAGACAGACAACCGGCCAGGTCTTGGGCTCGCTGGCCGCTGGCAACTCCGGGGACCGTGCGGCGAGGGCGTCGGCCATCTCGAACGCGCCGGTCAGCAGCAGCACCATCGCGATCAACTCGAGCAGGAGCAGCACGGCGCCCAAAGCGACACCGACCGGCTCGCCGCCGAGCAGGAAGGTGGCGCGCACCAGGTACGCGGCGTATGTGGCGAACGCGACCAGCAGGCTTGCGAAGAACAGCGCCCCGGTCGCGTGCCAGTAGCGCGGCATCAGCATGAGTAGCGCGCCTATAGCGACCGGGACCAGAGCGGCACTGCCGAGGCCGGCGGCGCCCAGCGCAGCACCGGTGAGCGATGTCGCCAACGCCAACCCGACGCGGACCCAGGCCGGGCTGGTCGTGGCCCGGGCGAAGCCCAGGCCGGCCGTCGTGGCGACCGCGGCCACGGTTGCCACCGTCAGCCATGCGTCCATCAGAGAATCACCGTAGAGGGGTGCAGGCGCCCTTTCGTGCTGGACGCTGAGTCAAGTCGCCACTGCGCTGAATAGGAAATTCGGTGCCCTCGGTCGCTCGGCAGGAAACGCTTGCTGTCACGGGAGTCAGTCGTCCCCGCCGCCAGCGTTGGACTGCCCTCGAGACCAGCCGGCGTGGCCGGGGTGCGAGGGACCGACTACGGCCGGTCCGCCGGCCCAGGGCGGCTTCCCGGCGGCGCGGATCTCCTCCCCATTCAGTGTGAACACGTCGAACGACGGCGCCCCATCCGCTCGGTTGGCGGCATTGGCGTGCGCGGGACGCGTTCCATCGTTGGGCTGTCCCGTGACGGTGACGTCGCCGCTGATGCCGTCCAACGGATGCACGTCGCCCCAGAACCAGGGAGGCCCGACGCTCAACCTGACGGTTCCCGCCGCACCTGTAAGTTGATATTCGGTGTCCCCATCGCCGTCCGTCAGGGCATCGATGGTTCCCGTGCGGCTCTCGACCGGAGCTTCCGCCTCGTCCTCGGGATCCTGCCCTGCCACGGCCCCCACGACCAGGATGCTGCCGATGCCCGCCGTCGCGAGCGGCAGGAGGTACTTCCTCGCGTTCATGCCAATGCCTTTCTTTGGTCCCCTTGCGCCTCCCGGCTGGAGGCGCGGCTGTTGCGCACACCATGCGGGGCGGCGTGGCCCATCGGGTGATGGCTGGGTCAGGCTCGTGTCAGATTTCGGTGAGCGGCAGCGTGAACCAGAATGTTGCGCCCTGTCCGGGCTGGCTCAGGACGCCGATCCGGCCGCCATGAGCCTCCACGATCCTGCGTGCGACCGCGAGGCCGATGCCCGCGCCGCCGTTCGCGCGATCTCGCGCCTCGTCGGCGCGGTACAGTCGCTCGAAGACGAGTGCCTGTGCCGCTGGCGTGAGGCCCGGCCCCTCGTCCCGTACCTCGACGCGCGCGACGCCCGCCTCCGTCCTGGCGCTGAGCCGGACCGCAGTCCCGCGTGGCGCATGGCTCAGCGCGTTGCCGATCAGGTTGTCCAGCACCTGCGCAAGGCGACCCGCGTCACCCACGATCGACACCTGCTCGGAGGCGGCCAGCTCAATCCGGATGCCCGAGGCGGTCGCCGCGAGCCCGTGCCGCCCGACGACCTCGTCGAGCAGACGTGGCAGCTCGACGGGTTCTCGGACGAGATCATGCGTGGTCAGCTCGGCGCTCACTCGAAGGTCGTCCACGAGGCGCTCCAGCCGGTGCAGTTCACCCATCAGCCGATCGATCGTGGCGGCATCGGGCTGGATGACCCCGTCGCGGATGCCCTCGACGTGTCCCCGCAGGACGGCGAGCGGGGTACGCAGCTCGTGCGTCACGTCGTCGACGAGCCGATCGCGCTCCCGCTCGGCGGCCTCGAGCTCGGCCGCGAGCTGCTCGAGCCCGCCCCGGAGCTCGTCGAGCTCTCGCATCCCGGAGATTGGCAGGTGGAGGTGCCGCTCGCCGGCCGCGACCCGGCTCACCGCATGCGCGGACCGCTGCACCGGCCGGCTGACCAGCCCACCCACGTACAGGGCGAGGCCCACGGCGATGATGGCCGCGACGCCGCTGCCGATGATGGCCGCGGCCGCGATCTCGCCACGAAACTGCTCGGTGGCCGCGCCCTCGGCAGCACGGACCGCTTGCTGACGGGCCAGCCCCGGCGGCACGAACCCACGCTCCTCCTGGAGGAGGGTGATGACGGCGTCCAGTTCGGTGACGTATGCATCGGCCGCCCTGTTGGTCAGGAGAGTTACGGCGACCACGACGGTGAGGACGGCCGCCATGGCGACGGCCAGGTGCGACACGGCCAGGCGGCGGCGAAGCGATCCGATCACGCGGCCCTAACCGCCTCCAAGCGGTAGCCGATGCCGCGGACGCTGGCGATCCGCACATTGCTGCCCACGGCACGGAGTGCGCGGCGCAGGGCGACCATGTGCTGATCCACGGCACGGTCGGTCGCAGCCACCTCGCCGTCGCCGAGGACCTTCAGGAGCTCTAGCCGCGACGAGACGCGTTCACTATTGCGCATCAGGGCGGCGAACAGGTCGAGCTGCCGCCGTGTCAGTGCAATGTCGTTCCCGCGGCAGGTCGCGCGCCGTTGCGCCAGGTCGACATGAAGGTCGCCCCGCTGCAGCACCGCATCGGTCTGGTGGGATGCAGTTGATGCGCGTCCACCGTCGCCGGATCGACGCAGTACCGTGTGCACTCGCGCCATCAGCTCGAGTGGTGAGAACGGCTTGACGACGTAGTCGTCGGCGCCCAGCCCCAGGCCAAGAATGCGCTCGGACTCCGCGCCTCGGGCGGTGAGCATGATGATCGGCGGGCCGCCGGAGGCCCGCCACTTGCGACACAGTTCCCATCCGTCGATGCCCGGAACCATGAGGTCTAGGATCACGAGGTCGGGCCGTTCCGTCTCAACCTTGCGAGCGGCGTCGTACCCGTCTGCCGCCTCGCTGACCAGGAACCCGTCCCGCGCGGCATAGGCGCGCACGACGTCGCGGATCCCGACGTCGTCGTCCACCACCAATATGCGCGCAGGAGTCACGGGCTTACCCTACGGCTCTCGGCCCCTACTTCGCCAGCGGCCCATCGACCGCGGGTGACGCCGAATCGGTGACCGCCGTTGTCAAGTGGCCGCTCATCGATGGCGGGCGGCTCCACAAGCCAGGCGCCTGAGGGCCGTGTGGGGAAACGGCCCACGCTCCCTACACAAGCGGGCGTGGGACTACGCGCTCGGCTGGTACGTTGCTTGACCCTAGCCCATGATGATCGCTTCCGACGCAGTTCCCGCCCGGGCCAGGGTGGATCAATCCCCGCCTACCGGCTGCCACGCCGGGGCGCTCTCGTCCTCCGGGGACTCAGTCAGGTTTACGAGGACCCGCTCGTCAGGGGTGGCCACTTGGACCAGCACAATGTCGCGGTGCGCCTATACCGTTATCCCCGTCCGGCGGCCACGCAAACACCAGGTATGACCCGTCAGCTGACCAACTCGGCCCGAAGGAGTCGAGCTCCCAGCCCGGTGCGGTGGCAAGTGCGAGTCGTGTGCGCCTGACCCGTTCCTTCGAAGCAATAAGATCACGATCATGCCGTAATGGAGTAATGCTGTGCGCGAGCTCGACGGAATGCGCATCATTGGGCTTGAGGAAGCCGAACTTGACCAGAGCGTGGCAACGCACGTCCGCCCAGCCGAGCCCGAGTCGTTCCTCATTGTGGATTCGATTGACGGCAAGCCACTGGGCGGTGAAGGATCCGGCCGCATGCGACTACTTGGCACCGCCATGCTCGTCGCCATCGCTACCGGTGGGTCCGCCGCGAGCCCCGTGCGTGCTGCCGCTCCGGTGCCATCGGGCGGAGGTGCAGTGGCCGCCAACGTACCCTGGCTGCTCCTTGTGGGGCTGGTCCTGGCGGCGGCTGCGATATTGGCTCTTTGGCAACCGGCGCTGCGACGCCTGATGGCTGGGGCCGCAGTGCTTGTCGTGGGCGCGGTCGTCGCATGGTCGGTGCTGCTGATGGGTGCTGTCTCGACGATGGACACGGACGGCGACGTGCCGAGCTGGGCAATCGCCGGTGCAGCGCTAATCCTGCTTATCGGTGTGGCTGCGGCGGCGAAGATTGCGCTGAGCGGCAGATCGAGCGCAGGCTAACGGTAAGCCAGCCTCGCTTACCGCCGTTGCTCTATGCCGCTCGGGAGCCCATGGAGCGGCCGCGCGGTGCCGAGTCACTCGGGCTCCCACCTTAACGGCTCGACTGTAAGCATGGTCGATGCCCCGGCGGCAATGTCACGAGTCACGAACGATCCTTGGCTCGGCTGACTCGCGATTTCCCCGTTGGTACATTCGCCCAAGACCGGCAAGTGAGAATCGTTTCGTCGCCGAGCCCAGTGGGGCCGAACACCCTGCGGTCCCGCGGTGTCTGTTGACTGATGGACAACTGGATGGGAGCGCTCCGTGCGTGATGTAGTTGCCGAGGCTCAGGCAGGCCGGGCCGAAGCGTTCGAGGTGCTCGTAGACCACTTCGCGCCGCAGGTGTACCGGCTGGCTTCGGCCATCGTCGGGCCGGACGACGCGCGCGACGTCGCGCAAGAGACGTTCATCGCTGCGTGGCGGGAGCTGCCCCGGCTGCGAGACCCGGACCGGTTCGAGCCCTGGCTGCGGCGGATCCTGGTCAACCGATCTAGGAACGTACTGCGCGGCCGCCAGCGCCGGCCGGCAGCATCCCTCGATCTGCTCGGTGCGACGGATGGCCTCTCGGGCGAGCCCGACTTCCGAGAAGCGGCTCATGCCCGCCAGGCGCTGGACGGTGCCTTTGCGGGGCTTTCGGCTGACCAGCGGGCAGTGATCGCTCTGCACTACGGCGCCGACCTGTCGATCCGCGACGCCGCGAAGTCCATGGGCGTCGCGGTTGGGACAGCAAAGTCTCGCCTCAACGCGGCGCTGCGACGCCTGCGCGTGGCGGTGGAGGGTCAGCGATGAATGATTTCGATGATTGGACCGAGGAGGTCAGGAGCTACGTGCGCAGCCGGATGCCCGGAGACCTCCCGCCGCAATTCGTGGAGGACGTGATGCACGACGTGAATCGTACGTCGCAGCGCGGCCGTGGCTGGATGGGCTGGCCGATGCTTGGCGGGCTTGCGACCGTGGCAGGGGCAATCGCGGTGGTCGCCATCAGCCTATCGGTCATCGGTGACAACCAGTTCGGCAGCGACGCGACGCCGACGGCGAGCGCCAGCGCGTCGCCGAGCGCCAGCGCGGTCCCTAGCGCCGACGAGACGCTCGTGCCGGAGCCATCCATTTCGCCTGACGCAGCAGCCAGTCCGCCGGAGGTCGTCGCATTCGAGCTGCCGATGGCCGCCCGCACCACCACTGACAGCGTCGAGGTTCGTGACGCGCCGAGTGCCGACGCACCGCTCGTCAGCGGCGAGCGCTACAGCGATCCGGCCACCGTGCCGAATGTCGAGCTCGCGGCCGGGGAGCCGGTCCTCTCAACGCTTGGCCCCGTCTTCGCCGACGGCGAGTCGTGGTACCAGGTGACCGCGGCTTCCGACGGAGGGGAATGGCTGAACTGGGGAGCCGGCTGGGTCCCGGCCCGCGTCCTCGCGCGCGAGGGTCAGGCGGAGGGCTATGCGCCGATCGTCAGCGCTCATGGGGTCGGCAGCGGCACGATGGTGGCCGGCGAGGTGAGGATCGGTACGCCGATCACGCTCGACTATGCCGCCACACCGGTGGCGGACCGCGACGCGTGTGAGCTCACGATCACCATTGTCGGTACTGACGGCGCGACCATCTACAGCGTCACCGAGTCAGTGACCGGTGCGATTGTCCAGCAGGTCACTCGCGACGATGAGCCGAGCCTGTTCCAGGAGGAGGCCGGCTCGGTTACCCTCGAGGTCGTAACCGATTGCAGCTACGCGGCCACGATATTTCTGCCCTAGGCACTCGCCGAATGGGAGCATGGCCGGCCTCGGATGGACGCCGCTGCGCGCCGTGGCATTGAGGGCCGTGTGGCCGGCGGCCCGCGCTCACGACAGCGCAGAGACGCCGATCCCCTGGCCTGGTACGTCGCGTAGCGCAATGCCAGCCGCTCTGATGGACACCGTTCCGGGATGGCGATTCGGCCACGCGAAGCGTAGAGCGCACTGAACGAATTCGGGTGTCGCTCAGATCTGGTGCACCAGGTCAGCGACACGCTGTTGGGGGTCGCCAGGCGGATCGTCCGCGACCCCACGCTCGCCGAGGACGTGCTGCAGAACGCCTTGTTGACCATCTGGCGCAAGCTCCCGCACCTCCGCGATGCCGACCGCTTCGAGGCATGGGCCTTCCGGATCTTGATTCACGCCTGTTACGCAGACGCACCGCGGAATCGACGGTGGGCATCGACCATTCACGTGCTTCACACCGACGTCGCGAGTGACGTGGACGACATCCAGAAGGTCTCCGACCGAGACGAGCTGGAGCAGGCCTTCCGCCGGCTCCCGCTCGACCAGCGCGCCGTCTTCGTCCTCCATCACCACGTGGGCCTGCCTCTCGTGACGGTGGCTGAGACCCTCGGCATCCCAGACGGGACGGCGCGATCTCGTTTGCACTATGGACACGGGCGCTCCGCGTTGCCTTCGAGGCGGCGCGGGCAACACAGGATTTCAGAGAAGGACGACCGGCATGAACGACAAACGTGACTTCGATCGAGTCGTAGACAAGTGGTTGGACGACGG
>JALZJE010000212.1 GCA_030859955.1 Chloroflexota bacterium | reverse complement strand
TGCCGGAAGCCTGTAGCCATGGCCATCGGCGGGCCGTCTTTTTCCCGGAACGCTGATCGAATGGTGGATTGGTACCGCATACCGGATTCCTAGTGAATCGTCTCATGTGTCTCAGCTGCGTTCATCCAGTACTACCAAGAGACGCATGAGACGCATGAGACGGGACCGATAAGGGCTCCAATAAGGGCTCCTGCGCCGCTACGTGTCGCTCGTGTCGAACTGGCTCGCGGCGACAACATCGTCAAGGTCGATTCTCACGCGGTAGAAGCACCGCTGCGAGACCGAGAACCGCACGTTCGCCGGGACCGCCGAGGTCCTGTCGGAGGGCTGAGCGCGATCGGCTGTGGAACCAGCGTGTTGCGCAGCTGCCGCACTTCGCGGGATACGAGGCCCAGGCCGGGCGAAGCATCCCCGTCATCCGGTTATTCCCTCCGCATAGGGGCGCCGATTCGGACGGCCGCGGCGCCGAGCTCCTCAGCCAACCCTGATCTGCCCCCGCATGCCGGCCTCGTAGTGGCCGGGCTCGTGGCAGGCGTACGCGAGCACGCCGGCGTCACCGAACCGCCACGTCAGCTCCTCCGTTTCCCCGGGCTGGAGCGTGATGCCGTTCGGCAGGTCATGCGGCAGCCCATCGGGCATGTGGGTCATGGCCTCGGCGTACTCCTGCTGCATGGCGGCGTCCCCGAGGATGAACTCGTGGACCGTCTCTCCAACATTCGTGACCTTGAATGTGACGGCCTCTCCGGCCGCCACCTCGATGGTGGCCGGCTCGAAGGTCATCGCGTCAAGGGCGGTGATCTCCACTGTGCGGGCTGCCGCGCTTGCCTCAGTGGGTCCGCCGACGCCCGCGTCTCCGCTGCTGGGAGACTGGCTCTGAGCCAATGGCGCGCCTGGCGGGCCACCGCGCACGACGATCAGGGCGACCGCCAGCAGGACCAAGATCAGCACCACGATCCCCAGCCCCAGCCACAAGCGTCGTTCGTCGCCGCGGCGGGACCGGCCTCGGTTGGTCATCGGATTCGGTCCGTAGCCGCGACGCCCGCGGCAGAGGCCGCACCCGCTCCGAGCATGAGCGCGAGTGTTCGAGTTCGACCCATCACAGCTCCTCTTTGTGCCCTGCGCCCGCTTGAGTGGGTGGCTGGGCGAAGAAGTGATCGCCGTTGTGCAGTTCGACCGACTCGCCGTCGCCGATCGTCTCCTTGCCCTCCTTGGCACGGCGGTGGAGCGTGAAGCCGGCCGGGATACTGGCCATCTCTTTGATCTGAGTCGCCGTCACTGTCCCGGCCTGGAGCGTGTAGCGGTTCTGGATGATCACCGTGATGCGGATCGTCGGCGGCCGGGCGTCGTCCGCGGCGCCTGTGCTGTGCGTCATGGCTGTACTCCCTTGTCCTGCCCATTCGATGTGCGCGGGCCTGGACGTGCTCGAGACACGCGCCTGATCGGCTCGCGCCTGCGTCACAGGTAGGCCAACGCTTCCCGCACAGTGATGCGCGAGGCGCGGGTGGCCGCTGCTTCGGTGGCGATCACGGCGCCGAGGATCGCGAGCGCGACCCAGATCCCGACGGCCAGCATGGAGATGCGGAAGGGCAGCGGCGCCGAGAAGAACAGGTTGCCGAGCCCACTCGCGAGGAGCACGGTAAGTACGAGCGCTGGGATGGCCGCCAGCAGGATGCTGGCGATGGCCAGGAACACGCCCTCGGCGGTGACGATGCGGCGCACGGCCTTGGGCCGCGCGCCGATGGCGTGCATGATCCCGAACTCTCGGGTGCGATCGAGGATGTTGGCGCTCATCGTCGAGGCCAGGCCGATGCCGCCGATCACGCCCATCGCGACGGCGATGGCCAGCACGATGGTGATGATCGGGCCAAGGTGTCCCTCACTGATCGCCTCGCGGCGGCTGACCGAGGCCGCCGATCGCACCTCAAGCCCGGCGACGGTGAGGGTCTCGTCCACGGCGATCGCGACCACGGTACGGGTCACCTCGTCGGAATTGCCGGTGGCAATGCGCAACAGGTTCACCTGCTCGGGCTGGCCCATGGCGGCCGCATAGCCCGCGGCCGTGGTGTACACGCTGCTGCCGCCGCCCTTCTCCTCGGCAATGCCGACCACGCGCCAGGTGGTGGGCTTTCCACCGACGGACAGCTGGACGCTGTCGCCGGCGGCGATGTCGGAGACGGTGTTGTTGCGGGCGACCTGGTTGAGCACGACCGCTCCTGTCTCACCGGGGTTCAGCCAGCGGCCTTCCAGCAGCTTGGGGGTAGTGAACATGGTCGTGCCCTCAGGGACTGTTATCACCGACACGCGGCCGTGTCCCTGGTCGGGATAGGTACGGGTGACCGGGACGTCGCCGGTCTCGGAGACGCCGGTCGGGGCCACGTTAAGGCCCTCAACGCGTCGGACATCCGGCACGCCCCGCAGGAGGCTGATGACCTCATCCAGTTCCGCAGGGCCGGCCAATTGGATGTCGACGTCCCAGTTCTGCTGCTCGGTCTGCTCCTGAACGATGGCCTCCACGCCGACGCTCGTGGACATGCCGGCCACGAACACCGACCCGGCGATGGCCAGCAGGCCAACCGAGAGGAAGAAGCGCGCAGGACGCCGGACGGTGTTGCGCAGCGCCAGGAGCAGGCCGCGGTCGAAGCGACGAACGCGACTCAGCCGGGCCAGGACGCCGGTGGCCGCGCTCGGCTTCGTGCCACCACCATGGTGGTCGATGGCTGCCCGCACGGTCGTACGGCTGGTCCTGATCAGCGGGACGAGGGCCATCAGCGGTGGCAGGCCGAGGCCGGCAGCGAGGACGATGGCGTAGGCCCACCAGGGGGCGTCGAGGCTGGCGGCCTCGATACCGAGGAAGCCAAAGATCTCGGTGACCAGAGCACGGCCGCCCACGACGGTGGGGACCAGCGCCAGCAGCGTGGCTGCCCCGGCCACGATCAGGGTCATGGCCAGGTACAGACGCCCGATGCGGCCGGATCCGGCACCGATGGCCTTCATGATCCCGATCTGCGGGATCTGCTGGGTGAACAGGCCGTTGAGCATGTTCGCCACCAGGATCGTGCTGAGCAGCAGCGCGGCCGCACCGCCAGCAAGCAGCGCGCCGAGCAGGGCATCGGCCTGCCACTGGTGGGGGTGCGCGTAGGGCGCGGGAACCTGGACCTCACGGATCGCGAGGCCGTATTCGGACTGCAGCCAGGCGCCGACCTCGCCGGCAACGGCCACCACGGTGTCGCGGTTGCGGGTCGGTAGCGTCTGCCCCGGCTCGG
>JALZJE010000181.1 GCA_030859955.1 Chloroflexota bacterium | reverse complement strand
TGGCCCGCCACGTTCTTCTTCGATCGGTCGCCCGCCTCCGCGTCAAGCTCCTGGAGGTCGGTCGGGAAGGCCAGATGCGCCACGCCGCGGCCCGAGAGGGCGGTCCGGATCGCAAGATCGGTGAGGTGCTCGACGTGTGCCGGACCCATGATTCGCTGGCTGAGGAGCGCCACGTCCTGGAAGAGATAGTCGGTGTTGACGTCCTGCTGATAGTGTGTCCCGATCAGGTCGTGGTAGGTCATGCCGGTGATCGCGAGGACCGGCACGCCGTCCAGCTTCGCGTCGTACAGGCCGTTCAGCAGGTGGATCGCCCCCGGCCCGGACGTCGACATGCAGACGCCCAGGCGGCCGCTGAACTTCGCGTAGCCCACGGCAGCAAACGCTGCGGCTTCCTCGTGGCGCATGTGCACGAAGCGGATCCTGTCCCGGACCTGTCGCAGCGCCTCCAGGAGGCCGTTGATGCCGTCGCCGGGTAGACCGAAGATCGTGTCCACCCCCCAGTCGAGAAGACGGTCGACCAGCAGCCCCGCGCTCGTCTGGCTCATCTCAGCGCCTCTCGAGTGCCCACTCGACGCTCGCAGCGACGCCTTCCAGCGCGGCGCCGTAGATCGCGTGGCCGACCGCGGAGTGGGCGTGCACCTCGGCCGGATAGTCGGCCGGAGCCGCAGCCAGGCCGAGCAGCCACACGCCGATCTCGTCTCCGAGGATCCAGACGGCGGTGCCGAACCCGGTGCCGAACCCGATCCGTGCGTGCGGGATGAAGCGCCGCGCGACACCGTACGCGGCGGACATGCCGAGGGTGTAGCTCCAGTCGAATGCCCAGCTGAGGTAGTTGGCCGTCTTCTCGTCCGGCTTGCGGCCGGTCAGCGTCTCGTAGACGAGCCGACCGCCCTTTGCCGTGCTCGACTCCTCCGGCAGTGGACGGCCCGCGGCCTTTGCCTGCTTCTGCGCCTCCTCGCGCGGGTCCTTCCCGGTGATCCCCGCAACCATCGCCCAGTACCCCGTCATGGCGAGCAGGCCAACTCCTCCGCCGATCAAGCCTGCGAGAGCACCGCGGCCCGGGCCACCATCGTGTCGCATCTCAGTTCTCCTCTACAAGCACAAGGGCGCCCGCGGCTCCGGTGACTCCGGACCCTCAGATACGCCACTGTTCCACGTCCGGATGACGAATGGCGAGGCCCAGCCCGGGCGCGCTGGGGTCGGGGCGCAGGCACCCGTCGACCGGGGTAAGGACGCCGTCGAAGACCATTGGCTCAATACGCACGTGATCCGCGAACCATTCGGTGTGAGCGATCGCCGGGGCCGCGCAACCGAGATGCGCGTGGAGCGACGGCGCGGTGTGGGCCGAGAACGGCGTCGCGTGCCCGGCCGCCATCGAGGCCGCTTCCATCCAGCCGGTGACGCCCAGACAGCGCGTCGCATCCGCCTGGATGACGTCCACCGCGCCGCTCGCCAGGAGATCGCGCGTGTCCTCGCGCGTGTAGCTGTACTCCCCGGCCGCGATGGCCATCGGGGCGGCAGCCCTGATCGCCCTGAGATCGAGAAGCCGGCGCTGCGGGACCGGCTCCTCGAAATAGCTCACCCCGTGCTCGGCCAACCGGTGCGCCTGCTCGACGGCCAGGCGTCTGGTGTAGGCGCCGTTGGCGTCGACGAAGAGATCCGCCTCCGCACCAATCGCCTCACGCGCGGCGCGGACGCGAGCGACGTCGGCATCCGGTCGCGTGCCGCCCTCGAGGCCGATCTTCATTTTCACGCGCGGAATGCCCTGAGCGACCCAGCCGGCAAGTTGTTCCGTCACTTCACGCTCCGACGCGGAGGTGAAACCACCACTGCCGTAGATGGGCACCTCGGCGCGACGGGCACCGATGAAGCGAAAGAGCGGCTCTTCGGCCAGCCGCGCGCGGAGGTCCCACAGGGCCGTGTCGACTGCGGAGATCGCGGCCGCCGCGATACCGGGCAGGCCGACATTGCGCACCGCTCGCACCATCCTGTCCCATGCCCGGAGCGCCTCCGCCGGGTGACAACCGACGACGACGTCCACGAGATGCTCGGCCACGACCGCGCCTGCGGCGGGCGAGGTGTAGCTGTAGCCGACGCCGCGCGAACCAGATTCGGTTACCGCTTCGACGAGGAGCATGCCCGTGGCGCGCCACTCGAGCGTGCCATCCGCCTCCGGCCCTGCGGTCGGGATGCGCAGGACCATGGTCTCCAGCGCCGCAATCGATGAGCCGTCCCGCGGGTCGTAACCGCCTGTACCTGAAGCGATGCGAGGCTCGTCGTCTGGCACCGGGCGCGCGCGCGACGTTTGGTCGGTCAAGATGTCGGGCCAGGCTCGGCGTGTGCGGAGGGCAGCTGAGTAGCAATGTAGAGCCCGAGCGGTGGCCCGAAGAAGACCGCGTGGTAGATGAACTGCGGGATCGCCGGAGCCTCGGCGAACCACGGACGCCCGATCGGTACGGCCAGGATGTTGAAGTTGACGAACCAGAGCGCGATCCCGAACAGGGTCGCCGCGATGATGGTGGCCGGCGGTGACGTACGCAGCAGCGCAAGGTTCTGCACGGCGAAGGCGAAGGCGACGCCGTAGATGACCGACAGGAGCATGTGTGCGACCGTCCCGACGGGGATCGCCGTTCCGAGCGGGATGTCAGGCGGCGGGATGCCGAGCGCCAGCGAGGCGAAGGCCTGGAATGGCGCCAGGAATGGCATGCCCATCAGCACGGATCCGAACATCTCGGCCAGCGCAAAGATGATCCCGGCAATGGCCCCGCCGATGAGACCGTGTCTGATCGCCCAGCCCGCCCCCGACATCTCTGGTTGTGTTGCAATTGCCATGTCGATTTGTCCTCCATGCCGGGTGCTGGACGACGTTCACTCCGCAGACCAGCCGTGGGCGCACTGTCGTCATACCGCGCCATTCTTCCATCGGCCTCTGAACAGGGAGATTACCGGCCCGTGAACACGCGGAGAACTTTCGTCATTCTCCTCGACGGGGGAGTTGTGCTCGCAGCTGAGCGGCCCGGCGCGAGTCGGGGCGATAGTTCACGCCGGCGATCACCACGAGAGCGAGTACGCCAATACCGGACGGCAGCCGCCACGAGAGCTAGGCTAGCCACGCGCCGACAGTCTCGAGAATTTGCGCTGGGACCGGCGCGGCCCGCCAGATACGCCGCACCGCGCGAGCCGTCGGCCGAGCAAAGGGCACCGCCCGCGCCGAGGAGAATCCTCGACGTCATCTACGGGCGCCGATGCGGAGTCAACAGACGCTAGGATGCATCCCATGACTGATCAGCCGCGCGCCGAGGCGTCTGGCCCGTCGGCGACTCGACGCGATCGCCCGCTGCCGCTGCGGCAGATGGGCATCGGCGAGCTGATCGACGCCGCCGTCCGCCTGTATCGGCTCGAATGGAAGGTGCTGATGGCGATCGTCGCGTTCGTCGTGGTCCCGGTCACGTTTCTCGAGGTGTGGGCGTCGCAGCTCCTGATCGGCAACATCGGTCCGGCTATTCCGTCGGCTGATCCCTTTGGCGAGCTCCTGGTGCTTACGCTGGTGTTCGTGGCGGTGCAGTTCCTGATCGTCCAGCCCTTCCTTGTCGCCGCGATCGCCCGTGCTGCGGCGGACGTCTACCTTGGCGAGCAGGTAACGATCGGAGGCACCTATAGCTATGCGCTCAGCCGGCTCCCAGCCATCCTGTGGATCACGATCCTGACCACCCTCGCAACGCTCCTCGGCTTCGTCCTGCTGATCATCCCGGGGATCATCGCCCTTGTCCGGCTGGCGTTCGCGCCCGCGGCTCTGGTGGTCGAGGGGCATCGCGGGTCGACGGCGGTGCGTCGTTCCTGGCGGCTGACCAAGGGATTCTTCTGGAGGACGCTCGGAACCCTGCTCCTCTCGGGAGTGATCGTTGCCATCGTTACGGGGATCATCAGCCTCCCCGGCGAGCTGCTCGTGCAGGCGATGGGTCCTGACGCCTGGCCGCTCTCCGCCCTCGTCACCGTGCTGGCAACGGTACTGGTGACCCCGTTCGCGACGCTGGTGGTGGTGCTCCTGTACTTCGACCTTCGCATCCGAAAGGAAGGCTTCGACATCGAGATGATGGCCCGGGAACTCGTTTCGACGCGGTGAGGACGCGGGCCTGGCTGCTCGTCGTGGTCGTCGCACTGGCCGGCGGGTCCGCCTCGCCGGGACCGACCGTCGCGCAGGACGAGGTGACCGTGGACGAGTTCGCGGCCCGCCTGACCAACGCACGCGAGCTCGCGGATCGAGGGACGGACGATCCATCCGCCGAGCGCATGGCCTCCGTCAGGGGCGAGCTCGGCCTACCCGTCCATGTCCTCGTCCAGGGAGGAACCGTCGAGATCGTCGCTGATCCGCTGTCGGGATTGCATGGGACCAGCCCAGCGC
>JALZJE010000257.1 GCA_030859955.1 Chloroflexota bacterium | reverse complement strand
TGCGGCGGTCGTGGCCTTCCTCAGCAGCCGAGCAGCGCGTTCAACTCCTCGGACGACTCGGTCAGCACCTCCTCGGCGGGCTCACCGCGGGTGATGCGCTGGATGGCCGGGATGAAGATCTCCGCGTCGGCCTGGGTGAACTGCTCGACCCCGGCCAGATACACCTGTGCGTCTGCTGCGCCGGCAGCGAATTTGGGCACCCACTCGTGCTCAGCAAGTTCCGCGTTGTCGGCCATATCGGTGCGCGCGGGTGGGAAGCCAGAGCCCAGGCTCAGCGCGGCTTGCGCCTCCTGGCTGGTCCACCAAGCGAAGAACTCGTACGCCGCTTCTGGATGCTCGGTGTTGGCGTTGAGGACCATCGGCACGGTGGTCGCCAGCGTCACCGGGCCACCATCGCCCACAGGGATGGGAGCGACGTCGTAGTTGATGCCGGCCGGCGTATAAACCCCGGTGGCCCACGGGCCATTCATCTCCATCGCGGCCTGGCCCGCCGCGAACAGGTTGTCCGCCTCCGCGCCGGTGAGCCCCACCGGGCTGATGTTCTCGTTGACGACCAAGTCGGCCCAGGTCTGCACCGCCTCGATCGTCTCGGGACTGTCGAGTCCTGAGCAGCCCTCATCGTTCACGATGCTGCCGCCCTCGGCCCAGATCAAGATCGGCCACATCGGGATGGTGGCGTTGTCGGCCAGTGCCAGCCCGTGCTGGGTCACGTTGCCGGCATCGTCGGTCTCGGTCAGCTGGACCGCGTAGTCACGCAATTCGTCCATGGTTTCGGGCGGACCATCGAGGCCGGCTGCTTCGAGCAGGTCGAGGTTGTGATACAGCAGCAGCGTGGCGAAGTTAGCCGGCACCGCGTAGAGCTGATCCTGATAAGTGAACGCACTCAACGCGGCTTCGGGAATGGCGTCGCGCTCGACCTGACCCTCTCCGCTGCCGTAGGCATCATCGAGCGGCAGGATCGAGCCACTCTCCGCGTAGGCGAAGATGCTGCCTTCGGCGAAGCTCGGGGTGGCGATGTCGGGACCGCTTCCGGTGGCCATGGCAGCCGGGAGCTCCTGGCCAATGACGTCCCACGGCTGGATCTCCATCTCGACCTGAATGTCCGGATGCGATGCGTTGAACTCCTCGATCAGCCCTTCGTAGGCGGCTCGATCGCCACCGGTGAAGCCTGCCAGGAAGGTCAGGGCAACCGGCTCGCTGCTGCCTTCCGTGGACGCCGGTTCGGACCCCGGCACCGACGATTGTGGCGGCGACTCGCCTGAGGTGGCGGCCGGCGGGGTTGCCTGGCATGCGGCGAGAAGAAGCGCTAGGCTGAGAGGGATCGCGATGCGTGGGTTGATCTTCATTGTCGTGCTCCTGGGTCTAGAGTGGTGCGGCTCGTCGATCATCGAATGGGTAGTCATGTCATGCGGCAATGACCTCTGCGCAACCGCAACTGGTGCGGATGACGAGCTCAGTCGGCAGGACGATCTGCGCCGGTTCTGGGGTGGCACCGCTCAGGAGGCCGAGGAGCCGTCGTGCAGCCAGCCGGCCGGTCTCGCGCATCGGCTGGCGAATGGTTGTGAGTGCCGGCCGATGGACTGATGCCACGCGGATGTCATCGAAGCTCGCCACGCTGACATCCTCTGGCACGCGCCGCCCCACCTTGCGGAGGGCCCGCATGGCCCCGATCGCGATCTCGTCATCGCCGCCGAAGATGGCATCGAAGTCCACACCTGCTCGAAGCAATTGGTCGCATGCCGCCTCGCCCGCCGACTCCGAGGCGTCGTCTCCGGTGCTGATCACGAGACGCTCGTCGTGCGGCAGGCCCGCGCGGCCGAGGGCGGCCCGATAGCCCTCGAACCGGTCGTGGAAGGCAAGGTGATCAAGGGGCCCCGCGAGGTGGGCCACTCGCCGGCGACCGTGCGTCTCGAGCAGATGCGAGGTCGCCGCCGCGGCTCCACCGTGGTCGTCGATGCCCACCGTGCACACGCTTGAGTCGTGCGGATACCGCCCCAGGTACACGACGGGGTATCCCGAAGCGACCAGACGATCGAGGTTGCGGTCCGCCGCCGCCGCGGAGGCCACGATCACGCCATCGGCGCGTCGGGAGCGCAGGAGCTTTCGATAAGCGCTGTCATCCTCGGACCCCCGTGAGGTGGACAGAACCAAGGTGAAGTCAGCGTCGTCAGCGATCTCGGAAATGCCCTGCAGGATCTCCATGAAGTAGGGGTGCGAGAAGACCTCCTCGCTCTGGAGGGGGATGACCAAGGCGATGGCGTCGAGGCGCTGGGCTCGCAAGCCGCGGCCCATCGAGTTGGGGACGTAGTCGAGTTGGTCGGCGGCATGCCTGACCGCCAGCCGCGTTCGTTCGGCGACGCGCGGGCTGTCAGCCAGCGCCATGGAGACCGTCGCGGCCGAGACGCCGGCCATTCGCGCCACGTCCTTGATCGTGAATGGCCGCCGAACCGACTGACTCACTGGAGTCGAATCGCCCATCAAGGGTTTCAGGTCTGGAGTCCTCGTATCGTTGAGTTGAATCGTTTAGATTCTAGGAGACCCTGTCAAGTGAGATGCAGGTATGGCTCCAGTTGAATCGATTCGACAACTAGAGGGCGGGTCGCATGCCACTTGAGCTGCGCGTCGGTCTCAACTCGTAATGGCGGTCATTCTTGCGATGCCCTCGGGACTTCAGTCAGGTCGCGAGCACATTTCACGTGAGAGTGGCGGCTGCACGTCATCCTGATGACGATGACTGACGGGGCCGACACCGCAGAGGATGGCCGACGACGGCGTTCGCCGCACAGCGCCCGCTGCTCGTGGCGTCGCTTATCGCGTGCTGGACAGCAAGGAGCGGCTGCAAGTGCGTCGCGCCGGGAGCGCTCTTGCCAGCCCACCGGGCGTACCGGCTCCGGCGATTAGAAGGAGCCCCGCGATCCCGTTGAACACGCCGGCAGGACGCGAGTCCTTCGCCCATAAGATAGCCAAGATCTGCGTCAGGTTGGGCGCTGAGTGAACTGGGCACCACCGAGCGTGGAGGCATACGGGCACCAAGCGCCCATTTGCTGAGTGTGCTGGAGGACGACCGCGGGAAGTCAGGCAGGCCAAGGCGGCGGCCATTTGGCCGCCGCCTTGGCGCGAGCACCTTCGCTGTCGATCAGTGTTCGGTGATCGTCCCGCCGAAGTCGCCGATGGAGATCTGCTTAAGCACGTTTCCGTCGGCGTCGTAGGCGGTAACTGCCGCCGCATCCGTCCCGGCGGGCCACCATGCGAAAGCCACTTCGTCGCCGAGCGTGGCGACCGCCGGCTCCGAGCCATCCCGCTGGATGACCACGCGTGCGACGTCCGACGTGACACCGACCACCCAGGCTTGAACGCGCTCGGCGATTGGGCTACCGGCGCCTGGCTGAGCAATGAAGGTCACCCCCGGCGCCGGCTGGCCGCTGGCGCCATGCTCCGCCGAACCTGGGCTACCCGGCGTATCGATCGCGTTCGTGCCTGGCCCCGCAAGGACCATCGGATCGATGTCGGGGCCCGTGAGGCACAGCCCATAGGCTCCGCCGTCGCCGAAGAGCAGCATCGTGTAGTCGCCGCGCTGCTCACTCCCGACGAGCCGTAGCCCGCTGAGGTGGTCGGGGTCGACGCTGGTGCATTCGTCGGCTGCGCTGGCGACGACGGTCGGATCCGCACCCGAGGGCGTCGCGCTCCAGCTCGCGAACGCCTGCTGAGGTGCAAGGACCGTGCTGGCCAGCACGACGGCGCCAGCGGCGACAGCGGCAAACGGCATCGCAACTCGTGGCAACCAGCCGCGCCGGGACGCGCCCGCTCGTGACGGATGACCGACCGGCAGCGTGGCCGCCGCGCTCATCTGATAGCGTGAGAAGGCGCGACGGATCGCGCGCCCGAAGTTTTCGTCATTCATGATGTGAATCCTTCCATGTCGTGGCCGGCGCGCTCCAGTTGCTCTCGCAATCTGCGCAGCGCGCGGTGAAGATGTGCCCGGACCGTCCCTGGCGCCATGCCCAGGGATTGCGCGGTCTGCTCGATGCTCTGGTCAAGCAGGATTCGAAGCGCCACCACCTGGCGCTGCCGGCGTGGCAGCCGCCACATCGCCCGGATCAGGAGCGGGTCCATCGGTCGCTCGTCGTCCGGTGCGACGAGTGCGGGTGGCGGCTCACTGCTCTCGCGGCGTAGGCGACGCCACAGCGACGTCGCGTGATTGAGCGCGACTCGAGCCACCCACCCGACTGGATTGGGGTGGACGCTGATCCGGTCCCAGTCGGCATACGCGCGCGCGAAGGCCTCCTGGACGGCGTCCTCGGCCCGACCTGGATCGCGCACCGTGAGCAGGACGGCACGGTAGACATCCTCACGGGATCGGACATAGAGCTCGGCGAATGACGAGGCCGTTGCGGACCGAGCGGCGTCCTCGTCGGTGTATTGGCCCGCATAGGCCTCGCTCAGCTCCATGCCCTACTCACGCCTGGGGGCCGCGCAACGCTTACACCGGTCATGACCGCAGGCACGACAGGAGCGCCAAGATTCCGGGGACGAGCCGCCCGCGGGGCGCGCGACCTGGCGGTGGCCGAGTGATGGAGGGCCTGGATTCACGGCCACCGGACGGCGTCCGACCGGCGGACGGAGTCTGGCGCCCGAAGGTCTCACGTTCGGCCGGCCCGGCCCTCTGAACGTGCCGGCCTGGCGATGCTCTCAGGGCGACTGACGCCGATCTCGTAGGCGAAGATCACGACCTGCACTCGATCGCGCAGATTGAGCTTGCTCAGGACCCGCTTCACGTGGGTGCGGATCGTCGATTCCTCGACGACCATCGTGGCAGCGATCTCACGGTTCGACAGGCCCCGCGCGATGAGCAATAGGACCTCCCGCTCGCGAGGTGTTAGCTCATCGAGCCTGGCCCGGTTGGCGAGCTCGGGAGTCGGCTGCTGGGCCATGCGGTCGATCACACGCCGCGTGACCGACGGCGACAGGAGCGAGTCGCCGGCGGCGATCGTGTGCACCGCCGCAATGAGCTCCTCGGGTCGTGTGCGCTTGAGGAGGAAACCCGAGGCCCCGGCGCGCAGCGCGCCGAAGATGTAGTCGTCCTGCTCGAAGGTCGTCAGGATCAGAACCCGCACGCTGGGGGCCGCCTGGGATAGTTCGCTGGTGGCCGCTATGCCATCCAGATCGGGCATGCGCACGTCCATCAGCACGACATCCGGCAGCAGCCGCCGGGCCTGGTCGACTGCGTCACGTCCTGTCGATGCCTCGGCCACGATCTGGATCTCGGGATCGGCGGTCAACAGCTCGATGAGTCCGGCACGCATCAGGTGCTCGTCATCCGCGATCAGCACGCGCGTCAAGCGGGATGACCTCGGTAGGGGATGATGGCGTGGATCCGAAACCCTCCGTTGGCGCGTACGGTCTCGAGGCTGCCGCCAAGCAGGGTCGCTCGCTCCCGCATTCCGATCAGCCCGTGACCCCCAGCGGACGGCGGGGCGTCACGCGAGGGCAGCGGGTTGCTGACGGTCAACTCGACCGACTCGTCGTCGAACGCAAGCTCGATCCGGGCGCTGCCGGCTCCATGGCGGGTGGCGTTGGTGAGCGCCTCCTGCAGGATTCGGTAGGCGGCCTGATCGGCAGGCCCACCGAGCGCTCGCGATGTTCCCGACGCGTCGAATGTGACCTCGAGACCCGCCTCTCGATGCCGCGCGATCAGCGTGTCCAGCGACGCAAGTCCGGCCGGA
Source organism: Chloroflexota bacterium (assembly GCA_030859955.1). GTDB lineage: Bacteria > Chloroflexota > Limnocylindria > QHBO01 > QHBO01 > JACDBZ01. The sequence goes on along the minus strand of JALZJE010000257.1, from coordinate 17,643 downwards.
GGGCCTACGACGTCACTTGCCGGGCCTGCCTCGCGCAGGGTGCCGACGATGTGGTCGATGTCATGCGCCGTCTGCCGCGCCACCTCCTCGATTGCCTCCAGGGCCGCGAGGGAGCGGTCGGGTTCCTGAGCGTGACGCAGCCGGGCCGCGCCGGCGCGGACGGCGATCACGTTGATCGCGTGACCGGCCGAGTCGTGGAGATCGCGCGCGATCCGGGCCCGCTCCTCCGCGACGGCGATCCGGCGCTCCTGCTCAGCCTCGCGCTCCGTCCGCGTGACGCGTGTGCTCAGATCGGCGATCTGTTCGCGCCGGAGACGCGTGCGCTCGCCGGCGAACCAGGCGACCGACCAGGCAAGACCGGCGTGCAGGAGCTCACTTCCCGGAATGGTGCCTTGTGCGGCGGCAGTAGCGCCCAGATAGGCCACGAGCAGCCCGACCACAGTCACGGTGCTGGGCCAGCTCCACGCCGCCTGCGGCCCGCGGCTCGCGGCGACCAGGTACAGCGCCGCGGTGGGGCCGACCAGCAGGTCGATCCGATAGCCGAGCCCTGCGAGCAGCACACTCGCCGCCGCGGTCAATGTGAAGACGCCCAGGGGAAAGCGTTGCCACACGATCAGCGGCAGCGTCGAGGCCGCCGTGAGCGCGATGCTGACCAGGTCAAGCTCGGCCGATCCGGGCCGGGAAGGGCTGATACCGCCGTGGCGAATCAATGCCAGCGAGGCCGCGAATGTGGCGATCGCGAGCACCGCGCTCAGGAGCAGTCCTTGCGCCCGTTGAGCCGCGAAAAGCCTCTGCGGCGTGCGCGTGAATGACATGGTGCCTGTCAGCCTACCGTCGGCAGGTCGTGCGGGTCATCCCCCTAAGGGGTGATGCGTGTCAACGCAATGGGGACGACGAAGATCCTCCTGCAGGGCGTTTCGCCGCCGGCCCGACTGCCCGTAGCCTCAAGCCATGGATTTGGTTCGAGCACTGCTCAGCTTGGAAACCCCTCTCACCGCCACTGCAGGAGACACGTATGACTGATCCAACCCGCTACGCCGGCACGGGCGGCGGAGCCGACCAGGAATCGGCGCCCGGCATCCCGGGCTGGCTGAAACTGTTAGGTCTTGCCGTGCTGATCGTCATCCTCCTGGTAGCGGCCATGATGGTCGCCGGCGGCGGCGGACACACCCCGCCGCCGGGTGCCCACTGATGATCAACATCGAAAGAGAGATTGACGCCGTGGGCCGGGCGATCCAAATCGACGATGTCGTCAAGATGTATCCGCTGGCCGCCGGCGAGTTCACGGCCGTTGACCACCTCAGTCTCGAGATCGCGGACGGCGAGTTCGTCGCCATCGTCGGGCGCTCGGGCAGCGGCAAGACGACGCTGCTGAACCTGCTGGCCGGCATCGATCGGCCGACCTCGGGCAACGTTCGCGTCGCCGGCGCCGATCTCGGCTCGCTGTCGGAAGATGGGCTTGCCGCCTGGCGTGGCCGCAACGTTGGCCTCGTATTCCAGTTCTTCCAGCTCCTGCCAACGCTGACCGTCGCCGAGAATGTGATGCTGCCGATGGACTTCACCAAGAAGTTCCCGGTCGAGGGTCGGCGTGACCGGGCGCAGTACCTCCTGGAACGGGTTGGCGTCGCGGACCAGGCCGACAAGATGCCATCCACGCTGTCGGGTGGGCAGCAGCAACGGGCCGCCATCGCCCGGGCCCTGGCCAACGATCCACCGCTGCTGCTCGCCGACGAGCCGACTGGCAACCTGGACTCGACCACGGCCGACGCCGTGCTGGAGCTGTTCGCCGGCTTGAACGCTGACGGACAGACCATCGTGGTGGTCACCCATGAGCGCGACATCAGGTCGATCGTCGGTCGCGAGGTGACGCTGCGGGACGGCCGCGTCGTCGACGCGGGGGCCGAGGCCGCGCGCGAGCCGGTGACGGCATGACCAACCTGCTGACGGTCAAGTTGCGCCGCGATCTGCGGGCCAGCTGGTCCCGACTGTTGATGATGGTTATCGCCATCGCGGTCAGCCTGACCGTGTTCGGCGCCGTCCTTTTCGCCTGGGCTGCCCTGGGCCGCGAGACGGGCAACGCCTACATGAGCACCGAGCCGGCGTCGGCGACGTTTCTGCTTGACCAGCCCATCGACGCCGAGCAGATGGCGGCCATCGCCGACGAGGCGCAGACGCGACCGGGCGTGATTGCCGCGACCGGGCGCACGCAGTTCACCGCTAAGTTCGAGGTCAACGGCCGTCCGCGGGAGATTCCCCTGCAGGTCTTCGTGGCCGCGCCCGATGACCCCATGCAGATGGCCAAGGCTTTCGTCGAGCAGGGGAGCTGGCCACCGGCGGCTGAGGAGATCTTCATCGGCCGCGACTCGCTCGGCCTGCTGGACGTGGTGGTCGGCGACACCGTGACTGTCGAGACCCCGAGTGGTCAACGTCTGGAGCTGCGGGTGGCGGCCACCGTGTACGACCCGAGCCTGTCGCCCGCACCCCAGGAGCAGACCGGGCATGGCTACCTGTCCACGGCGGCGCTGACCACGTCCGGCGGCCCGGCGCTGCTGGACCAGCTCAAGATCCAGGTCGCCGAACAGGACCAGGCGCTGCCGACCCGCAACCGCGACACCGTGGTGGCCGTTGCCGGTGAGGTCGGCGCCTGGCTGCAGTCCGAATACGGCCTCGCCATCCGCGAGGTCCAGGTCCCGACGCCCTATGCGCACCCCCACCAGTGGCAGGCCGATGCCCTGCTCGGCGCACTGCTGGCCGGCGGGGCGGCAGCGCTGCTGCTCAGCACCATCCTGGTGGCGAACATGCTCAACGGGATGTTCACCCAGCAGATCCCCCAGATCGGCATCATGAAGGCGATCGGTGCGCGGTCCGGCCGCATCGGTCGGCTGTACCTGGCCATGACCGTGATCGTGGCCGGTGCAGCCACCCTGCTGGCGCTGGCTCCTGCCGTCCTGGCTGGACGCGTCCTGGTCACCCAGATCTTCGCGTTCCTCGGCATCGAGGCCGCCAGTCTGGATGCTCCGTGGTGGGCCTATGCCGTCGTGCTGGCTGCCGGCCTCGGACTGCCACCGCTGATGGCCCTGTTGCCGCTGGTCAGGACCAGCCGCACCACCGTGCGCGCGGCGATCGACCACCACGGGGGCGCGTCGAAGCCGAGCGCCGCGACCGACGTCCTGACCGGGCTGAGTCGCATATCTCGCATCGACCGCGGCTTGCTCCTGGCGCTGCGCAACACCGTCCGACGCCCCGCCCGCTTCTTCCTGTCCGTTGGCCTGCTGGCCAGTGCCGGCAGCGTGTTCGTGGCCGGCATGTCCACCAGCGCCGGGGTCGAGGCGATCGTCCAAGAGCAGACGGCTCAGCAGAGCTGGGATGTCGACGTGCAGCTCGCGACTCCGGCCGCGCTGGACGAGGTGATCACTTTGTTGGATGGCGTGCCGGATGTCAGCCGCGTCGAGGGCTTCAACGCCGCCCAGACCGGTGTGTCCGGGGCCGGAGAGATTCCCGTCACCCGCACCTATCCCGATCAGGGACACGGCCGCGTGTCGCTGGTTGCGGTGCCCGCCGACACGACCATGTTCACCGTCCCCCGGCTGCTCGACGGCCGCTGGCTGGATCCCGGTGAGACGGGCGCGGTCGTGCTCAACCAGGTTGCCCGCAACAACACGGTCCCCGACATCGCCTCCGGCGACAGCGTGCAGCTGTCCGTGGGTGGCCAGCAAACCACGTGGCGCGTGGTGGGCATTGTCGAGGAACGAGGAGGCGGCAGCAGCGTGTATGCGACGGCCGAGGGCTTCGCCGCGGCCATGGGGCAGCCCCAACGCGTCAATCAGCTGCGCATTGCCACCGTTACCGCCGACGAGCCGACGCGCATCGCGGCCGCCGCGGCCATAGAGGACGCTCTCACCGCCGCCGGGCTCGAGGTGCGATTCGCGGACTCTGTCAGCCGGCGCGAGGCGATCAGCGGAGGGCACCTGGGTCCGATCATCACCATCCTGCTGGCCATCGCGGTGGCAATGGGCGTGATCGGCGGCATCGGCCTGGCATCGACGATGAGCACCAATATCCTCGATCGGACCCGTGAGTTCGGGATCATGCACGCCATCGGCGCGCGCCCCAAGGCCGTCCGCCGCATCGTCACCGCCGAGGGCGTCTTTCTGGCCATCGCCAGCTGCCTGCTGGCCGTGGTGCCGACGCTCGGACTCACGGTGGTCCTGGGCACCGGTCTGGGGAACCTGTTCTTTTCGGCGCCGCTGCCTTTCCGGATCTCGTCGCTGGCGGTCGGAATCTGGGTCGCACTCGTCATCCTCGGCGCCGTGATCGCCACCGAAGCAGCAGCAACCCGCGCCTCGCGAATCACGGTGCGTGAAGCGCTGGCCTACCTGTGACGCAGCGCAGATCAAGCGCGCGGCCACGTGCCGCAACCACATTACGCCAACCACCCACGTCAAACCGCCGCAAGTGAGGGAACCAGACATGATCGACACCCACGACACCGGGGACCAAGGCCGGCCGTCGAAGATCCGACTCACGGTCGTCATCCAGAACCGCTACACGGTTGACGACGGGGCGGTGACGGGCAACCAGATCAAGGAGATGGCCAACATCCCTGCTGGCTTCTCGTTACACCGCCGGGCAAATGGCGGGAAAGAGCTGATCGGCGACGACCAGGAGGTCGACGTGCACAACGGTGATCACTTCTTCGCCCAGCCGCATGCTCAGCCCGGCCTCGGCCACAGCGAGGAGCTCTGATGGGTCGCTGGCGGCTCAAGCTCACCCAGCGCATCGAGCTCCTCCGCGGCGCCGACGCGCGCAATCCCTCGATCTCAGTGACCAATCTAGCCCGATCCCGCGGCAGCGATGCACGACGTTGGTGGATGGTGCTGGGCAGCGGGGCGATCATCCTGTTCGGCCTGGCGGTCGCCCCGGTCGTCCTGCGCGGTGGCCGGGACACGCCACCGGCTCGGGGCGAGCCATCTGCCAGCAGCGTGAGCGTCAGCGCCGCTGGTGTGGGTGGACCGGCGGAGGCTGACGATGCAGTGCGCACGGTCGAGGTCAACGCCCTCGACGCGATGACCTTCGAGCCGGCTACCATCGAGGTGGCCGCAGGCGAGGCGGTCACCTTGAAGGTCACGAACGCAGGAGAGACGGTCCACGAGTTCATTCTGGGGGACGCCGCCATGCAGCGAGACTACGCCGAGGCGATGTCGCACATGCCCGAAGGACTGCCGCACGAGCTGCCCGACGCAATCACGCTCCAGCCCGGGGAAACGAAGGAGTTGACGTGGCGGTTCGGCGACCCCGGCGTGCTCGAGTACGCCTGTCACGAGCCCGGGCATTACGAGGCCGGCATGCGCGGCCAGGTCAGAGTTGGGTGACGGACTGCTTGGCGAGGCCAGACGACGATGATCATGCCACCGCTCCTTCGCAAGTTGGCGCTGCCCGAGTGATGAGCCATTGGGCGTCATTGACGGGCGACCCAGATAGTTGTAAGCTACAACCTAATTGGTTGAGTATGACAACCATGAACTCGCACTCCGGTGTTTTCTTGTCCCATGGCAGATCCGTCGTTTCAAGAGCAGATCGTGGCCTTCGTCCGCGCGTTCGGGCTGCATCGGCCCGACCAGACGCCCTGCGGGCAGCCGATGTCGGTCGCCGAGGCGCACGCTCTGACCGAACTCGCGCGCGACGCACCGTCCTCGCAAAAGGATCTTGCGGCTCGGTTGGGACTGGAGAAGAGCACCGTCAGCCGCCTGGTGTGTCACCTCGAAGACCGAGGCTGGATCGAACGCCGGCGCAGCGCACTGGATGGTCGGGCGCTCAATGTGGTGCTGACTGACAGCGGGCGGAATATTGCCGCGGCCGTGGCGGCCGCGCGCGCGCAGAAGATGGAGCGCGTATTGCGCGCAATCCCAGAAACTCAGCGTCCGGCCGTCATCGCCGCGCTTGGCACATTGGTGGAGGCGATTCGTGACAGCTCTGATCAGGATCGCTGACCGGCGACGCAGAATTCTCAGTATCGCGGGGGCTCTGGCCCTTCTTGCCGTGGCCGCGGTGGCCAGCGGGACCGTATCGGCCTGGATGCGTCAAGCCGACATCGCGGATCGCGGTGCCGAGGTGATGCCGTTCGACCTGGAGCGAACGACGCATGTCTTCGAGCGCCTCAATGATGGCGGCGTGCAGTCGGTGGTCGCCGACGATCCTTCGGATGCCGAGCAGATCGGATCGATCCGATCGCACCTGCAGGATGAGGCCGACAAGTTTCGGCGCGGTGACTTCGGCGATCCAGCCACTATCCACGGCGACACCATGCCGGGCCTCGAGGCCCTGCGGGCCGGGATCGGTCAGATTGACGTGCGTTACAGCGAGCTGCCCGATGGGGCGCAGCTTCGTTACACGACCGCCGATCCCGACATGATCATGGCGCTAGATGCATGGTTCGCGGCGCAGCTCAGCGACCACGGACCGGATGCCACCGATCCCGCCCCCTAGGATCTTGGCTCTTGAGCCGTGGGCGTCGACGCCGACGGGCTAGACCCTCATCTGTGGTCCCTGGCTTGCGATCACCCCGTCGAAACGCGACCGCCGCTACGGCAGCGTCGCATAAGTCAAGGCGACAGGTGGCGACGAGACGGAGGTTCTGGCTGGCGCGACGGCACGCCAGGCTACGGGGCCGGCCAGGTTACGCCGCCGTCCGGAGAGCGATAGAAGCGGGTCGCATCATCGACGAGCAGGACATCCATCGGATCTTCGGGTGCGATCGTGATTGCCAGGGCGACCCCGGTGAAGCCGGTCTCGCCCCACGTCTGTCCCTGGTCGGTCGAGCGTCGCAGGCCGGCACTGGTCGCCGCGTACAGCGCAGTGCCGTCGGTTGCGGCCGCGATGCCACCGGCCAACGACGCACCGGGATAGGCGAGCGGCTCCCAGCTGCCGCCAGCGTCCAGGCTGCGCACCAAGCCCTCGGGACCGACGGCCACCAGGGCGGTACGGTCGCCGTCGCGGTAGGCCGTCAGGTAGCCCCAGTTGTCCGGCTGCCGCAGCTGCCACTGGCGGCCGGCGTCGGTCGTCTCGAACAGGCCGAAGCCGGCGGCGAACGTCCAGGCGTGATCGGGATCGGCGGGGTCCACCGCAAATGCGTGCAGGTCGAGGCCGGGTAGGTCGTTGGGTACCGGCTGCCAGCTGGCCCCGCCGTCGGTGCTCTCCAGGAACACGTCGTGCCCGGCGATCTGGATCCGTCCGCCAGCGGTGGTCCTGACGTTCATCGCGTCGGAACCGGACAGGGTAGCGGGCTGCCAGGCACGACCACCATCGCGTGACTCGAGCAGGCCGTCGTGGTGTCCGAAGTAGAGGTGTTGGGCATCGTCGGATGCGAACGCCAGGGCGTGCACGTCGGCGGTGTTGAGCGTCGCCCAGGAGACCGGTGCGCCCGGGCCCCCGCGCCCGAGACCGAAGAATAAGGCGATCGCGCCGACGACCACCACGCCAGCACCGACCAGCAGGAGCAGCGACCGACCGGTCGGGCGGCTGTTTGCCCGACCTGTCGTTCGGTGTCGCGACCCGGTGGACATGCTGGATGCCGGTGTGCGCCTGCGCTTCGTGCTCATTGGCTGTGGGCGCTCAGGGAGCGCCAATCCTCCCGTTATCTAGATCGGTGGCATGCCACAGTATGTGTCGCGGCAACCCGTCCTGCGCGTGTCCATCGGGCCGATGCGGACTTCTGGGCCATCCACAGTGCCCTTGAAGTCTTCCTTCACCGCCAGGCGAACGCCAGCCCGTCGAACATGACTTCTTCGACCGTGCCTTCAACGATGAGCTTGGATCCAGAGGGCCTACTGCTTGAGGTGTTCGCGCGCGTGAGCGCCGCGTAGCTTCACCAGGCCCGTCATCGATGCCCGCTTGACATTCAAGTGCCTTGAAGGCTTAGCGTGTGCGCATGCGCATCGGTGAAGTGGCGCGGACGCTCGGCACAGACACACCGACGATCCGCTATTACGAAGAGGTAGGCGTCCTGCCTGCCCCCGCGCGGAGCGACAATCGCTACCGCGAGTATCGCGATGAGGACGTGAGGCGGATTGAACTGGTCCTTGCGCTACGCCGTCTCGACGTTCCCCTTGAAGAGATCCGGACGCTGGCCGGCACGTGCTTTGACCATCGTTGCGCCACGAGCACGCGACAGCTTCTCGAGGTCATCGACCGGCGTTCGGGGCAGGTGCACCGTCAGATCGAAGAGTTGCGCAGCCTCGCGGACCGATTTGCGGATCTGCGACGACGGCTGGCAAATGAAGGAGGTTCCAGGATGGCGATCGACACAAAGCGGGAAGACACAGCCCCCCGAGCGCAAGCGACCGAATCGGCGAACTGCGACTGCGGATGCCAAGGTCCCGGCTGCAGCTGCGGCTGCTCCTGTTGTGGGGTGGCAGAGCATACAGGGCATCAGAACGCAGTCGAGGTCCTGGCGCTGACTCCACGAACCGCATGCGACTGCGGTTGCTGCGGATAGCCTCCAGGATCGTCGCCACGCTCGTCCGGGGCTGACTCGGGAGTGCGCGCTCTACGCGAACTCGCCATGAACGGCGGTCAATCACGGTGGCAGGATCAGTCGGGTGCCGACGCTTGTGCGCCGTCGCGAAGTCACCGGCAATGGGAAGTTGCTGCATGTTGAGGGAGGCGGGCTGCACGGTAACTCCGCGTGCGCCTATTCCGGTCAGGAAGATCGGCAGTTCTTCGTGGACGATGAGCAGACGGAACGAGTTGAGGTCGTGGTCAAAGGCAGTCCGACCCATGCGCAGTCATGGGGCCAGATTCCCAAGGCCTTCCGCGACTTCCTGACGACGGTTGGTGCGCATCCGGGGACGGCCTGCAATCCGACCGCAGAGCACTTCGAAGAGTAGCGGTTCCGCTTCGTATCACCAGCGGCCCGGACCGACTGTCATCTCCCCTTGGCAGGTGGTCCGGGCGTTTCGTTTGTGCGCTTTCGTACGCGTCGGCCGCTCCGTAATTCGGATATGTCGCGACCTGCGGCGAGCGCAACCTCGTATCCGCCATCGTCGTCCATTAGCCTGCCGCTCCCATAGCATTCGCGGCTACTACTCCGCTCGCGCAAGCACTTCTTCGACGTGGGCGAGGAAGCGATCGACCTCACCCGCGTCGAGTCGCGCGGGGCGACCGTGTCGGAGGTCGACCGCAGCGTCCACAAGCGAGGGCGCTCGCCAGCGACCCCGGGCCCATCGCGCGCCCTCGAGTTTCGAACCCAGCACGTCCTGGACGGCGAACCGCCAAGCGCGGCTGGCGTTGAGGACCGAGTAGAGCGTTGCCTTCTCATGCTCGCGATGCCATCGCATCGACTCGCCCATAACATCCAGCAGCAGTTGCCTGGGAATGCGGTAGAACACCTCTACCGCTGGACGGCCGGAGATCGCGATGCCGTGGCGGTGTGCGATCGCTCGGTCGAGCACGTACCAGAAGCGCGGTTGGTCATGCCATGACAGGCGGACCTCTCGGGCCATCCGAGGCCCACCGTTGACGTTGAGCTCGAAGTCCGCGTCTTTCGGAGGGGACGACGCAACCGCGGCGCGGTAGAGCGTGAACTCGAGCCCGCGTCCCGGGCAGTCGATGCTCGCCTCCAATAGCCTGTCAGCGAGTGCTCGCTTCGTCTTCACGCCCACCTGATGTCGGCACACCGCCACGATGTCGATGTCGCTCTCACCTCTGACATACCCGCCTAGAGCGATCGAGCCCACGAAGTAGGCACTCACCAATTCGCCCGCGAATGTGGAAGAGAGGATGGCTGCCACCTCGTGACCGAACGCGGCAGCATCATCAGGAGGAGTCACGTTGTGATTGCTACGGCCACGGCGGGTGGCGTTCCGCCTGCTCCTCCGGTCGATCCGCGAGCTCGCCCAGCCATGCGCCGAAGTCATGGCGAGGACGAAATCCGAGACGTTCGCCGAGCCGACGGACGGAGAAAACCTCCGTCACAGGCTTCAGCGATTGCACACCGCGTGACCGGAGCAGTTCGGCGGCTCCGGGCCAGTGGCGATCGATCGCGGTGAGTGGCGCGCGACGGAGGTCCGCAGCGTCCTCCTCCGGAGTGAAGGGAAGCGGTGCTTCCACGTTGAAGACTTCGTGTTGAATCTTGCCGGCGTCCAGGCCACCAATGGCGGCCATGACCGCGTCGGCCACATCGTCCTCGTGCACTCCGCCGTACAGCAGGCGCACGCCGTAGCGGAAGAACGGCTCCGGTACGAACATCCCGAACCGCATGGCGACACTCGGGATGCCGTGCTCCCGAAGGTGGTAGCGGGCGAGCTCCTCGCCGGCTACTTTCGTCCAGCCATAGATGTCGCCCGGTAATAACGGCATCGCTTCATCGAGGAACACGACTTCGTCGTCTGTCACTGGCCTGCGCGTCTCGCCGTACACGCCCATGGTGCTACTGAACACGACGCCACGGACGCGGTGTGCGACGGCCGCCTGCCAGACGTTGAAGGTGGCAGTGAGGTTGAGGTCGTAGAACTCTTGGCGCGTATGGTCGCCGAGGTGGATGCCATGAAGGGCGGCGCCATGAACGATGAGGTCGGCGCCGGCGGTGACATCGGTGACCGCCTCCGCGTCGCGAATGTCCGCGACGTGCCATTCGGCGTCGTGGTGGCCACGCCGCAGGTCCACCGCCACGGCAACGTGACCCGCCGCCATCAAGCGCGGGATCAGGACTCCCCCAAGCGTTCCGGCCGCTCCCGTGATGACGATGCGCATGGCGGCACTATGCTCGATAGCGACCTTGCCGGAGCGATCTACCGGCGCCTGGGTCACAGGCTGGATGCCAGTGCCTCGAGCTGGAAACCAGAGCCTCGAGCTGGACACCAGAGCCTCGGACGAGGACGGCATTTGTGCGAACGGTGTGGCAACCGGCTAGGCTTTACGCCTGATGAAGCCAATTGCGATCCTGTACGAGCATCCCGAGTGGTTCAAGCCGCTGTTTCTCTCGCTCGACCGGCTCGGTGCCCCGTACGTCGCGCTCCATGCTGCGGACCACGTCTTCGATCCCGATGAGCGCGACGTACCTTACGGCCTCGTGGTCAACCGCATGAGCCCGTCGGCCTGGATGCGCGGCCAGCGCGAGGCGATCTTCCATACCCTGCGCTACCTGGAGCACCTTGACGAAATCGGCGCCCCCGTCCTGAATGGGTCGACCGCCTTTCACTATGAGCTGTCCAAGGCGGCGCAGTACTCGCTCATGGCACGGCTGGGGGTTCGCCATCCGGCGACCCGGGTCCTGAGCCGGCCCGGACAGGTGCTCAGCGCCGCCGCCGGCCTTCGTTTTCCGGTCCTGGTCAAGCCCAACATCGGCGGCAGCGGAGCCGGGATCGCCTCCTTCGCCACGCCTGAGGAGCTGGACGTGGCGCTCGGTTCGGGCAGTATCAGCTTCGGGATCGACCATGTGGGCCTGCTTCAGGAGCACGTGCCAGCGCAGGGCGACGCCATAGTGCGCATCGAGATCCTTGACGGCAGGTTCCTGTACGCCATCCGCCTCCTGCTCACGCCCGGCACCTTCAACCTGTGCCCGGCCGACTACTGCGATCTGCCCGGCATGACCGACGGCGTCTCGGGACGCGGGCTGCCCGTCGAGTCGTACGACCCGCCGACCGAGATCGTCGATCAGGCGCGGCGGCTGGTGGAGGCCGCCGGCATGGACGTGGGTGGGGTCGAGTACTTGGTCAGCGCCCGTGACGGCGAGGCGTACTTCTACGATATCAACGCGCTGTCGAACTTCGTGGCCGACGCACCGACAGTGATCGGCTTCAACCCGTATGACGACCTCGCCGAGCTTATCGTCGCGCGCGCCGGAGTGGTCGCGAGTGGCGCCAGCGCCGCCTGACCCCGCTTCCAGATCCCTCCGGGCGCGCCACAGGACCAAACGGTCAATAGGCAGGCGGAGCCGTGAATTCGAGGAGAGACACCGATGCGGGCCGATGAGATCCGATTTCTGTTCGCCTACGACCGTTGGGCGACTCAGCAGGTGCTGGCTGCCCTCGACGGCCTGGACTCCGCCGTGTGGACGCGATCGAACGCCGTCGGCGAGCGCGGTCTGGCGGGCATCCTCGTTCACCACCTCGGTGCCTCCCAGCGCTGGCGGATCGGATTTGAGACACAGGGCGCCGGCGAGGGGCCCCAACCCGAAAGCGAGCCCCTGCCGACGATCGACGAGCTGCGCGAGCGCTGGGACGTGGAGTGGGCTGCCGTCGATGCCTGGCTGCCGACAGTGACCGACGGCTTCGTGGCGTACGCCTTCGAGGGCGTGCCTGTCTGGCAGATGCTCATGCACGTCGTCAATCACGGAACGCAGCACAGAGCGGAGGCAGCGGCGCTGCTCACCGCCGAAGACCGATCGCCCGGCGAACTCGACCTGGTGAACTACGCCGAGGAACGGGCCGAGGGCGGCAGCACTGAGGCCTGAGCCCGATGGGAACGTGGCTGCAGCTCCTTCGCCGAAAATTCGGATCAGCGGGTCGGGCACTCCATCTTCGATTCAGGATGTCGGGTCGACCTTAGCGCGCCGCCCGTCGGGAGGACGTCGGTTCGTCAGCCCTCACGCTTGCGCGACGGCGCGCGGCTCACGTGCATCCACCAGCACCGAGCGGGGGGCGCGGGCGAGCAGGAGCGCTCCGCTCAGCCCGGCGACGCCGCCGTCGATCACCACCACGAGTGCATCGGTACCTCCACTTGCATTCAATCCGCGAGGATGCAGTATCGGCGTGTTCGCGCACGGCTAGCCGGCGTCGTTCGACGGGCCGTGCTCCTTCATCCATCTGGCCACGGCGCGTGGGCCGGCACGCGACAGCCACGCGCTCTGTACGAACGCGGCCAGGTCGCCCCGGCTCAGCTCGCCGATCCGCACACCACGCACCAGCACCGACGGATGGCCGTCGAAGTGCGAGGTGGTGAAGAAGGGTAGCGACGCATCGGCCAGGATGGCCTCCTTCTCGAGCTCGGATGCCACCCACAACACGATGACATCGGTGTATCGCTGGCCGCTCTCGGGGTCGACCGCGTCTGGACGCGGATTGCGGAAGAACAGGAAGCTGCGCCGGCCGACCTGGTAGACGGTCGGGCCCACCTCGGCCAGCGTCACCCCCGGCAGCGCACGCGCGATCTGGTGGATGTCATCCACGCTCGCCGGACGGGAACCATCTGCGGCGGTTGCTCGGTGTCGGCCCATGTACCGATGCTATCAATCCGTCGCGCCGCCCACCAGGCCATGCAAGCATGCAACCGTCCACGAGTAGGATGGGTGCATCTCGCTGATCCCGGTGCTACGGGAAGAGGCGGGCCAGGTGCCGGAGCGGTGGATTGCACGCCGTTTCGGCACCGTACCGATACGGCACACCCGCTGCATCGTATCGACGGCATGATGCCTCGCCGATCCCCTGCATGGAACATCACCTTCCTCGCTGCCTATGCCCTCATCCGGGTGATGGACCCGCTGCTGCGCTGGACCTGGTTCAGCGTCGGGCTCGGCATCACCTCGCGGCTCACCGTGAACGGTCGCCGGACGGGGAAGGAGCGGAGCGTGCTCGTCGGACTGATCCGGGTCGGTGGACGCTGGTACGTCGGTCATCCCAACGGCGAGGTGGCCTGGACCCGGAACCTGCTGAGCTCACGATCGGCGCGCGTGTTTCCGCGCCCGGAGGCGCCCATCGACGTAGCGGCCGCGCCTCTCGAGCACGGTCCCGAGCGCGATGCCGTGATCGTGGCCACCGCCGAGCAGCAGCCGTTTCCGGCGAACCTACTCTATCGCGGCGCGCGGACCCACATCCTGAGTGAGGGACGCTACTTCCGCCTGGAGCCGCGTTGAGCGCCAGCCCTCGTCGCGTCGGCGCTCAAGGAAAAGCTCCACGGTGCCAAGCAGGTTGGCGCTGCGACCGGCCAGCGGCTGATTCGCGCGGTCCTCGGTCGCTTGGCCAAGCCAGCTAGCCATTCGACCGAGGAGCGGCCCCTCGTCGGTCGCAACGCCAATCGGGTTGGCGGCTCGCCCGCCCGGCCCGGGCGCTCAAGGAAAAGCTCCACGGTGCCAGGCAGGTTGGCGTTGTACGTGCGAGCGGCTCAGCCTAGGTGCGCGGTGTGTGATAGGGGACATCCGCGACAATCGTGTTGCGTCGGGCGAACAGTCGCAGCTTCAGGCGCAGGGCGGTCTGGTTGTGGAGCAGGTTCTCCCACCAGTGCTTCGGCACGAACTCGGCAAGGACCACCAGGATCGGCCGATTTGGCGCCTGGCGCTGAAGCGCATCCATGTAGGCCAGCAGCGGACCGATGAGCGCCCGATACGGTGACTCGACGACCACCAGCTCGGTGGAGCCGGCCCATTCAGGCCAGCGCTCGCGAAGCGCATCGGCCGTTGCTGGATCGTTCGTGACATGCACGGCCACGGCGTCGTGGCTGATCGAGTTGGCGAAGGCGATGGCCTGGCGCGCCGGACGATCCAGGCGCGAGATCGGGACGATGACGATCGGCCGTGGCGCAACCTCGCCGGCGTCCGGGATCCGGTCGAGGGCGAGGGCCGCGTCCATCTCGCGGTAATGACCGTGGATCCCGCGCAGGAGCAGCATGAGCAACGGCACCAGCACGATGACCAGCCATGCGCCCTGGAAGAAGTTGCTACTGCCGACCACGAGCGCCACCACACCGGTGGTGAGCGTGCCCAGCCCGTTGATGGCCAGCCCCGGCTTCCATCCCGGCTCCCGGCGCCGCCACCAGCGAACGAGCATGCCGGCCTGCGAGAGCGTGAAGGCAAGGAACACCCCGAGCGTGTAGAGCGGGATGAGGCCGGAGACGCTGGCGTTGAACCCGATCATGAGCCCGATCGCCATGAGCGACAGTGCCACGATGCCGGTCGTGAACGCGAGGCGCTCGCCACGGAAGGCGAACTGCCGCGGCAGGAATCCGTCTCGCGCCAGGAATGACGAGAGGCGCGGGAAGTCGGCGAAGCTGGTGTTCGCGGCCAGCACCAGGATGAGCGCAGTTGCCACCTGGGCCACCACGAGCACCACCCCGTCGCCGGTCAGGTGGCGAACCAGCAGGCTGAGCACCGTCTGCTGCTCGGTCGGGTCAGGCACGATGCCGATCGACGTGAGCAGGAACGCGATGCCCAGGAACAGGATGCCGAACACGATCGCAGCCCAGGTCAGCGTGGTGCGGGCGTTCTGCCACTCGGGCGACTTGAAGGCGGGGACCCCGTCGCTGATCGCCTCGACACCGGTGAGCGCGACCGCTCCCTGGCTGAATGCGCGGAGGATCAGGAAGAGTCCGATGGCCTGGCCGCCCTCCTCGAGCCCCTCCCACGCCGCCGGCGCCTCGAACCGCGGGACGTCGCCGCTCACGGTGCGGACCACCCCGTACGCGATGATGGCGAGCATCACGACGATGTATGCGTACGTCGGGATCATGAAGATCGTGCCGGACTCCCGGATGCCACGCAGGTTGCCGAGCATGAGGAGCAGCACCAGCGCCACGCCGATGATCACGCGCGGGTCGTAGAGCTGCGGGACGAGCGAGGTCAGGGCCGCGACACCGGCCGAGACGGAGACCGCCACGGTGACCACGTAGCCGATGAGCAGCGCCGCGGCGGCGAGGACTCCCATGCCGCTCCCGAGATTGTCCGTCGCGACCAGGTAGCTGCTGGCGCCCTTCGGATAGGCCTTGATCGTCTGCCGATACGAGAGCGTCACGATGGCGAGCATCACGGTGATCAGCCCGGCGAGCGGGAGCGTCAGCGTCAGCGCACCGGTTCCGGCGAGGGCCAAGACCCGCATGATCTCCTCGGGCCCATACGCCGATGAGCTGATGTTGTCGCTCGAGAAGATCGCGAGGCCCTTGACCTTGGTCAGCCGCTCGTGCTCCTCGAGGTCGCTGTGAATGGGACGCCCGATCATCCGGGTCCGGAAGCGTCGCAGCGATCCGCGCCACCCCGCGCGCTCCAGGACGGTCCGTTCAGTGGCGATCAGCTCGCCCTGGTCGCCCCCCCGCTGGAAGACACCCTCGTACGGTCGCACGATGCGCACGTACGCGTCGCCTGGACGCTTTCCGCGACGCTTCTCCCGGACCTCGAGCAGCGGGTCGACGCGGTGGTCGTCGGGTGGTCTGGATGATCGGGTCACGGCGCGCAAGGTAGCACCGGCGGATCAGAGACGGAGGGCGATGCCCTCATACGGCTGAAGGGTCAGCGCCGCCAGCTCAACCCTGCCGGTTCGCTCGCCGGTGCTCACGATGATCTCCGCCTCGGCGACCGGGACACGCCGCAGGTCGCACGCGCGCGCCGAACCGCTGACATTGAGCAGCAGGAGCACGCGTTCATCGTCAGCCTCGCGGAACCACGCCAGCACGTCCGCACCGACTTCGAAGAGGGACCGATGCGCACCGTGAGCGAGCGCCGGCGATTTCCGTCGGGCGGCGATCAGCCGGCGATACAGGCTGAGGATGGAGCCCTGGTCCATCCGCTGGGCGGCAACGTTGCGCGACTCGGGGTCCACGAGCGGCAGCCACGGTTCGCCGCTGGTGAAGCCGCCGCGCTCGGAGGCGTCCCATTGCATCGGGGTGCGGTATGCATCCCGCCCGGCGCGGTCGAAGGGCGGCTGCGGGAGCGTTGAGGGATCGGCATCCACCATGCCGATCTCCTCTCCCGCGTAGAGCACGGCGACGCTGCGCAGCGTCAGCAGGAGGAACGCTGCGGCGCGGGCGCGTTCGGAACCCCATCGCGTGGCGTGCCGGGACTTGTCGTGATTGGAGAACGCGTACGTCGGAATGGCCCCGGGCGGGTGCAGCGCCTCCGAGCGCTCGATGGCCAGCATCAGGTGGTGGTGTTCCCATGGCGAGAGCAGGAGCTCAAAGTTGAAGGCGAGGTGAAATTCGTCATCGGTCCCGTTGCCCAGGTAGCCGGCAAGCTCCTCGACCGGGAGATAGGCCTCGCCGACCAGCACGCGTCCAGGAAACTCGGCCGCCACGCTGCGCAGGTGGCGGATGACGTCGTGCACCTCGGGACGGTTGAGGCTCCACAGCGGGTCCTGCTCAGCATCTCCCCCCATGCCGGGAATCGCATGCGCCCGCTGGTGGGGCGGGTTGTCTCGCAGCAGGTCGTCCTTGATCGCCGCGAAGATGGCGTCGACGCGGAAGCCGTCCACGCCGCGTCGGAACCAGAAGCGCATCACCTCGGCCATTGCATCGGCGACCGCCGGGTTGCGCCAGTTCAGGTCGGGCTGCTCGGGATAGAAGGAGTGGAGGTAGTACTGCTCCGTCGCAGGATCCCACTCCCAGGAGCTGCCACCGAAGGCGGCCGTCCAGTTCGAAGGAGGACCGCCCCCGATCGCCGGGTCCGCCCAGATGTACCAGTCGCGTTTCGAGCTGTCACGGGACGCGCGGCCCTCGGCGAACCACGGGTGCTCGATGGAGGTGTGGCACGGCACCAGGTCGAGCAGGAATCGCAAGCCGCGCGCATGACAGGCCTCGATCAGCGCATCGAGATCGGCAAGGGTGCCGTACTCGGGCGCGACATCGGTGTAGTCGCTGATGTCGTAGCCGAAGTCATGCAGCGGTGACGGGTAGATGGGAGAGAGCCAGATGGCATCCACGCCCAGGGAGGCATCGGTCCCGCGCAGG
>JALZJE010000150.1 GCA_030859955.1 Chloroflexota bacterium | reverse complement strand
GGCGAGAACCTCGTGAAGGTCATCGCCTGGTATGACAACGAGTGGGGTTACTCCTGTCGCGTGTCCGATCTGGCGGCGTTCATGGCAGAGCGGCTGTAGGTTGGCAGTGGCATTCAAGACCGTCCGCGACGTTGACGTCCGCGGCCGGCGCGTATTCGTGCGAGCCGACCTCAACGTACCGCTCGACGACGGCCGAATCACCGATGACACCCGCATTCGTGCCAGCTTGCCGACGCTCGTGTACCTGCTCGAACGGGGTGCGACGGTCATCCTGGCCAGCCACCTGGGGCGTCCGAAGGGCAAGGTGAACGACGGCCTCCGCCTCAAGCCGGTCGCCGATCGATTGAGCCAGCTCCTCGGCCGGCCGGTGCGCATGACCGGCGACGCCCTCGGTCCGGGCGTGCAGGTGGCCATCGACAAGCTGCGGCCCGGCGACCTGCTGCTGCTCGAGAACCTGCGGTTCCATGCGGACGAGGAGGCGAATGCACCGGAGTTCGCCCAGGCCCTGGCGCGTCTGGCGGACCTGTACGTCAACGACGCCTTCGGGGCAGCACATCGGGCACATGCCAGCACGGAGGGGATCACCCACCACCTGCCGGCAGTGGCCGGGCTCCTCATGGAGCGAGAGGTGGAGGCGTTGACCCGATTGCTCAAGAAGCCGTCACGCCCGTTTCACGCTGTCGTGGGTGGTGCAAAGGTGTCCGGCAAGCTCGAAGTACTCGAGGTCCTGCTGGCGCGCTGCCAGGCGGTGCTGGTCGGTGGCGGCATGGCGAACACGTTCCTCGCTGCCCGTGACCTGGAGATGGGGAAGAGCCTTGTCGAGGCCGATCAACTCCAAGATGCGGAACGGATTGTCGCCGAGGCTCGACGCAGGCGAGTTCGGCTCATGCTTCCGACGGATGCTGTGGTCGCTCCTCAGATTCATCATCGAGCGAAGACCCAGGTCGTGTCGGTCAACGCGGTCCCGAAGGACCAGATGATCGTCGACATCGGGCCCGATACCCGGAAGGCCTATGCGGAACATCTCGCCAGGGCGCAGACGATCTTCTGGAATGGACCGATGGGCGTGTTCGAGATCGCGCAATTTGCCGAAGGCACCAACGAGATGGCGCGTGTCGTGGCGGCGAGAACGGCGGATGGCGCGGTCACCATCGTGGGCGGCGGAGACTCGGTCGCAGCCGTCGAGGGCCTGGGATTGGCCGACCGCATGACCCATGTCAGTACCGGCGGCGGCGCCTCGCTGGAGTACATCGAGGGCAAGACGCTCCCGGGCGTGGAGGCTCTGCTTCCCGCGGACGCGCGGATCGAGTTTGCGGAGGAGGGTGCATGACCAGCCTGATCGAGGACGTGATCGGTCGGGAGATCCTCGACTCGCGGGGAAATCCGACCGTTGAGGTCGATGTGTTCCTGGAGGGCGGCGCGGTCGGCACGGCCATGGTGCCCTCGGGGGCGTCGACCGGTGCCCATGAGGCGGTCGAGCTGCGCGATGGCGACTCCGAGCGGTATCGCGGCAAGGGCGTGCTGACCGCCGTGCGGCACATCAACGAGACGATCCGGCCGGAGCTGCTGGGCATCGATGCCATCGATCAGATCAGCCTCGATCGGCTGTTGATCGATCTCGATGGTACGGAGAACAAGTCGCACCTCGGAGCCAACGCCATTCTGGGCGTGAGCCTGGCGGTCGCCCACGCGGCCGCCGAAGCGGTCGGCCTGCCTCTCTACCGCTATCTCGGCGGCGCCGGGGCGCGGACGCTGCCCGTGCCGCTCGTGAACATCCTGAACGGAGGAAGACACGCCATCAACTCGACCGACTTCCAGGAGTTCATGATCGTTCCGCATGGCGCCCCGTCATTCCGTGAGGGGCTGCGCTGGGCGGCCGAGACGTTCCACGCCCTTGGCGCGGTTCTCCACGACGAGGGGCTGGCAACGACCGTCGGAGACGAGGGCGGTTATGCCCCGAGCCTTGGCACCAACGAGGACGCGATCGCGGCGGTGCTGACCGCCATCGAGCGAGCCGGCTACACGCCGGGGGACCAGGTCGCCATCGCGTTGGATCCCGCCAGCACCGAGCTCTACAGCGACGGGCGTTACACGCTGGCCCGCGAGGGTCGTTCACTGAGCGGCGCAGACCTCATCGACTTCTGGGCCGACTGGGTCGACCGCTATCCGATCGTGAGCCTGGAGGACGGACTGGCGGAGGACGATTGGGAGGGATGGAGCGCCCTGACCGCGAGGCTGGGTGGAACGATCCAGCTCGTCGGTGATGACCTGCTGGTGACCAATACCGAGCGGCTCGAGCGTGCCATCCACGAGCGGGCAGCCAACAGCATCCTCGTGAAGCTCAACCAGATCGGCACGCTGACCGAAACGATCGAAGCGGTCGAGATGGCGCATCGTGCGGGCTGGACGGTGGTCATCAGCCATCGGTCGGGTGAGACGGAGGACACCACGATCGCCGATCTCGTGGTGGCGCTCAACACCGGCCAGATCAAGACCGGCTCGATCAGCCGCTCGGAGCGGATCGCGAAGTACAACCGCCTGTTGCGCATCGAGGAAGAGCTCGGCGATGCGGCCGTGTACGCGGGATCGAGCGCATTCGTCGTCAACCGCGCGAGCCGGGCGGACGCCACGGACTGAACGAACATGACCGACGAGCGCGGCGCCACGAGTGACCACGTGGCGCGCAATCGCGACTTCTGGGACGGCTATTCCGACCGATACCAGGCCGATCACGGACCGCAGCTGGCTCGGCACGGAGCGGCATGGGGCGTGTGGCAGATCCCCGAGGAAGCGCTGCGAGTTCTCGGACACGTCGCGGGACTCGACGTGCTGGAGCTCGGCTGCGGCGCGGCGCAATGGTCGATCACCCTCGCCCGGTGGGGGGCTCGGCCCATCGGCCTCGACCTTTCGCTACGGCAGCTGGACCATGCGGCCTCCCTCGTGGAGGCGGCCGGCATCGACGTGCCGCTCATCCATGGCAGCGCCGAGGCTGTGCCGCTGCCGGACGCGAGTCTCGACATCGTCTTCTGCGATCACGGCGCCATGGTCTTCGCGGATCCGTACGTCACCGTCCCGGAGACCGCTCGATTGTTGCGGGACGGCGGCCTGCTCGCCTTCAGCATGCACACGCCGATCGCGGAGGCATGTTGGCCGGGCGGCAGCGATGAGCCGGTCGAGCGGCTGGTGAATGACTACTTCGGGATGCACCGCGTCGATCTCGGAGACGCCGCCCACGCAGAGTTCCAGCTGCCTTATGGTGAATGGCTCCGGCTCTTCGCCCGCAACGACTTCGTCGTCGAAGACCTTATCGAGCTTCGGCCGGATCCCGATGCGACCAGCAGCTATTACGGTGAGGCGGCCCGCGATTGGGCCCACCGCTGGCCGCTGGAGCACATCTGGAAGGTGCGTCGCCGCCGTTGAGCCAGGCGGGCGACCCCACGCCAGGGTGCGGTCAGCTCTCGGAGCTGTCGCCCTCGTCGGTGGTCTTTGCACGACGTCGTGCGGCTGCCGATTCGCGACTCGCCCGGGTGACGGCCACCTTCGCCTTGCCCGCAGCGGTTCGGGGTCGATCCGTGGCCTTGCCTGCCGCGGCCTTGGACGCCTTTGCTGCGGTGACCTTCTTGCGCTGCGCGGTCTTGCTGGCGGTGGTGCGCTTCTTGGCAACCGCCGGGGCCCCGGTCTCGGCGCCATCGAGCAGGTGCGCGGCATTGACCTTGGTCATGAGCCGGCTCTTGCGCCGCGCGGCGTTGTTGGGATGAATAATTCCCTTTTCCGCCGCCTTGTCGAGCGCGCTGATTGCCGCGGCGACCGCGACCGGTCCGTCACCGTTCGATCGTCCCAGGGCAATTTCGGACGCCTGCTGGATGAGCGTCTTCGCCTCGCTCTGCGTGCGACGATTGACGTCGCGGCGCCGGAGTGACTGGCGCACGCGCTTCAGGGCGGAGGGGGTGCGTGCGCCCTTCCAGGTTCGGGCCGTTCTTGCCACGGAGAATCCTCAACTCGAGTTGCTTGCATAGCGATACCCGCTCGTCGGTGCGGCGGGGCGAAAGTATAGCATCGGTCGCCACGACGGGGCCGATGGCGACTCGACAATCCGCGGTTGAGCAGCGACAATCCGGTCACCAACGCTTCGGCCTGCCCGCATGACGAGCAGTTGGCAACGAGGAGAATTTTCGGGGAGACGTCCGGTGTGCCACTCGGACAACGCAGCGGACCGTGCAACGGTCGCGCTCGCACAGGCGTCTCCTGCGACGACACCATGACAACCATCACGTTTCCCGGCCGGCTCATCCGTCCGGTGGCGACACGACCGGCGCGCCGCGCGACAGTCATCGGTTTCGTCATCGGCTTCGCCGCTGCGTTGGTCGCGGGCCTGCTCCTCATCGCCGCCGCCTCGATGGCGATGGCGGTCATCAACGCACGACTCATCGGTCTCGGCGTATCCGTCGGGGGCGTCGAGCTGAGCGGACTGAGCCGAGAGGCCGCCGCTGAGCGTCTGACCGCCCAACTGCCGTCGTTGACGACCGGCGAGGCCGCGTTCATCGTCGGTGACGAGCAGGAAACCGTGGCGTACGCGGAGATCGGGCGCGGCTACGAGATGGACGCGATGCTCGATTCGGCCTTCGGAGTCGGCCGCGAAGGAAACATATTGGCCGACGGACTGGCGCGTCTGCGAAACCTCGCCCATCCGGTGGCGTTGCCGCTCGTCGTTCACGCCTACGACGCCGAGGCGCTCACGCACGCTTCGCTAGGGGTCGCCGAACGCTTCTCCATCACGCCGGTGGACGCCGCCGTCGTCGCGGACGGCGCGAATTACGCCGTCACCGAATCCTCGGCCGGGCAAACCCTCGATCCGGAGGCAATCGAGACCATGCTGGCAGCAGCGGTCGACAGCACCGAACCCGCTGATGTGCGTCTCGAGCTCGTGCCGACGTCCATTCCGCCGGCGATCCCCACGGCCGTGGCCGAGGCGGCTGCGGAGGCGGCTCGTTCGACCGTCGCCTCCCTCGAAATGGAGATTCCTGGTGCACCGCCGGACGCTGAACCGTTCGAGCTGTCCCCCGAGCGCATCGCGGCGTGGGTGAGCTTCGGCCCGGGCTCCGACGGCGCCCTGACGCTGAAGCTCGACGAGGCCGCCGTGAATGCCGCGGTCACGGGTTTCGCGGATGACGTGAAGCAGAACGCCTTCAGCGCGCGGATCAGCGTCGCCGCCGGTGGGGGCCTGGGTGGCGTCATCCCGGGCCAGAGTGGTCGCGAGCTCGACGTCGAGGGCACCACGAACGCCGTGTTGGCAGCGCTCGAACAGCGGGGCGGGGGTGCATCCATCGGCTCACTGGCGCTGGCGGTGAATGTGACCGAGCCGGCGTTGACCACCTCCGCGGCCGAGGCGGCTCTGCCCCGGATGCGGATGATCTCCTCGTGGACGACCGACTTCGTTCCGGGCGACGGCAACGGCTTCGGAAACAACATCACCATCGGTGCGCGTGACATCGACGGTCGCAACCTGCTGCCGGGCGAGACATTCAGCTTCTGGGGCTCCATCGGCGAGGTCACCGTCGAGCGTGGCTATCACTACGGTGGCGTCATCATCGGTGGCAGAAGCGTGGCCGGTGGCGCCATCGGCGGAGGCATCTGCTCGACCTCGACGACGATCTTCAACGCCGCCCTGCGGGCCGGCCTGGAGATGGGCGATCGGGCGAATCACTTCTACTACATCGATCGCTATCCGGACGGGCTCGACGCAACGGTGTACATGGACGACTACTACACCCAGGACATGACCTTCCGCAACGACACGGCGAACCCGATCGTCATTCGCGGCATCGGTACCAAGACCTCGGTCACCTTCGAGCTGTGGAGCGTTCCCAACGGGCGATCGGTGGTCCTGACCGACCCGCTGACGAGCAATCACCGCGTCGCGACCGAGACGACCGAGGTGGACGAGGGCATGGCACCGGGGACGCGCAAGCGGACCGAGTACCCGCATGATGGCCACGACGTGACGCGGACGCGGTTCGTGTACGACGCGAATGGCACGGAGATCCACCGAAACATCTACGCCAGCTCCTACCGACCCGTCAATGGCGTCACCCTGATCGGTCCCCCGGCCGATGACGAGTCTGACGAGGATGAGGACAGCGAGACTGCGGCAAGTTCGCCCTCGGCGTCGCCCGAGCCATCGGCGTCGCCCGAGCCATCGGCGTCGCCGGCGCCGTAGCCCGGATCCCGATGCGGAGCGCCGGTCTCGGCTAGACTTCCGCCGGAGTGATCCCACCGGAGCGAATCCGCAACTTCAGCATCGTCGCGCACATCGACCACGGGAAGTCGACCCTCGCGGATCGTCTGCTGGAGGTGACGCAGACCATCGACAAGCGGCTCATGCAGTCGCAGGTGCTTGATTCGATGGACCTCGAGCGCGAGAAGGGCATCACGATCAAGGCGCGTGCGGTCAGGGTGCACTTCGATGCCGCCGACGGTCACACCTATGCCCTCAACCTGATCGACACCCCGGGCCACGTCGATTTCACGTACGAGGTCAGTCGCTCCCTCCAGGCCTGCGAGGGAGCGATCCTCGTGGTCGATGCCACCCAGGGCATCGAAGCCCAGACGCTCGCCAACGTGCACCTGGCCATTGCGCAGAACCTGACGATCATCCCGGTCATCAACAAGATCGACCTGCCGTCCGCCGATCCCGAGATGGTGCTCGACGAGCTCGAGGAGACCCTCGCCATTCCGCGCGAGGAGGTCCTGCTGGCGAGCGCCAAGGAGGGGACCGGCGTGCGAGAGATCCTCGAGGCAGTCGTCGCCCGCGTGCCGGCTCCCGCTCACGACGCCCGGGCTCCGCTCGCGGGGCTCGTCTTCGACAGCCACTATGACCCATACAAGGGTGTCGTCGCCTACGTTCGCCTCGCGGCCGGGACGCTCCGCGACCACGACAGAATCCGCTTCATGGCTACCGACGCCGAGTCCGAGATCCTCGAGATCGGCTATTTCAGACCACAGCCCGTTCCGACGAAGCGGCTGGTGGCTGGCGAGGTCGGGTACGTGGCGACCGGCCTCAAGAGCATCCGGGAGGTCCAGGTCGGCGACACGCTCACATCGGCCGCGCATGGAGCCGCCGTGCAGCTTCCCGGCTACCAGGAGCCGCTGCCGCTCGTCTTCGCCGGGATCTATCCGTTGCGCGGTGACGACTATCCCGAGCTTCGGGACGCGCTCGACAAGCTCCATCTCAACGATGCCGGATTCGTGTACGAGCCGGAGTCATCCGTCGCGCTGGGCTTCGGGTTCCGTTGCGGCTTCCTGGGCCTCCTGCACATGGAGATCACCCAGGAGCGCCTGGAGCGCGAGTTCGACCTCGACCTCATCGCATCTGCGCCGAGTGTCGAATACCACGTCAAGGTCATGCACAGGGCCGATGACGTGGTCATCGACAACCCCGCCCAGATGCCGGGCCCGGGCGAGATCGAGCGAATCAGCGAGCCGTGGGTCTCGACCCAGGTCATCACGCCGACCGACTACATCGGGCCGCTCATGGAGCTCGCCACCACGAGGCGCGGCGAGTTCCAGACCATGGAGTACCTCGACCCCAAGCGTGTCAACATGCACTTCGAGATGCCACTCGGCGAGCTGATCATCGACTTCTACGACCAGCTCAAGAGCCGATCATCCGGCTACGCCAGCCTGGACTATGCATACATCGGCTATCGGCCCGGCGACCTGGTCAAGCTGGACGTGCTCGTCAGCGGGGAGCCGGTCGACGCGCTGAGCCTGATCGTGCATAGGTCCAATGCGTATCGGTCCGGGAAGGCGCTGGTCGAGAAGCTCCGGGAGCTGATCCCGCGCCAGATGTTCGAGGTGCCGGTCCAGGCAGCCATCGGCTCGCATATCATCAGCCGCGAGACGATCCGGGCGATGCGCAAGAACGTGCTCGCCAAGTGCTACGGCGGTGACATCACCCGCAAGCGCAAGCTGCTCGAGAAGCAGAAGGAAGGGAAGCAGCGCATGAAGCGAATCGGATCTGTCGAGATTCCGCAGGAGGCCTTCCTCGCCGTGCTGCGCATGAACGAGACTTCGTAGTGCCGAGTATATACGTATATACTGCGACTTCGGATAAGGCCGCATGACCTTCTTCGATTCCCTGCGACTGGCAATCGCGCTGGGGCTGACCCTCTTCCTCGTCCTGCTGCGATTCGACTCCGAGCGGATCACCCGTTCGGACTACTTCCGCTACCGGACGCCGTGGATGGGCCCGGTCAGCTACTACATCCTTGTCATCAGCTTCGCTATCGGCATTGCCGTCATCCTGCCGTCGGGCCGTGAGCAGCTGTTCCTGAGCGGCGGGAACCCGGACAACATCGGGACGGTGATGCTGGTGTTCACGGCCATCGCGCTGCTGAACGGTGTCGCACTGGCATTCCTGCGCTATGGGGGAATCCTGCCGCTCCCCATCGAGCTGCTTCCGACTCGCGTGCTTGGGGCGGCGGCCAACGCCCTCAGCGAGGAGCTGCAATTTCGGTCGATCGTGCTCGGGTTGCTTCTGTTCGCCGACGTGCCGGCGGGGTGGGCCATCGCCGCGCAGGCACTCCTGTACGGGCTCGTCCATCGGCGCCTGTGGCGCGAGCGAGACTGGTACTTCCTGGCGGGCTCGGTGATTCTCGGTTGGGCGGCCGGCGTGGCCACGGTCGAGACCGGATCCATCATCCCGGCCATCGTCGGCCACTTCGCGGTGACGATGTCGCTCTTCGCGTTTGCCGGCGGCCGCCTGCGCCAGCGACCGATCTGATCCGCGGCAACACGATCGCGGCTTCGGTGAGGAACGAGTCACCTGCCTCGCACCACCTCTATGTTCACGTGCCCTTCTGCCGCTTGGTGTGCGCGTACTGCGACTTCGTCACCGTCGGGGGCCGGGCCGATGACATCCCGCGCTACACCGAGGCGCTTCGGGCGGAGCTGACCGAGCGGCCGGCCCCCGGCGAGCTGCGCACGATCTACTTCGGTGGCGGAACGCCCTCGCTGCTGAGTGGAGACCAGGTCGGCAGGCTGATCACCGCGGCAACCGACCGCTGGGAGCACGTGTCGCTCGAGGAGATCACGGTGGAGGCGAACCCAAGTTTGCGCGAGGTGCCTGACTGGGATGGGTTCGCGGGCGCTGGGGTGACGCGCATCAGCCTCGGCGTGCAGTCGCTGCGAGACGCCGATCTGCATGCGCTGGCTCGCGGGCATACCGCAGCTGAGGCGAGGCAGGCGTTCGCCGCGGCTCGAGCCGCCGGTATCGGCGACATCAGCGTCGATCTGATCTATGGCATACCCGGCCAGTCGCTCGAGGACTGGCGCGAGGGCCTGGAGCGCGCTATCGAGCTGGGTCCGGACCATCTGAGTTGCTACGCGCTCCAGTTGGTCCTGTCACCGGACGAATGGGCGGCGCCACCGCGCCCCGGCGCCCAGCGCTGGCGGAGCCAGATGGCGGACCGACAGGATGATGGGCTGGCCAGCGATCAGTACCGGCTGGCCGAGGAGGTCCTGGGGTCCGTGGGCTTTGCCCACTATGAGCTCAGCTCCTGGGCGCGGCCCGGGCACCAGAGCCGCCACAACTCCGCCTACTGGGCGCGGCATGCCTACACCGGTGTCGGCGCGGGAGCGCATTCGTACGACGGCGTCGCCGGTCGGTCGTGGAACGTGCGCGAGCTCGACCGGTACCTTGGCGCAGCCGAGGCTCGCTTGCGTCCGATCGACGGCTGCGAGGAGCTCGACCCGGAAACACTCGCCTTCGAAGCCTTGGCGCTGAGCCTGCGGCGGGTCGAGGGAATCAGCCGCGCCGCGTTCCGTGAAGAGTTCGGCGCGGACCCGGTCGATCGCTATGCCGGGGCGGTTCTTGCAACGACCGCTGACGCCCTGCTCGAGGTGGATGGCGACGTCATGCGGCTCACGCAAGATGGGCGGCTCATGGCGTCTGAAGTGCTCGTGGCGTTTCTCCCCGAGCCGGCCGGCCGGCGTTGACAGCGGCTTCTGCTCGGCGGTACCATGCGGCATCACCTCGTTAGCACTCTCACAGCGAGAGTGCCAAACGAGATCGAATCCGGAGGCGGCAATGACGGAAGAACGTCAACGGTCTCGCGATCGCGGGACACCGATCCGTCCGGCCCTCGAGCTGACGGACCGGCAGCGAACCGTGCTGCGAGCGGTCGTGGAGGACTACGTGCTGACGGCGGTGCCGGTCGGCTCCAAATCGCTCCTCGGCCGCTACGCGCTCGGCGTCTCTCCGGCCACTGTGCGCAGCGCCATGGCGGAGCTCGAGTTCATGGGCCTCCTGTCGCATCCACATACCAGCGCCGGTCGAGTCCCGTCTGATCTCGGCTACCGGCTCTACGTGGAGTCCCTGATGCGGGAGGCGGAGCTTGACCAGACCGATCGGCTCACGATTCGACACCAGTTCAGCCAGGTGGAGCTCGCGAACAACGAGTGGCTGCGCCTTGCAGCCTCGATTTTGGCCGGGAGCACCCGTTCCGCGGCCGTGGTGACGCCCGCACGGTCGCGTCGCGCGCGCTTCGGTCATGCCCAGCTTGTCGCCCTTGCCGACGGGACCAGGCTGCTCGTGCTCGTCCTGCTCGATGGCAACGTCGTCCAGCGCCGGCTGGACCGTGCCGCGCTCCAGCGAGCGATGCCAGACAGCGCGCTCGACCAGGCCGAGCTTGACGGCATCGCCGCGGCCCTCAACGCGGAGCTGGCGGGCCTTTCAGCGCCCCAGGTGCGACGTCGGGCCGACAAGCTGCCCGCCCTGGCCGCCCTCATCTCGACGGTCGCTATTTCACTCCTGGAGGAGGCCGATTCGGTCGTCGTCGAGGACGTGTTCACCGATGGCATCGTCAACGTCCTCGAGCAGCCCGAGTTCGCCCGCGGCAGCAAGCTTCGTCCGATCCTCGAGATCCTTCAGCGCTCCGACTTCCTGGAGCAGCTGGTGCCGGTCCTGACGCGGAGCGGCGGGGTCCACGTGATCATCGGTCGCGAGAACACCAACGACGCCATGCACGAGATCAGCCTCATCTTCGCGCCGTACGGCGCACCGGATCGGGCACTTGGCTTGCTTGGTGTGCTCGGACCGACGCGCATGCGCTATCCCCGCGCGATCCCGACGGTTCGGTACCTGTCCACGCTCATGAATGAGCTCATCAACAGCCAGTACGGCGAGACTCAATGACCGACCATCCGACCAACGGCGGCCCGCGCGTCCGTGCGCCGAAGACGCGCGGCCAGGAGCGGGCCGACGCCATTCAGACGCCGTCGCGGATCGAGCTTGCCGAGCGGATCGAGCAGCTCGAGCGCGAGCTCGCCGATGCGCGAACCAGCGACGCGGAGCACCGCAACAACTGGCATCGCTCCGCGGCTGACTTCGCGAACTACAAGCGCCGGACCGACGAGGAGCGCGGCACGCTGACCCAGTTCAGCAACACGATCCTGATCGGCAAGCTGCTCGGCGTGCTCGACGATTTCGACCGCGCCATCGAGAACCTGCCGGCTGATGCGCACGATCCGTGGATCGAGGGCGTGCGGCTGACCGAACGCAAGCTGCGCAGCGTCATCGAATCAGAGGGCGTCACGGCGATCGAGTCCGTCGGCCAGCCATTCGACCCCAACCAGCATGAGGCGGTGCTCCACGAGGAGACCGCGGACCATCCCGACAACGAAGTGATCGGCGAGCTGCAGCGCGGATATCGCCTGCACGACCGGATCATCCGGCCGAGCCTCGTCCGAGTGGCGAATAACCCGAAGGAGCACTGAACGACCCATGGGCAAGATCATCGGCATCGACCTGGGCACGACGAACTCGGTCGTGGCCGTCATGGAAGGCGGAGAACCACAGGTCATCACCAACGCTGAGGGCGGCCGGACAACGCCATCGGTCGTCGGCTTTCCGAAGAGCGGCGAGCGCCTCGTCGGACAGGTGGCCAAGCGGCAGGCGATCACCAATCCGGAGAACACCGTCTTCAGCATCAAGCGCTTCATGGGCCGTCGCTTCGACGACCCCGAGGTGCAGCGGTCCACCGGCCTCGTGCCGTACGAGGTGATCAAGGACCCGAAGTCGGACGGCATCGTGGTCAAGCTCGGCAACGACAAGCACTTCAGCCCTCCGGAAATCAGCGCCATGATCCTCCAGAAGCTGAAGGCCGATGCCGAGGCCTACCTTGGCGAGAAGGTGACCGAGGCGGTCATCACCGTGCCGGCCTACTTCGACGACACGCAGCGCCAGGCGACCAAGGATGCCGGCCGTATCGCCGGCCTGGATGTGAAGCGCATCGTCAACGAGCCGACCGCATCGGCCCTGGCCTACGGCCTCGACAAACAGAAGGA
This sequence comes from Chloroflexota bacterium, assembly GCA_030859955.1. Taxonomy (GTDB): domain Bacteria; phylum Chloroflexota; class Limnocylindria; order QHBO01; family QHBO01; genus JACDBZ01. The sequence continues at coordinate 1,745 of JALZJE010000150.1, read as the reverse complement.
CGAGAAGATCGCCGTCTACGACCTCGGCGGCGGGACGTTCGACATCAGCATCCTGGAGCTCTCCGAGGGCGTCTTCGAGGTTCGTTCGACCAATGGAGACACGCACCTCGGTGGCGACGACTTCGACCAGCGCATCATCGATTGGCTGGGCGAGGAGTTCCGCAAGAGCGAGGGGATCGACCTCACCAAGGATCGGATCGCTCTCCAGCGCCTCAAGGAGGCGGCCGAGAAGGCGAAGATCGAGCTGTCCAGCACGACCTCGACCGAGATCAACCTGCCGTTTATCAGCGCCGATGCATCCGGGCCCAAGCACCTGGTGCTGACCCTCACGCGCGCCAAGCTGGATGACCTCGTGGCGGACCTCGTCAGCAAGACGGCCGATCCGGTCAAGAAGGCCCTCGCCGATGCCGGCATGAAGCCCGAGGACATCGACGAGGTGATCCTGGTCGGCGGCATGACGCGCATGCCGGCGGTCGTCGACGCGGTGAAGAAGATGTTCAATGGCAAGGAGCCGCATAAGGGTGTCAACCCCGACGAGGTCGTGGCGGTCGGAGCCGCCATCCAGGCCGGAGTCCTGGCCGGTGAGGTCAAGGATGTCCTTCTCCTCGACGTCACGCCGCTGAGCCTGGGGATCGAGACGATGGGTGGCGTCGCGACGAAGATGATCAACCGCAACACCACCATCCCGACGTCGCACACCCAGATCTTCTCCACGGCGTCGGACAGCCAGCCATCGGTCGACATCGTCGTGCTCCAGGGCGAGCGCGAGATGGCGTCGGACAACAAGAAGCTCGCGACATTCCGCCTGGACGGTATTCCGCCGGCTCCGCGTGGCGTGCCGCAGATCGAGGTCACCTTCGACATCGACGCCAACGGCATCCTCAACGTGGCGGCCAAGGACAAGGCCACCAACAAGGAGCAGAAGGTGACCATCACCGCGTCGTCCATGCTCGCGAAGGAGGACGTGGACAAGATGGTCCGCGAGGCTGCTGAGCACGCGGAGGAGGATCGTGCTCGCCGCACGGCAACGGAGTCGCGCAACGAGGCCGACGCGCTGGTCTACCAGGGCGAGCGCCTGCTCAAGGACCTCGACGAGAAGCTGTCGGACGAGGAGAAGGCGGAGGTCAACGCCCGCATCGAGTCGGTGCGTGAGGCCCTCAAGGGCGATGATGCGGGCGTGGTTGACTCCACGAAGTCCCAGCTGGCCGACGTCCTCCAGCGGATCGGCACGAAGGCGTACGAGGCCACAGACAGCTCCGGCGACGGCAACGGGACCGAACCCGGCGAAGGTGGCCCAGAGGGCGGTGCCGACGGAACAGCCGGAACCGCGTCCGAGGAAGAAGGCGAAACCGTGGAGGGCGAGTACAAGGAGGTCTAGGGGACAGTCCGTGAGTGGGCAGCGCCATCTTGGAGCAAGCCTGGCGCTCGTCAGCGTCCTGCTCCTCGGCGCCTGTTCATTGGATGGCGCCGGTGATGTGCCCGCCGCGAGAGAGATCGTCCGCGAGTATCTCGTCGCGCTGGCCGGGGAAAGCCCGGATCGCGGCTGGTCCCTCATCCTTCCCGATTCGCGGCGGGCCCACCGAGACCAGGACGAATATCTCGGTCTCGTGGAGAGCGTGCTGTTGACCGTCCGGCTCGACGATGATCCGGCATCGGAGGGTAATGCGGAGCTCATCGTATATTTCGGCCAGTTCGGGGAACGCGGCATTCTGCTGGGAGGCGGCTAGCGTTCTCTCACCCAGCGT
>JALZJE010000149.1 GCA_030859955.1 Chloroflexota bacterium | reverse complement strand
CCCAGGATCTCACCGTCCCGCCGAATCGTATCCAGTAGCCTGGGCATTGGGTGGCTGGCCTCCCGGCGTGCGGCATCTTTATTTGACTCGCCCGCGGCTGAACTTTGGCGTGGGCCAGAGCGCGCGTATGTCCGGGGACCTGCGACCTTCTGGAGGAGAGGAAGAGGTAGTAATCTCGCGGGGCCGGGTGCGCGCGGGCAGCCTGATGCGGCCTACGAATCGGAGCCCGATCAATGAGCAGACGACTGCGCTACCAGGTGGCTGTGAGCCTGGACGGCTTCATCGCCGGGCCAAACGGTGAACACGACTGGATCGTGATGGATCCTTCCATCGACTTCGGCGCGCTGTTCGAGGAATTCGACACAGCCGTGATGGGACGCAAAACATACGAGGTTCTCACCGCACAGGGCGGGCACGGCGCCATGCCCGGTCTCGACGTTGTCGTCTTCTCGCGGACCCTTCCCGCGGCCGCACATCGCGGCGTCCGCATCATCAACGACGATCCGCATGAAATCGTGGCGGCGCTGAAAGCGAAGCCGGGTCGGGACATCTGGCTCTACGGCGGGGGCGTCCTTTTTCGCTCGCTTCTCGACGCAGGCCTCGTGGACACGGTGGAAGTTGCCGTCGTTCCTGTGCTCCTTGGAGCCGGGGTGCCGCTCCTGCCCCCTGGCGCCTCGACGAAGCTCGTACTGGCGGACCAGAAGACGCTTCCGGTCAGCGGGATCGTTGCGCTCTCGTACTCAGTGCCCGGGGGCGTTGGCCCCGCTCCCCGTATACGGTATATCAAGGCTGCCAGGACTCGGATGAAGAAAGGCATGAGTACCGGCCGCAAATTGTCCAAGCCAACGGTGGCCAGGAAGCGGCCTACGAGGAAGGGACGCTAGAGGCTCAGTTCCTTCAGCGGTCGCACCGCTGATCCGACCGAGCGCCGCTGCGCCGCTGCGGGAGACGCCACCGGCCTCCACCACGTCCACGCGCGGGGGGCCGTTTCCATCCTGTCAGCCTCCATCGGGATAACGCTTTGACGCCCTGTTTGACGGCGTTTTCGCGGCTCGATCCCAGCTTGCTGGAAACGACAACAGGGGCGACTGCCAGATGCGCAGCTCCCGTCGACTCGTTCCCGAACAGGGGGCTATTGCCCCGGGAGGTAGGTGTATGCGGTCCATATTGTTCGGCTCCGTGCTCGCCGCTGGGTTCATCTCGGCGATCCCGCTGGCGGCTCAGATCGCGCCCCGCCGCGCGCCGCCAGGCAGGACACCAGCGGTGGCGGAACCGCGCGATTCAAAGCTCGCTACGATCAGGCGGTTCGATGAGGCCCCGACCAACCTTCGCGCGTCGCCGGGACCCAAGTTCGTCAGGCTCACCTGGTCACCCGTGCCGGGCGCAACCGCCTACGTGGTGCTGCGCTCTTCAGCTGAGACCGGCCCCTTCGAGCCAGTCACGCCGCTGGCGATCACCGACCCTCGCACGCCCGCCGCGGCCGCCGACACCCAGTTCACAGATCAGGGTCTCACCCCCGCCGCGACCTACTTCTACCGGGTCACCGCATCGCGGTCCGATGGCCAGTCCGGCACCAGCGCTCCGATCAGCGTCACCCTCCCAAGCGTCAGATTCGTGCGCGAGGCGCCGCGTGAGCCGGTTCTCAGCGCCGTCGACCCCGGTCCAGCGACACCGACGAAGTCGCCACTGTGGGGCTTTGCCGATCTCCACACCCACCAGGTCGCCAACTACGGCTTTGGCGGACTGTTCTTCTGGGGCGATCCGATGAGCCCGGCCGCGCACGCACTTCAGCCGTGCGACCAGGCACACGGGCGGGGCGGCACCGGCGATCACATCGGCAACCTGATGACCATGGTCAAGAGCGGGGGGACCAAGGGGATCGGGCACCACACCGGCGGGCACCCCCACTACGACGGCTGGCCCATGTGGTTCTCGATCAATCATCAGCAGATGCACGTGGACTGGCTCAAGCGGGCCGTGGACGGCGGAATGCGCCTGATGGTTCTGGACGCGGTCAACAACGAGCTTTTCTGCAGCGCCTCGCCGAAGGCGGCGGGAGTCACCTCCTGCGACGACATGGCGGCGGTACGACTCCAGATCCAGCAGGCCAAGGCCATCGAGAGTCGCATAGACAACGCGAGCGGTGGTCCGGGCCAGGGATGGTACCGCATCGTCTACACGGCCCAGCAAGCTCGGGACGCCATCACCAGCGGGAAGCTTGCGGTTGTTCTCGGCGTCGAGGTGGACAAGTTGTTCAACTGCCGCGGCTGCACAGAGCAACAGGTGCGCAGTCGTCTCGACACCCTGTACAACATGGGCGTTCGAAAATTGACGCCGGTCCACCTGGCCGACAACGACTTCGGCGGGCCCGCGCTCTACGAGGATCTGTTCAACGCCAACAATTTCTTTCTGAATCAGAAGTTCTACGACGTGATCGACTGCACCGATCGCGGCATCGGGTTCCGCCTCGGGAACGAGGGGCCGGATCTCGCAAAGCTGCTCAATGCGCTCGGTCTCACCAACATCGGTACACCCGAGCCCTATCCCGCCGGGGGGCACTGCAACCGCACCGGCCTCAGGCCGCTCGGCCGCTTCCTCATCCACGAGATGATGAGCAAGCGCATGATCATCGACGTGGCCCACATGGGGGATCGCACGTTGCGGGCGACCCTCGCCGTCACCGACTCCAGCGACTATCCGGTGGTCGCGTCGCACTCCGCTCTGCTCGACGTCGCGGTCCCGGCCAAGCGCTCCGAGCGCGCGCTGTCGAATGCCTCGGTCGCGGCCATCCGGAAGAACGGCGGCCTGATCGGCCTCGGCATCGGCGGGGGCGGGGTCAAGGACGTGGCGGTAAACACCAGGATCCCGAACGACTGCAGCCATTCCACCAAGTCATTCGCGCAGGAGTACCTGACGGCGATCAGCCGCCTCAACGGCGGACCGGTGGCCTTCGGCAGCGATCTCAATGGCCTGGAGAGGATGACGGCGCCGCGATTTGGAAAAGACGCCTGCACGGGCGAGCCGTCGGTTCCCCAGCAAGCTGCGACCATGGTGAGTTATCCCTTCGCCGGCCACCGGCTGACTACGACCTTCCCTGCTATGCAGGCCGGAAATCGGACGTTCGACTTCAACACGGACGGCATCGCTCAGGTCGGGATGTATCCCGACCTCATCGAGGATCTCAAGAAGATCGGCCTGACGAACGAGGAGCTCGACCCGCTCTTCCTGTCGGCCGACGCGTTCGTGCGCCTGTGGGAAAAAGCCGAGAACAAGACCATCGCGTCCCTGCCATGAACGCGAACATCGGAGGTCGGCTGCCGAGACGTGACTTATGAGACACCGCCTAACGCGGCTGATGATCGCTCTTCCCCTGATGCTCGCGGCGGCGAGCTCAGGGGCGCAGGGCCAGCTCCCGGAGCGCTCCAGACCCTCCCCTTCCCCCTCCCCCCAGCCC
>JALZJE010000146.1 GCA_030859955.1 Chloroflexota bacterium | reverse complement strand
TCAGCCGGGGAACAGGTTCCTGATCCACTCACCGATGCGCGAGAGCGGATTGACCCCATTGCCACCGGCGCCGTAGCCGATCGGCTCCTCGCCGACATGGTTGGCTCCCCACAGGAGCAGCCCGATCGGCGTGCTGAAGGCGGCGTTGCCGACCTGGTCCATCAGTCCGCCGACACCCTGCGGCGAACCGATCCGGACAGGCATGTCGAGCACGTCGCGGGCGAGCACCTCCGCCCCGCCGATTCGGGCACCGCCACCGGTCAGCACCGCTCCGGCCGGCAGCATCCCGGCATGGCCGGAGCGCTTGACCTCCTCGCGGATGAGGCTGTAGATCTCGCTCATGCGGGCCTCGATGATCTCGGACAGCTTGCGGCGCTGGATCGTCTGTCCGCCCGACTCGCCGAGGACGGCCACGTTGAGCAGCTCCTCCGGCTCGACCTCCGCCATGTTCGCAGTGCCGTGCTTGATCTTGATCTCCTCGGCCAGGTTCAGCGACGTCCGCAGGCCTATCGCAACATCGTTGGTGACGTTGATGCCGCCCACCGGCAGGACGGCGGTGTGATAGACCGCTCCGTCGACGAAGATCGCAATGTCGGTCGTGCCGCCCCCGATATCGGCGATGAGCACGCCGAGCTCCTTCTCGGTGTCGGTCAGCGTTGCCTCGGCCGCGGCCAGCGAGCTGATCACCATCTCGTCGATCTGCACGCCGGAGGTGATCACGCACTTGCTCAGGTTCTGGACCGATGTCGCCGCCCCCGCCACGATGTGGGTTTCGACCTCCAGCCGCACCGCGCTCATGCCAAGCGGGTCCTTGATCCCCTCCTGGCCATCCACGATGTAGCCGCGCGCCACGACGTGCAGCATCTCCCGGTTCGAGGGAACCTGGACCGCCTTGGCGGCCTCGGTGGCGCGCGCAACATCCTCGCGGGTCACCTCGCGCTTGTGACCGGAGACGGCCACCACCCCACGTGAGTTCTGGCTGCTGATGTGGCTGCCGCCCACCGCCACGAAGGCGGAGCTGATCTTGTAGCCGGACAGTCGCTCGGCCTTCTCGACGCTCGAGGCGATGGAGTTCACGGTTTGGTCGATGTTGGCGACCATCCCCTTCTTCATGCCCACCGAGGGGGCAATGCCATAGCCGATGACGTTGACGTCGCCGGTTCGACTCACCTCGCCGATGAGCGTCGTGACCTTCGTCGTCCCCGCGTCGATGGCGACGAGGACTGCTTCGCGTTCCAAGCTACCTCCTGCTAGCGGCGCGCCGCAGCGCGCCATCGGTGCCGTTCGAGCCTACAGGAAGTGACGACGGATCAACGCCACGTTCTGGAAGATGCGCAGCCCGAAGGCGAACAGGGCCACCAGGTACAGGTCGATCCCCAGCCGGTCGCCCACGAAGGTCAGCGCCACCGCCACCAGGGCGTTGGTGATGAAGCCCGAAAGGAAGATGCGGTTGTCGTAGTGGGCATCCAGCTCTGCGCGGATCGCGCCCAGCACGGAGTCGAGCCCGGCCAGGATGGCCACGGCCGAATAGCGGGCCAGGTCCGGGCTCACGTTGACGTTGAGCGCCAGCCCCAACGCCACTCCGAGCGCAAGACCGATGAGGGGAAGCCACATGGAGGTTGGTACCGCAGCGAGCATCTCGACGAGCGAGGCGTCGCGTGACGGCACGCGGTTCACCCCTTGGCACGGAAATATACCTTCCCCGGGTTGCGGGCATCCACCCACGCGATGTCCGCCTCTGCGCGCGTCGCGAAGAGCGTTCGGACCGCGGTCACCTGTCGCTCGAGCCGGGCCGTGGCACCGGCCGAGGTCTCGTTGGGATCCATGCCATAGACACCAAACGCCAGCTCCCAACCCGGCACGCCCGCAACCAACCCGAACCCGAACTCGTCATCGAGCCTCACGGCCACTCGCTCGGCCTCCGAACCGAGCGCGACGGGGTCCAGGCCGGCCAGGTGCAAGGCGATCCGCAGGACCCCATCGGGAATCTGATCTCCTGGCATCAGCAGTCGGGACATGGAACGCTCGTCAACCACGCGCGGCAGGGTGACAAGCTCGGCGTCGAGCGCAGCGTCGGAAGGAATGGCGGCGAAGAGAGTGCCGTCCGCCGCGCCGAACAGGCGGGCGGATGCCGTCTCCCAGACGAACGCCACTTCGTGCTCCTCGACGGTCACGTCCAGGTGTCCCGGGATTGATGCCGACACCCTGGCGCTGGCTACCGCCGGCAGACGTTCCAGCCGCTCGCGCAGCGAACCAGTATCCACCGCCAGCACGCTCGTCCCAAGCTCCCGATCCAGGATGCGCTCGAGATCCCTGTCGACGGTGAACTGCTCCCCCGCCCATGAGACGTCGGTGACGCGTAGCCATGGCCCGCCGAGCAGAGCCGCCAGACCGGCAGCGATCGCCGTGGCGGCGAGCCCGGTCAGCACGCGTTGCAAGGACGGCAGACGCCTGCCGAGGCGCCGCCGGAGCGGGACGCCGGGACGCTTCGCCTGCCGCCCACGTGGCTTGGCGCCCTTACGCGCCGCCGTCGCCCCGCGCGTGGTTCGTACCACGCGGCGCGGGTCGGGACGTGTCTGCGACTTCAGCTTCATCGGTCCCGCTGCCGCGCAAGCGCGATGAGCCGGGCAATGAGCTCACCGAAGGGCATGCCCGCGAGCTCCGCCTGTTTGGGATACATGCTCGTCGACGTGAATCCCGGGAGCGTGTTCATCTCGCTGATGTAGGTCTCGTCCGCGGTGACCAGGAAGTCGACGCGGGCAAGACCCACGCAGTCGATGGCACGGTAGGCCGCCAGCGAAAGCTCCTTCAGGCGCGCCGCCAGGTCGGCATCGACGAGTGCGCGAGGCTCCACCGACGCGAGGCCCTCCACGTATTTGGCCTCGTAGTCGTAGAACTCGTGCAGGGAACGCACCTCACCGGGCTCGAAGACAATCGGATCCTCGTTGCCCAGGACGCCGCATTCAAGCTCCCTCGCACCCTCGACGTATCGCTCGACGATCACCTTGCTGTCATGGGCAAAGGCCTCAATCAGGGCGTCCGGCAGCTCGTCGAGGGTATGCACCAGCGTCATGCCGACGCTGCTCCCCAGACGGGCGGGCTTCACGACGCTTCGATCGCCGATCGCCTCGGCCACTTCGCGCACCACGTGCGTCGGCTCGCGCTCCCACGCCGTGCGCCGGAACCAGACCGATTCGACGACCGGAAGATCGTGCCCGCGCATGAGGTCCTTGAAGACGACCTTGTCCATCGCGATGGCGCTCGCCAGCACCCCCGCCCCGACGTACGGAATGCCGGCCAGCTCGAGAAAGCCCTGGAGCGTACCGTCCTCGCCGTACGGGCCGTGGACGACGAGGAACGCCACGTCGATGGCATCGGCAAGAGACCTGACGGCAACCTGCGCCGTCAGCGTGCGAGGATCCGAGCCGGCCCGCACCAGCGCGGTCTCGTTGCTTCGCGACTGCTCGACCTCCTCTGCAGGCGTCAGTGCGCCGAGCGTGCCCGCCAACGATCGCGTTCCCAGCTCTGGCGCCGGGGCGGCGGGCAGCAGCCAGCGGCCCTCGCGATCGATGTAGATGAGGAACGGCTCGAACCGACGTCGATCGATGGCGCGCAGCACCGCCTCGGCCGAGGCGACGCTCACCTCGTGCTCGGCCGACCGGCCTCCGGCGAAGACTCCCACGCGCAGGCGACGCTCGCTCATGCTCCGGCCAACACGCCGGTGGGCGTGGCCCAGGAATCCGCCGGTCCCCACTCGCCGACGAACTCGATCTCGTACTGCAGCTCCACTCCGTGCATCTCGGCCACGACGCTCCGAACATGGTCCCCCACCGCGCGGACATCGGCGGCGGATCCGCCGCGGTCGACCACGATGAAGTTCGCGTGGAGAGTGCTCACCCGTGCGCTTCCCACCCCATACCCCTTGAGGCCCGCCGCATCGATCAGCCTGCCCGCGTGGTCGTCCGGCGGATTGCGGAAGACGCTGCCCGCGTTCTGGTCGGCCAGGGGCTGCGTCGCCCGGCGCTGCGCCTGGTGTGCGGCCACCCGCGCCGCGATCGCCGCCGGGTCACCGGTCCCCAGTCCGATGGTCGTGGCGAGCACGATCTCACCGGTCCGCTTGAATCGGGAGTCCCGGTAACCGAATTCGCATCCAGAGTTTGGAATCGACGCCACCCCGTCCATCAGGCTCCATGCGTCGACGCTGTGCACGACGTCCTTCATCTCGCCACCATGCGCACCGGCATTGGCCCACACGGCGCCGCCGACACTGCCCGGAATACTGATGCCGAATTCGATACCCGTCAGCCCCTCCGCTGTGCAGCGCTTCACCAGGGTCGCCATGGCGAGCCCCGACGCGGCCCGCACCACTTCGCCGGCCACCTCCATCTCTCCCGCCCGGTTGCGGATGACCAGGCCGCGGATGCCGTCATCGGACACGACGATATCGCTGCCCTTGCCCAGCACCCCGACCGGCACGCCGGCGCTCTGCGCCAGTTCGAGCGCCGCGACCAGCTCGTCGGTTGTTTCCACGGTCGTCAGCCGATCAGCGTTGCCACCGACTCTGAGCGTCGTGAGGGGGCCGATCGGGCATGCGCGCTCAAGCCTGCTGCCGCGTTCGTCCGCCAGCTGGTCGAGCAACAACAGCTGCTCCTCCAACGTTGTCGGGCGCCGGGCCGGGGCGGCCATCACCGGGCTGCCGTCGATCGCGCCGGGCGGCCCTCGGCGAGGTCCACCAGCGCGTCGGCCAGGTCGCGCGCCGCCTCTGGGCGCCCGAGACGCCGGGCCGCCTCGGACATGGCGCGGCGGCGGCCATCGTCGAGCAGCTCGGCGGTCTCGGCCAGGAGGCGTTCGGCTGTGAGCTCGTCGTCCGGGACCTCCACCGCCGCGCCCTCGTCGACGAGGTACCGGGCGTTGTAGCGCTGATGCGCACCAGCATACGGGTACGGGACCAGGATGGAAGCGGCGCCGGCGGCGGCGAGCTCGGCACACGTCGACGATCCTGCTCGCCCGACGACCAGGTCGGCGGCAACGAGCGCATCGGCCATGCGATCGGTCAGGAACGGCTCGGCGGTGTAGCGCGGTCGAAGGGAATCGTGCAAGGCCTGGCGCGCTGCGCCGGCATCGGCCATGCCGTCATCCCCCGCCAGGTGCAGGACATGCCAGTCGACCACCAGCTGCGGAAGGGCCCTTGCCACGGCCGCATTCATGCGCGCGACCGCCTGCGATCCGCCGAAGACCACCAACAGCCGGTCGTCGGGATCGAGGCCGAAGGAGTGGCGGGCGGCAGCGCGGTCGATCCCCTCGAACGATCGGATCGGGGTGCCGGAGACGAAGCTGTTACCGGGGAAGGCATTGAGGGTCGGTGGGAAGCTGACGGCCACCCGGGTGGCAAATTGACCGATGGCGCGAGTTGCGCGTCCCGGCTGCACGTTGCCCTCCCAGACGAGCGTCGGAATGCCGCGCGCCCTGGCGGCGAGCACCAGCGGCATGGCCAGGTAGCCACCGGTCGTGAACAGGGCGGCCGGACGGAGGCGACCGAGCAGCCACCACGCCTGCGGCACCGATGCCGCCAGTCGAGCCGGGTCGAGGACCGAATGGACCGAGAGACCCGCCGAGCGCAGGGAGCGCACCATGAGCTCGTGATAGCGGAGCTGAGCGCGCATCGGGTGATTGGCCACCAGCCTGCGCTCGAAGCCGCGAACCCCGCCAATGTAGTCGAGCTCACCGCCGGGCCGGGCGTCGCGCAGTGCCCGCGCGACGGCCAGCGCGGGGTAGATGTGCCCGCCGGTCCCGCCGCCCGATACCGAATACCGCATCACGCAATGATCCTGTCTGAGAGGTCTCGCGACTGATCGACAACAGGATGCCGACCGCCACGAGGTTGATGGTCAACGCCGAACCGCCGGCGCTGATGAATGGAAGGGGAATGCCGGTCACCGGCATGAGCGCGGTCACGACCATCATGTTGATGAGCGCCTGGACCACCAGCCAGGTGGTGATGCCGCATGCCAGCAGGCCGGAAAAGGTGTCAGGGGCGGTGATTGCGATCCGGTAACCCTGGTACGCGATGACCACGAAGAGGGCCACGACGGTCAGTGTCCCGACCAGCCCCCACTCCTCTCCGATGATGGCGAAGATGAAATCGGTCGACGGCGCAGGCAGGTACAGGTACTTCTGCTTGCTCTCGCCGAGGCCGAGGCCGGTGATCCCGCCCAATGCCAGCGCGAAGAGCGACTGGACCGCGTTGTAGCCCGCGCCGAGAGGATCCCGGAACGGGTCGAGGAAGGTCTGCACCCGCTCGAGCTGGTAAGCCGTGTTGCTGACCATCCACCACGCGGCGCCAAGCACCGCGGCCCCGATGGCCCCGATGTACAGCAGGTTCGCGCCCGCCATGAAGAAGACACTGCCCGCGGCGACGGCGTACACGCCCGCCGTCCCGAGGTCAGGCTCGAGGGAGATCATGACGAAGCCCGGCGTGACCAGCAGCACGAACGGGACGAGCCCATTCCAGAGCGATCCGGCCGCCTTACCACGCCGGTCGAGCCAGTGTGCCAGGTACAGGACGACCGCCAGCTTCGCGAACTCGGCCGGCTGCAGCGAACCGACACCCGGAATGACGATCCAGCGACGCGATCCGTTGATCTCGGAGCCGATTCCGGGAACCAGCACCGCCGCGAGAAGCACCAGCGTGATAACGAAGGTCGGAATCGCCAGGTAGCGGAGATGGCGGAAGTCCACCCGACTGGCGACGAGCAGCCCGGTCAGGCCAAGGGCCGCCCACACGATCTGCTCGAGCCCCTGCGCCGCCGGATCCGCGTTGTTGAAGTAGGACCGAACACTGGACGCCGAATAGACCATCACGATGCCGATTGCGGTGAGCGCCATCACCGCCAGCAGCAGCGCATAGGCGGGCTCATGACGCTCGCGTCGCACGCCGCCACGAAGCGCCGCGCGACGGGCCGTCATCGTTGCGGCCGCGGTGCTCATCGCTCCTCCGTCAGGGCATCGACCGCAGCCCGAAACGCGTCGCCGCGCCCGGCGTAGTCGGTGAACATGTCGAAGCTGGCCGCTGCCGGAGCCAGCAGGACCACGTCGCCCGGTCGCGCGAACGCCGCGGCCGCCACGACTGCGGCGCCCATGTCCGAGGCATGCTCGACCGGCACCCGGTCGCCGATCAGCGAGGCGAGCTCGGCAGCCGTCTCGCCGATGAGGACGGCCGCGCGCGCATGCGTCGCCACGGCATCGGCGAACGCGTCGTAGGAAAGCCCCTTGTCTTTCCCCCCGCTGATGAGGACGATCGGCGCGTCGAACGCCTCGAGCGCCGCGATCGCGGCCACCGGGATCGTCGCCTGTGAGTCGTTGATCCAGCGCACGCCGCCTCGCTCGGCGATGAGCTCGAGCCGATGCGGGACGCCCTCGAAGTCACCGATCGCCGCACCGATGGCGTCCGCCTCCGCGCCGGCGAAGAGAGCGGCGAGCGACGCGCCAAGGACATTGCTCAGCATGTGGCGTCCCGGAAGCGGGACCTCCCGAGCGGGCAGCAGCCGCTCCCCGGCCACCACCACCCAGCCTTCGTCATCCAGCCATGCCTCCACGCGCCCCCGCCGCGGCTCGCTCAGGCCGTACCACGCCACGCTCGCCGGAGAGAGTCGATCGCCGAGCGCGCGGCAGCCGGGATCGTCCCTGTTGAGGACGACTCGGCCGGTCGGTGAAGTCAGCTCGGCCAGGCGCGCCTTCACCGCCCGATACGCCTCCACCGTCCCGTGCCGATCCAGGTGGTCCTCACCGATGTTGGTGTACAGGGCAACGTCGACCCCGCGAGTGATCGTGGGTAGCTGGAGCTCGCTCAGCTCGAGGATCGCCCAGTCGTCCGTTCGGAGCTCCGTGGCCCGTTCGATGAGCGGCGTCCCGATGTTGCCGCCCAGCACATGCTGCATGCCTCCTCGCGAAAGCATCGCGGCCACCAGTGAGGATGTGGTGGTCTTCCCCTTCGTGCCCGTCACGCCGAGCACCCGCGCGCGGGTGAGGCGCAGGAACAGCTCCACCTCGCTCACCACTTCGGCGCCGCGCGCCTCCGCCGCACGGAGCGCATCGCGCAGCCACGGGTCGGTGGTGCTGAAGTGCGGCGACACCGATGGGCTGGTGACGAGCAGGTCGGCGCGCTCCAGGAGGGCGACGGCGGCAGCTTCATCGACCGCAAGGGCCAGCTGCACGGTGCGAGCGCCGAGCGCACTCACCGCATCAGCCAGCTCGGATGCGGGCCGGCGGTCATACGCGACCACGACGGCTCCGGCATCGGCCAGAAAGCGGCACGCGGCGACGCCCGAGCGCGCCAGCCCGAGCACGACCGTGCGCCGGCCGCCGAGATCTTCCGCGGTCCGAATCGGGTTGCGAGGCGCGGTCATCATCAATCCATCAGACGCCGGTCACGCCGACGATGAAGATGCTCACGCCGAGCAGACCAGCCAGCGCGGCGACGATCCAGAAGCGGAGCGTGATCTTCTCCTCGGCCCAGCCGATCAGCTCAAAATGATGGTGCAGCGGCGCGATGCGGAATATGCGGCGCCCGAACAGCCGAAAGCTGGCTACCTGCAGCACGACGCTCATGATGACGGCCACGAACACAACCCCGATGACCGCCAACAATGGCAGCTGACCATTGACCGTCGCGACCACCGCCAGCGTCGCGCCCAGGCTGAGCGCTCCCGAGTCACCCATGAAGAGCTGCGCCGGATGGACGTTGAACCACAGGAACCCCATCAGTGCGCCGATGACCAGGGCGCAGAAGATCGCCAGGTTCGGCTGCTCGCTCTTCACCCCCTCGATCGGGATGAGGCTGATGAGCAGGTACGCGACGAAGCTGAAGATGAGGACGCCGCCGGCCAGGCCGTCGAGGCCGTCGGTGAGGTTGACCGCGTTGCTGGTGCCGACGATGACGAACGCGATGAAGCCGATGAGCAGCACCGGCGCAATCACGAATTGGCCAAGGAATGGCACGTTGATCCCGGTCAGATCGAAGTGATTCCAGATGTAGAAAGCGGCCAGGATGGCGACCACGGTCTGCCAGATCAGCTTCCAGCGCCCGCGCATCCCGATGCCGCTGCGGACATTCACGAAGTCATCCAATGCGCCGAGGATTCCGACGCCCATCAGCGTCAGCATCGGGGTCAGCGTCCCCGCATCCTCGATGCGCAGCGCCATCGCCAAAAACAGGACGACCCCCACGATGAGCATGCCGCCCATCGTGGGCGTGCCGGCCTTCCGGAAGTGCGCTTCAGGACCCTCGCTGCGGATCTGCTTGCCGATGCCGAGCCGCTGGAGAAGGCTGATATAGATCGGCGCGAGGAGCACCATGCCGATGAAGGCCAGCAGGAGCGCGATCACGACCTGGACGAGGGTGGTGTCAGTCATCGCGTGCTCGCAGCGCGTCGACCGCGCGTTCGAGGCCGATCCCTCGCGAGGCCTTCAGGAGCACCAGGTCACCGACGCCGGGAGCCAGCTCGCGCTCGAGGCTGGCTGCCGCCTCGTGGGCGTCGGACGCGGTGATGACCGTCAGGGATCCCGCCGCCCGGGCTCCCTCCGCGATCCATCGGCCACGCTCTCCGACCGTGACGAGCCCGTCAAGTGCTGCGGCCGCCGCCCGAGCGCCGATCTCACGATGGAGACGCTGCTCGTCCGGCCCGAGCTCGAGCATGTCACCGAGGACGGCGAGGCGACGGCGTCCGGGCGGAACACGCGTTTCGGCCAGGAAGTCGAGCGCGGCGCTCATGCTGATCGGCGAGGCGTTGTACGTGTCGTCCACCAGCCGCGCGCCCGAGGCGGCCTCCATCACGTGCATCCGGTGTGGGGCGTGGCTTCCGACCCCGAGCGAGGCAACGACCTCGTCGAGCGGCACGCCGAGCCATTCGCCCACCGCCGCGGCGGCCAGTTGGTGCGGGACGAGATGACGGCCGGGGGTCCCGCTCGCCACGCGCCGGGATCCCCATGGCGCGCGCAGCGTGTACTCGATCCCGTCCAGGCCGCTCGAGATCACGTCCTCGGCGCGGACCTCCGAGCGCGGACCCAGGCCGAAGGTGCGCACCGCGGCGCGCGTCGCGTCCCGCATCGGCTCAACGCGGGGATCATCGGCATTCAGGACGGCGAGGCCGTGGCGCGGGAGCGACCGTGGCAGTTCCGCCTTGGCCTGGGCGATCAGCTCGATGCTTCCGACACGCTCCAGGTGGGCCGGGTGCACCGCCAGCACCACACCGACCTCCGGCACGGCGATCTCGGCGAGGCGCGCGATCTCGCCGATGGTGTACATGCCCATCTCCAGCACGGCGGCCTCATGCTCCGCCGACAGCCGCAGCAGGGTCATGGGAAGGCCGGTCTCCGAGTTGAGGTTTCCCTCGTTGCGAAGGGTTCGAAGCGTGCGCGACAGGACATCGGCGATGATCTCCTTGCCGATCGTCTTGCCGGTGGAACCGGTGACTCCCACCACGCGCACGCCGTGGCGCAGGCGCCACCAGGCGGCCAGTTCCTGGAGCGCGATCAGCGGGTCGGCGACAAGCACGACGGCGGCATCCACGCCCGGCGGGAGCTCGGTGGGGCGGTCGACCAGGGCCGCGGTCGCCCCCGCGCGGATCGCCGCGACGACGAAGCGATGGCCGTCGACGTGCTCGCCACGCAGGGCGACAAAGCAACTGTCGGGGGTCACCCGACGGGAGTCGACGCTGGCCCCGGTGATCGAGGTCATCGAGGTCGGTCGCTCGAGGCGACCACCGGTGGCGGCCAGCACGTCATCGAGCGGGATCGTGGGAGGCACACGTACCAGGCTGCGGACTACGGGCGAGTCTAGCAGCCTCACGGACCAGCGACCGGCTGCGCGGGGCGGTCGGGCGGCACCGCCAGGTAGTCGAGCACCTGAGGCATGAGATCGGCGAACACCCATTCCGGGCGCTCCGGCATCTGCGGCCCTCCGGCGCCTGCCGGGCGGTTGATGAGGATGAGCGTCGCGAGCTTGGTGTCGCCCGCGGGCAGGAAACCGACGAAGCTCGAGTCGACCCAGCCGTCGATGTACTGCCAGCTCTCGACCATTTTGCCCTCGGCGTTCTTGACCCGCACCGGACCCGCGATCTGGGCGGTACCGGTCTTGCCGGCCACGGTGTAGCCAGGAATCGACGCCCCCTCGGCGATTCCGTCGTCGACCCCGTTGGTGAGCAGGTCGACCATCGTGGCGGCTGTTTTGGACCGCATGATCCGTTCGCCCGGCGCCTGGTCGACGGCGTGGTAGGACCCATCGGGATCGGTCCAGCCGGCGACGACGTGCGGGGTGACGAGCTCGCCCCCGTTCGCGAACGCCGCGTAGCCGGCCAGAAGCTGGACCGCGGTCAGGCTCAAACCCTGACCAAAGGCGTTCTGGGCGGTCGTGAGGTCACCCGACGCATCATCCGGATGCCACACCATGCCGCTCTGCTCGCTCGTCAGCTCGATCCCGGTCTGCGAGCCGAATCCAAAGCGTCGGAAGGCGTCGTAGAGTCGTTCGCCGCCGAGCTCGAGGCCGATCTTGGCGGCGCCGACGTTGTTCGACAGCGCCAGGACTTCTGAGGCGGTGATGGGTCCATGGCCCGACGGCCACTTGCCGCGGTCGGCATTCTGGATCCGGATTCGGCCGATGAGGAGATTGTTGTCGTCATCGAACGTGTCCTTCGTGGTGATGGCGCCGGCGTCCAGTGCCGCTGCGATCGTGAACGCCTTCATCACCGATCCTGGCTCGTATTGCCGTGAGACGGCCGGGTTGGCGAACAGCTGACCATCGGTCGTGGCGAACTGGTTGGCGTCGAAGGACGGGAAGCTGGCCATCCCGAGGATGGCGCCGGTCTCGACGTCCATGATCACGCCCGTTGCGCCGGCCGCGCGGTTTGTCCTGTACGTCTCCCACATCTTCTGCTCGAGCAGGTGCTGGACGCCCGCATCGATCGTCAGCCGCAGGTCACGACCGTCGATCGGCTCGCGAAGCAGCGTCACCGAATCGGCAATTCGTCGGCCGATGACGTCCTCCTGGGCCGCGATCTCTCCCGGCGTACCGGCAAGCACCGCGTCTTCCGCCTGTTCGACGCCGTGGGACGCGGCGCCCGTGTTGTCCACGAATCCGAGCACCTGGGCCGCCAGCGTCGTCTCCGCGGTCGCGCCGGTGACCGGATACACGCGCTTGGTCTCCGGGATCAGGCCGACCCCGCGAATGTCGAGCTCACCGACGCGCCTGGCGACCTCGGAGGACACCCGGCGCTTGAGGAAGACCCAGCTGCGGTCGGTATCGATCCGGGATCGCACCTCGGCGGCTGGCATGTCCAGCGCGGATGCAAGCAGCGCCGAGACCAGGCCGGGATCTTCGATCGCTGGGGGCGTCACGAACACCGATTGGACCCGAACCGAGGTGGCTAGCAGCTCACCGTTGCGGTCAGTGATCTCGCCACGCTCGGCCGGCAGCGCCTGCTCCTGGGCCAGCTGATGAAGCGCCATGGCCTCGAGCGATTCGCGCTCCACGACCTGCCACCACACCAGGCGCCCGCCAACCGTCGCCGCCACCAGCGTGACGAAGATCAGAAGGACCAAGGCGCGGGCACGACTGTCGGTCCTGGCGAGCATGTTGGTCTCCGTGCGACGGCCGTCCTTCGGCCGCGAGGCTAGGTCAATCGGCAGCTTGGCTGGCGGACGGGGCGAACGTCACCGCCTCGTCCTCGAGGAAAACAAGCTCGAGCTCGGTCCTGGCGCGCTGGGTGATCTCACCTGGTGAGCGTGCCTGTCCGATGGCCCAGATCAGCTGCTGCTGATCGGCGTGGCTCTGGGCGAGGGTCGCTTCGAGGGCGTCAATCTCATAGCCGGTCGCTGCGACACGGGTTGACTGGCTCAGGTAGAAGAGCGCAAGCGCTGCTGCGACCACGATGGCCACCAGCAACGGACGGATGTCGACTCGCGACGCGGCTCGTCGATCGGCCGACTGCCGCCTGGCGCGACGCACCGGTTGCGGACGCGTCCGTGGACGAGGGGTGCCGGGACGCCCCGGGAACCAGGGATTCGTCACGGGTCGTGCTCCGGTGACTGCCATCTGTTCGCCCTTGCTGATCTGTGTCTAGGCCGCGGTCGCGCGGTCGCGCCCCGGGGTGCTGAAGCTGGTCGGTGCCTCGAAATCGAGGCCTTCCTCGATCTCGATGGCCGCCACGCCGTCGCTCAGCCAGTACTGTCCCTCGGTGACGGCGTGGACCCGCCGCTCGCGCAGGTCTCGTTGCCGCGCCGAATACATGCGGCGCCGGCTGGCCTGGTGTCGAGAACGCCCTTTGCTCATGAGTGACCTTCCTCCTTCGCTCGGCTCACGCCAGCTTCTCGGCGACACGCAGCTTTGCGCTGCGCGCGCGGCGATTCCGCCGGACCTCATCCGGGCCCGCGGTGATGACGCCCTTCGTGACCGCGCGCAGCTGCGCGCGATGCCCGCACGTGCAGGCCGGTGGCAGGGGCTCCTCGATGCAGTCGCGACTCTCGCGCACCACGAATCGCTTCACGATGCGGTCCTCGAGGCTGTGATAGCTGATCACGGCCATCCGCCCACCGGGCCGGAGCGCTGCCAATGCTCCGGCCAGACCCGCGGAGAGAACCTCGATCTCCCGGTTCACGGCGATGCGCAACGCCTGGAACGTGCGTGTCGCCGGGTGGATTCGACCGGCATCCGCGCTGCCGCGCCGCGCCGGTGCGGCCGCTGCGACGACCGCCGCGAGGTCAGATGCGGTCACGATCCGGCCCTCCGCACTCGCCGCCACGAGCGCCTTCGCGATGCGGCCTGCACGGCGCTCCTCACCAAACGTCGCGATAATTCCGGCGAGCTCTCGTTCCGAGGTGCGCTGGATGAGCTCAAGGGCTGATAGACCACTCGTTTCATCGAATCTCATGTCCGGCGGCGCATCGGCCGCGAAGCTGAATCCCCGGTCAGCGTCCGCAAGCTGGTAGCTGCTGAGACCGAGGTCGAAGAGAACGGCGTCGAGGGGCGCCGCGCCGGTCTCGACGGCAACGTCATAGATCGACTCGAAGTTGGCCCGGCGCAGCGTGACGCGCGGGCCGAATCGCTCGAGGGCGCGTTCCGCCTCCGCGATGGCCGCCCGATCGGCATCGATACCGAGCAGGCGGCCACCCGGAGACGTGGTTTCCAGCAGCCGCTCGGCGTGCCCACCGCCGCCGACGGTGCAATCAGCCACGGAGCTGCCGGCAGCGACAGCCAACGAGGTGAGAACCTCGTCGACCAGCACCGGCAGGTGCCCTTCTCCCATGTGGCGTTACACCTCGTCTGTCGGACAGCGGGCCGACCGGCCCGGAAACGCATGAATGGCCCGGACACCGTCAGATGCCCAGGTCGGCAAGATGTTCGGCGAGCGCCTCGGGCTGGTCCTCGATCTGAGACCGATACGGCTGCCAGCGCGTCTGCGCCCAGATCTCGAGCCGGTTCAGGGCGCCAACAACGACCACCTCGCTCTGAGCCAGGCCGGCGTATTCGCGCAGATAGCTCGGAACGAGAAGCCGTCCCTGCCGGTCGAGTTCCACCTCGACGGCTCCGGAACTCATGAATCGACCGAACTGGCGAGCGGCGGCATTCGTGGTCGGCAGGCTCTGGATCTTCGCCGCCAGCTCCTCCCACGTATCGGCCGGGAAGATCGCCAGGCAGCCGTCCAGCCAGCGGGCCAGGGTGGCTCCCTGCGCCAGCCGCGCGCGAAATCTGACCGGAACCGCGACGCGGCCACGCTCGTCCAACGCATGCCGGAACTCCCCGGTGAGGAATGTCGTTCGCTCCATTGTGTCGGCGGTTCACCACTGTTCCCCATATGGCCCCATTTAGAACCACAGACCGCCACTATACAGGGCGCGGCATCCCCGTCAAGGGCTTTTCGGCGCGTCACGTGAGGGATGAGGTGGTAGGTCGCAACGTCGCAGGCGAGATCAGTGAAAACCGGACCAGCCAGCATTGAGCGGAGTGCTGAGCGGGCGGCAGACCATGAGCCAGCGAAGGCGCCGGCGGTCAGGGGGCGGGCGTCGCCTCGGGCAGCTGGTCGAGCTCGGCTTCGTCCAGGAACGCCGAGCGTCGGTCTCCCTGATCGTTTAGGAAGACCGCCCGAATCCGGAAGTCGCCGGAATCGGGATAGCGGTACCCGAAGCCGGCGAGGTCACCGTTCTGCGTGACCCAGTAGATCTCGCCGTCGTTCCCCGTGGCGGGCTCCACCTGTGCGGATGAGAACCCGTTGAAGCTGACGCCTCGTTCGGCACCCACCGAACCGTCATCGAACGCGTAGAGGGTGTAGCCGCCCGGACTGACGGAGACCTCGTAGAACGCGAACGCGTCGCCGGCGACGGGCGTCGGCTCGGGGGTCGGGCCGGCCGGGGAGGATCCGGTCGGCGTCGGGGAGGGCGTCGGTGCCGGCGTCGGCGTCGGCGTTGAAGTTGGCGAAGCCGTCGGCGTGGCGGTGGCGGTGGGAGCGGCGGTGGGGCTTGCCGTCGGTGTCAGGGATGGCCTCACGCTCGGGCTGGGAATGATCGCCACGCCCGGTTCCTGACCAAGAAGCAGATAGGCGGCAGCGGCGCCCCCACCGATGAGCAGCAGGAGTGCGAGGAGGGCGAGGATCGGCGCACGCCGGCGACGACGCTCCGGCTCGACGACCGCCACCGGAACCGGCGGCTCGACCGCGGCACGCGGCCGTCGAAGTGCCTCCAGCTCCTCGGTGGGGATGACCAGGACTCCTCGAAGGTAGCGAGGACAGTTCCCATAGCCGCGCTCCTGGCACACGCGAGTCTGCTGCTCGGCCGAGATGGGCGCCGGATCGCCGAACGCAAAGCAGCGATGGTCGTCGCTCACCCCGTCGACGTGGCCCGTGCGGTCGGCCTCCAGGCCAAGGAATGGGCAGATATGCTCGGGGCGTTCGGCCAATCGAGCGAACAGAGCGTGACGTTCGGCTTCTCGAGACGCCTCGGCCGCGGCGGCCTCTTCGCGCTTTCGTCGTCCGAACACAGCCCCTCCTCGAATCTGTCGCCGCCTGCGGCATGACCCGCGTGAGTCTAGCGTGCCCCGGCACCGGTGGGCGACAGAGCCGGGTGGATGAGGGCCGATGGTACGAACGCGCCATTGTCGATCGAACGCACGCGTCCCTAGGCTGGAGACCGCGGACGTTCGAAGGATGTCCACGCGCAGAAATGAGGCACGGTCACTGTCATGGCGCTGAACCCAATCCACGGAGGCGAAGAGCGCCGACCGATCGCACGGTCCGGTCGCATTCGGCGCTGCTCCGTGCGCCATGTCAGCATCGTCCCCGGCATCAACCCGACAGTCCAGGTCGACTGCCTGCTCGGCGGAGTGTCCTACCCTCAGCCCCTCGGGACGATGGACGAGGCGCGCCCCATCTGCAACGCCTGCACCGCGCGCTCGGTCTGGCGCGAGGACGAAGAGTAGTCCCTGGAGCCGGCCTGTAAGCCGAGTTCTGTCCCGAGCCCGATTCGCATCGGACTCATGGACGGCCATCCATCTATGCGACCTACCCGGGAGCTGAGCGAGCCACCTGCTGCGGCCCGAAGGCCGTCTTGCGCTCCCCTATTCGGTCTTGCTCCGGCTAGAGCTTGCCCGTTTCACTCCCGCTCCCGAAGGAGCGGGCATCGTCACTGTGGCGCTGGTCCTCGCCTCACGGCGGACGGGTGTTACCCGCTAGCCTGCTCTGAGGAGCTCGGACTTTCCTCGGACGCAGCCTTTCGACCGATGCGCCCGCGACCGTCCAGCCGCCTCCAGGGATGACCAGTGTACCGCTTCACCTGACTCAGTCGTCTTTCTCGGAGGGCTCCCTGCTCAGCGTGGCGCCGATGACATCGGCGATGACCTGGTATCCCGCAGCGTTGGGATGAACATCACCGTTACCGATCCCGGTGAGCTCCGCCTCGCGCCCGAGAAAGGCTGCATGCAGATCGACGAGCTCGACCTTGTGCTCCTGGGCAACGCAGGCGATGCGGTCATTCAAACCCGGGGCCGTATCCAGCGGATCACAGCTCACGACACCGTCTGACCCGACGACCGTCACGACCGCGATCGGTTCGACGTCCGGGTTGTAGTAGGCGAGGACCAGGATTCTCGCGTCAGCGTCCTCGGCATCCAGGGCGTCCTGAACGCCCGTGATCACCCCGTCGAGCGCACCGGCTGCCTCACTCATCGCAACCGACGCGGCAGCGGAGCACGGGGATCCATCGGGGTCTGCCGCGCAGGCGGGGTCGCGTCGAACGCGCAGGAGCTCGTTCGCTCCGAGCCCGATGGTCACCAGCTCGACGCGCGGTCCCAGCTCGTTGATCGCCTCCAGGACGTCATCCAGCCGTCGATCCAGGAATCCGGCGGCCGTCTCGCCCGGAACGGCGAAGACCCGGGTTTCCGTGATTGGCGGATCGCCCAGCGCAAGGGGTTCGGACAGGCGCCCGACGTAGCCGCCGCGTCGAGGATTCGGCACACCGACGCCGAACGTGATCGAATCGCCGAGCGCGAGGTACGCACCGCCCTCTTCCGAGCTCGGGGTCGGGCTCGGCGCTGACGGGCTCGAGGCACTGACCACCAGGCTCGGCGTGGCAACCGGACCTGGCGTCGCCGTGGTTACCGGTGCGGTCGAAGTCGGCGGATCAGGCACGGAGCACCCTCCCAGGAGGAGGGCCGCAATAAAGACATCGGCCGCACGCATCATTCGCAGAAATCGGTGGCGGTCTCGGTGGCGCAGTGGTAGCGGCGTTCCATGAGCACCACCTCCCACGGGCCGGCGTCGTCGCGCATGTGGTAGCGCAGGTCGACGCCGCGCAGCGAATGCTCACCTTGTTCGAAACGCGTCCGCGTGAAGCCGATCACGGTTCCGCTTCCATTCTCGCCCGCGATCTCGCCCAGAAGCTCCCCGCCCGGACCCCAGGTGCCCGCTTCGATCTCGGCAATCAAATTGAGGAGCTCGTCGGGCGACGACGGTTCGAAGCCGTCGAGATTCGGGAGCTCTTCCTCGGTCCAATCGGTGACGCTCGGGGCGCCGGCGACCGGCTCATCCCAGGGCCTGCGAATCGGCTCGGCGCCGACCTCGCAACCAGCGATGAGGACGAGGATGATGAGTGCCGCCCGCAGTCTATGTCGCGGTCGATCCCATCGGCGCATGCCGATCACCCCCCGTCAATTGCCACGTTGCTGAGCCGATCGGCGTCCTTGTTCAACGCCCGCGGCACGTGGCCTACGGTGTAGCCCTCGAAGGAGTGCAGGAGCTCCATCGTGGCGGAATGGATCGGCTTGAGGGCCGGATGCTTCACCCGGTAGATACCGGTGATCTGGCGGGCGACCAGCTCGGAATCCATGCGCAGGTCGACGTGCGTCGCTCCCAGCCGGCGAGCCTCCTCCAGAGCGAGCCGCACCGCCGTCCACTCGGCGACGTTGTTGGTGGCATGGCCAAGGCCCTCCGCGATCTCGGCCAACACGGTCATGTCGGATGCATCCCGCAGGATGGCGCCCGCGCCGGCAGGACCCGGGTTGCCACGAGCAGCGCCATCGGTATAGATCAGGATCCTCAACGAACCCCGGCCTTGCCGATCTCCTGCGTCACCTCGAGGATCGCCTTCGTGATCTTGATGTCGCGCGGGCAGGCCTCGACGCAGTTGAAGACCGTGCGGCAACGCCACACACCGTCCGGGTCCGCCATGATCTCGAGCCGCTCCTGCTTGGCGGTGTCGCGCGAGTCGACGATGAACCGATGCGCATTCACGATCGCCGCCGGACCGACGTAGGACTGGTCGGACCAGAACACCGGACAGGCCGACGTGCAGGCGGCGCACAGGATGCAGCGGCTGGTGTCCTCGTACTTTTCTCGATCCGCCGGCGACTGGCGCCGCTCCTTGCCGTCGGCTGGAATCTCGTCATTGACGAGGAACGGCATGGTGCGCTTGAACGAATCCCAGAACGGCTCCATGTCGACCAGCAGGTCCTTGACGACGGCCATGCCACGGATCGCCTCGACGGTGATGGTGGGGCCTGCATCCTTGACGAGGTACTCGCACGCCAGGCGGTTGCGGCCATTGATGAGCATCGCGTCGGATCCGCACACGCCGTGGGCGCACGAGCGACGGAAGGTGAGCGTCCCATCCTGGTACCACTTCACCTGGTGCAGCAGGTCGAGCACCCGATCCGTCGGCTCGGCCGTGACGGGGTACTCCTCCCAGTGCGGCGCCTCGTCGGACTCGGGGTTGTAGCGGCGAATCCGCAGCGTGACGTCCATCATCGGTCTAGTAGGTCCTTGCCTTCGGCTCGAACTTGGTGATCGTCACCGGCTTGTAGGCCAGCGTCACCTCGCCGGACTCCGGCTCGCGCGACGCGAACGTGTGCTTCAGCCAATCCACGTCGTCCCGCTCGGCGAAATCCTCGCGCGCGTGCCCGCCGCGACTCTCCCTGCGCGCGAGCGCCGACACGACGGTGGCCTCCGCACAGTCGAGGAGATACTCGAGCTCGAGCGCATCTCCGAGATCGGTGTTGTAGCGGCAACCCTTGTCCTCGACCAGCAGCCGGCGCGCCCTGACGCGGAGTGCCGCAACCGCGTCCCGGCACTCCGCGAGCAGCTGCTCGGTGCGGTAGACCCCACACTTGGCGAACATGACTTCCTGGAGCTCCGCGCGGATGACCGCCGGACGCTCGCCCTCGGCGGCCGCCAGCAGGCCGAGAACGCGCCCCTGGACCGATGCCTCCGCGGCGACGTCGACCATCGGCTCCGGCAGGTCAGCAAGCTCGGCCGCCATCTTCTTGCCCGCTCTGCGGCCGAAGACGAGGATGTCGAGCAGCGAGTTTGTCCCGAGCCGGTTCGCCCCGTGGACGCTCACGCAGGCAACCTCGCCCGCAGCGTAGAAGCCTGGCACGATGCGGCCCGTCTCATCCGCAAGGACGCGGCCGTCGACATCGGTCGGTACCCCGCCCATGGCGTAGTGCGCCGTGGGCTGGATCGGAACGAGATCGGTCAGTGGCTCGAGCCCGAAGTAGGTGCGGATGAACCCGCTCATATCGGGCAGCTTCTTGTTGAGCACCTCCGCGCCAAGGTGGCGCACATCGAGATGCACGAAATCGCTGCCCCCGATCCCCCGCCCCTCCGCGATCTCCAGGTAGATGCTGCGGCTCACCACGTCGCGGCTGGCCAGGTCCTTCATGGTCGGCGCGTAGGTTTCCATGAACCGTTCCCCCCTGTCGTTGAGGAGCACGCCGCCCTCGCCGCGCATCGCCTCGGACAGCAGGAAGCCGAGCTTGTACATGCCGGTCGGGTGGAACTGGAAGAATTCCATGTCCTCCAGCGGCAGGCCGCGCCGATACGGGATGGCCATCCCGTCGCCGGTCAGAGTGTGCGCGTTGGAGGTGACCTTGAAGACCTTGCCGTAGCCGCCGGTGGCGAACAGGACCGCCTTGGCCCGGAAGGCGTGGAGCTCACTGGTGCTGAGCTGGAGCGCGATCACCCCGCTGACCGGCCCGGTCGGCCCCTGGGGCAGGGCGATATCCAGGACCTGGTACTCGTCGAAGAAGACCACCTCGTGCTTGATGCACTGCTGGAAGAGCGTCTGGAGGATGGCATGCCCGGTGCGGTCGGCGGCGAAACAGCTGCGCCTGACCGGTCCTTCGCCGTAGTTACGCGTGTGGCCGCCGAAGCGCCGCTGGTTGATCAGGCCGTCCTCGGTCCGATCGAACGGCAGGCCGAGATGCTCGAGGTTGATGATCGTCTCCACCGCGTCACGACACATGACCTCGGCCGCGTCCTGGTCGACGAGGTAGTCGCCGCCCTTGACGGTGTCGAACCAGTGCCACTCCCAGTGGTCCTCCTCGGTGTTGCCGAGCGCCGCGCATACACCGCCCTGGGCGGCGCCGGTGTGCGAACGCGACGGATAGAGCTTGCTGATGACGCCGATCCGTGCCTCCGGACCGAGCTCCTGCTTCAGCTCCAGCGCCGCATACAGGCCCGCACCGCCGGCCCCGACGACCACCGCGTCGAGCTCGTGGACGCGCGTCGGCGGAACGGCGCCGCGCGGCGTCCCGGGTCCGACCAGGGTCACGAGGCGCTCGGATCGAAGAAGGCGATGATCGCGATGCCGGCCACGAGCCAGATCCCGCTGATGGCCAGCAAGATGCTGAGCAAAAGCCCCCGCGCGGTCCGGTTCGTGACGTAGTCGCCGATCACGATCCGCGCTCCGTTGACGCCGTGCGCGAGGGCGAGGACGAGGAGCAGCAGGTCGTAGATCCTCCAGAACGGGGTGCCCCAGCGACTCTGGACGAACGCGAAGTCGATCTGCTGGCCGGTGAGCACCACCAGCACGTGCATGATGAACATGTGTCCCAGGGCAAGGAAGACGAGCGCCAGACCCGAGAGGCGCATGAAGTACCACCAGAAACGTTCTCGGCCCGATGCCTCCGGTTTGGGACGGGCGGCGCGCGATGGGTTCGTGTAGATGACCCGTGGGCGCCTGGTCGCGGCGGTCATCGGCTCAGCCCCACGGCAGATACGGGGTGAGGATGATCGCGCTGAGCGGAACCATGGAGACGAACGTCGCCACGATCACTCCGTAGGTCAGCGGCCGGTAGTAGATCGTCGAGGCCGGCCAGAAGTCCATGACGATCACGCGCAGCCCGTTGAGCGAGTGATAGACGAGCGCGGCCATGAGGAGCACCTCGCCGATCTTGGCCGGCAGGTTCGCATAGAAGGTCTGGGTGAAGTCGTACACCTCGGGCCCGAACAGGACGGTCGAGGTCTCGACGATGTGCAGGAACAGGAAGAGGAGCACCCCGAGACCGCTGGCGCGGTGTCCGAACCACGCGAGCTGGGACCACGAGACGCGGTAGCCGAACAGGTTGATCAAGCGCGTTCACTCCCCTGGGCCGCCGCCCCGACGCTGGACGGGGCAGAACGAGCGGCCGCCCGATTCTATCGTGCGCTGCCGCCAGGCGAATCGGCGCTCACGCTGTCGCGGTGATTCGGCCTGCCACCGCTTCGCCGAACTCCCGAGTCCCGGCTGACCCACCGAGGTCATACGTCACCGTCGTCCCTGCCGCGATGACGTGGCGAACGGCCGCCTCCACCGCTGTCGCCGCGTCCAGCTCTCCGAGGTGACGCAGCATCAGCGCCCCGCTCAGGATGAGGGCGGTCGGGTTGGCCTTGTCCTGGCCGGCGTACTTGGGAGCGGATCCATGGACGGGTTCGAAAACCGCTGCCCGCTCGCCGATGTTCGCGCCCGGGGCGACGCCGAGCCCGCCCACCAGGCCGGCCGCGAGATCGCTGACGATGTCCCCGTAGAGGTTCGGCAGGACGAGCACGTCGTACAGTTCGGGCTTTTGGACCAGCTGCATGCACATGTTGTCGACGATGCGATCCTCGAACTCGACTCGTCCCGCGAATTCCGCCGCGACCTGCTGGCAGCTCTCCAGGAAGAGGCCGTCGGACAGCTTCATGATGTTCGCCTTGTGCACGGCGGTCACCCTGCGACGGCCGTTCTTGACGGCGTACTCAAAGGCGTAGCGGGCGATGCGCTGCGACGCGGCGCGCGTGATGATCTTGATGCTCTCCGCGGCGTCCGGTCCCACGCGGTGCTCGATCCCGGCGTACAGATCCTCGGTGTTCTCCCGGACGATGATCAGGTCGACGTTCTCATAGCGCGTGGCCACGCCCTCCATCGTCCGAGCCGGCCGGACGTTCGCATACAGCTCCAGCGCCTGGCGCAGGGCAACGTTGACCGAGCGAAAGCCCGAGCCCACGGGGGTCGTGATCGGTCCCTTGATGGCCACGCCGTTGGCGCGAATCGAGTCGACGACGCGATCCGGCAGGGGGGTTCCCTCGCGCTCGATCGTCGCCTCCCCGGCATCCTGGATGTCCCAATCGAAGCCAATGCCGGTCGACTCCAGGACCGTGCGCGTCGCGTCGGAAAGTTCGGGACCGATCCCGTCTCCGGGGATGAGCGTGACCGCGTAACTCATTGAGGACCTCTCGTGCGGCCGATCAAAGCGTCGGCGTAACGACACGAAAGTCTAGGGTGTCGACGTCCTCCCCGCCCGCACCCCGGTCCGCCGCGGTTTACAATCCCGATCCCCAGCGAGCCGGTCGGAGCAACCACCCGACTGCTCAGTGGCGTCCCAGGTTCATACAGGAGAGTCGAGTGAAGCTCCAGGAATACCGGAGCAAGGAGATCCTCGCCCGCCATGGCGTACCACTCCTCGATGGCGAGACCGCTACGACGCCGGAGGAGGCGCGCGCCGCCGCGGAGCGGATCGGAGGCCAGGTCGTCGTCAAGGCGCAGGTGCTCGTCGGCGGACGCGGCAAGGCGGGAGGCGTGAAGCTGGCATCCACGCCGGAGGAGGCAGCGGAGAAGGCAGGCGAGATCCTCGGCCTGGACATCAAGGGAACCACGGTCAAGACGGTCCTGATCGCTCCGGCGGCCGATATCGCGCACGAGTACTACCTGGGCCTCATCCTGGACCGCGCATCCAGGGCGATCACCGTCATCGCCAGCGCCGAGGGCGGTGTCGAGATCGAGGAGACCGCAAGAACGAACCCCGAGGCGATCCTGCGCCTCGCACTGCACCCGCTCATCGGCCTCCAGGAGCACGAGGTTCGGCGAACCTCCTTCTTCCTTGGCATTCCCGCCGCGCTGCGGAAGGACTTCGCGTCGGTGCTGCGCGGCCTGTTCGCCGCCTTCGTGGAGTCGGACGCGGACCTGGCCGAGGTCAATCCGCTGGTCGTGACCGATGACGGCCGGCTCCTGGCTCTCGACGCCAAGATCGTGCTGGACGACTCTGCTCTCCCCCGCCACGCCGATCTGGAGGCGATGCGCGACCTCAACGAGGAGGAGCCGTCGGAGATCGCGGCGCGCGAGGCCGGGATCAGCTTCATCAAGCTCGATGGCAGCATCGGCTGCATGGTCAACGGCGCCGGGTTGGCAATGACGACCATGGACCTCGTCAAGCTGGCCGGCGGTGAGCCCGCGAACTTCCTCGACATAGGCGGCGGCGCCAAGGCGGAGCGCGTGGCGGCCGCCTTCAAGATCATCCTGGACGATCCAAACGTGAAGGCGATCCTCATCAACATCTTCGGGGGCATCACCCGCGGCGACGAGGTCGCCCGCGGCATCGTTGAAGCGCGATCTCACCTGACGCGTGAGGTGCCCATGGTGGTGCGCATCGTCGGTACCAACTCGGAAGAGGCGAAGCCGATCTTGGCCGAGGCGAACCTCATCACCGCCGATTCGCTGGATGATGCCGCCGCCAAGGCCGTTGCGGCCGCGGGAGGCGCCGCGTGAGCATCCTCGTCAACGCCGACACGCGTCTCCTCGTCCAGGGCATCACCGGACGCGAGGGCGAATTTCACTCGACCGCCATGCTCGAGTACGGCACGAACGTCGTCGCGGGCGTGACGCCCGGCAAGGGAGGCCAGTCGGCGCTCGATGGCCGGGTCCCCGTCTTCGACACCGTTGCCGAGGCCGTCGAACAGACCGGTGCGAACGCCACGTGCATCTTCGTGCCGGCTGCGTTCGCGCCCGACGCAATGCTCGAGGCGGCCGACGGGAACGTGCCCCTCGTGATCTGCATCACCGAGGGCGTGCCGGCGCTCGACATGCTGCGCGTCTACCATGTGCTGCGCGCCCGGGGAACCAGGCTGATCGGGCCGAATTGTCCGGGCCTCACGAGCGTGGATCAGGCGAAGGTCGGCATCATCCCGGGCAACATTCACACGCGCGGACCGGTTGGGCTGGTCTCCCGCTCCGGCACGCTCACCTACGAGGTGGTGCAGGCCATGACCGATGCGGGCGTGGGGCAGTCGACCTGCGTCGGCATCGGCGGCGACCCCATCATCGGGACGAACTTCATCGATATCCTCGACATGTTCAACCAGGATGACGAGACCGAGGCCATGGTCATGATCGGCGAGATCGGTGGAGAGGAAGAGGAGAAGGCCGCCGCCTTCTGTGCTCGCGAGGTTCGCAAGCCGATGGCGGCCTTCATCGCGGGCCGCACCGCTCCGCCAGGGCGCCGGATGGGCCATGCCGGTGCAATCATCTCGGGCGGCGCCGGGACAGCCGAATCGAAGCGGACCGCACTCGAGGAGGCCGGCATTCGGGTGGCCGATTCGCCAAGCCGCATCCCGCAGCTCCTCCGCGACGCCGGCGTCCGATAGGCTCGCGACCGGGTGACAACGCTCGTCCAGACGGGCGGAGCTGCGCAGGGTGCCACTCACGATGCGCGGTCTCGCGAGAAGCGCGGCCGAGACACCTATGCCGCTCGGCCGCCCTCGGAACGGCACAGGGCACCCGAGGAACGCCCGGGGGTGGGCCTGTTCCGATTCGCGGGCTGCGGACTTGGCCTCACCATCGCGCTGGTCCTGACCGTCGGCGTGGTGACGCTGATCGGCTACCTCCGGGACGATCCCGGTCGGAACCCGGCGCCCGCGGCGTATCGAACGGCGGTGTGTGCCGCGTTCGAGGAGCTGAGCGAAGGGACACGGGCGCTCGAGCGCGGCGTGGACGTTGACGATGCGGCGGAACGGGAGATGGCCGCCCGTGCCGTCGAGCGCCACGTTGCGGCAGCGAACGATGCGCTCACCGACCTTCCGGTTTGGGAACCCGGTCGTTCCCTGGACGAGCTGCTCGGATCGCAGATCATCACGCTCACCAACGGAGCCACCTCGCTCGCCGACGGTGGGGCCGCGCAGGATCTCGCGATCGCGCTCGAGATCGAAGCCGGCGGCCGAGAACAGCTTTCCTCGGGCCGCTACGGGTTCGACTGCTCCTGATCCAGGTTGACATTCTCACCGGGCTGGACCAGCTCCCAGAGAACGCCGCTCAACGTCCGCGGGTGGAGGAAGCCGACCGGGCCATGAGCGCCGGCCCGAGCTCGGCGATCGATCAGCTCGACCTCGTACGCGGCCAGCCGATCCAGCTCGGCCGGGAGGTCATCGGTGGCCAGGCAGACGTGGTGCAGCCCCTCACCCCTGGCGGCGAGAAATCGCGCGACGCCACTGGCATCATCGAGCGGCTCGATGAGCTCGATCCGTGCTGCCGGATCCGGGCCGGTGCGCAGGAAACAGAGCCGCACGCCCTGTGACGCAATGTCGATGGGATCGGCTTCGGGGAGCAGGCCGAACAGCTCTCGGTAACGAGACAGCGCCGCGTCGATCGACCGCACGATGATGGCGACGTGGTGAATCGGTCCAACATGCGGCGCGCTGCTCACGGGCGGTGCTCTCCCCAGACCCGGCGCAGTGCGTGAGAGATCTCGCCCAACGTGACAGACGCTTCGACGCAGGACCGAATTCGGGGAAGGACGTTCTCCGCGCCGGCGGCAGCGCGTTCGAGGGCTCCGACGGCGGCGTCCGCCGCCGGCCCGTCACGGCGCGCTCGGAGCGCACGGGTACGCTCCACCTGGCTCGCCTCGAGCGCCGGGTCAATCCGCTGCGCCGTCGGCACCTGCTCCTCGCCGCCCTCGACGTAGGCATTCACGCCGACGATGATGCGCTCGCCCGCCTCGACCGCCAGCTGCTGCTGGTAGGCCGCATCGCCGATCGCGTCCTGCTGGTAGCCATCCGCGAGCGCGGCGAGCGTGCCACCGTGCTGTCCGATGACCTCGATCTCGAGCATCGAGCGCTCCTCGATCTCGTTCGTCAACGCCTCCACGTAGTACGAACCGCCCAGCGGATCCACCGTGGCCACCATGCCGGACTCGTTGTAGAGCACCTGTTGGGTGCGGAGTGCCAGACGCGCAGTGGCGGGCGTCGGGAGGCCGAGCGCCTCATCCAGCGCGTTGGTGTGGAGGGATTGGGCGCCGCCCAGGATGGCCGCCATGGCCTGCACCGCGGTGCGGACGACATTGACATCCGGTTGCTGCGCCGTGAGCGTCGAACCACCGGTCTGAACGTGAAAGCGCATGGCCATGCTCTTCGGGTCGCGGGCGCCAAAGCGATCCCGAGCGATTCGAGCCCACACCCGCCGTGCCGCCCGGAACTTCGCGACCTCCTCGAACAGGTCGTTGTGGGCGGCGAAGAAGAAGGAGAGGCGCGGCGCGAATTCGTCGAAGTCGAGCCCTGCGGAAATGGCCGCCTCGCTGTAGGCAATGGCATTGGCCACGGTGAATGCCACCTCCTGGACGGCAGTGGATCCCGCCTCACGGATGTGATAGCCACTGATGCTGATCGTGTTCCAGTCGGGAAGCTCCGTCCGGCAATAGGAAAAGGTATCGGTCACCAGGCGCATGGAGGCAACCGGCGGGAAGATATAGGTCCCGCGCGCGATGTACTCCTTGAGGATGTCGTTCTGGACCGTCCCGCGCAGCAAACGTGGATCGGTCCCTCGGCGCCGGGCCACGGCTTCGTACATGGTCAGCAGGATCGCGGCCGTCGCGTTGATCGTCATGGAAGTTGAGACCTCGGTCAGATCGATCCCGTCGAACAGGATCTCCATGTCCTCGACCGAATCGATCGGGACCCCGACTCGACCCACCTCCCCGAAGGCCATCGGATCATCGGAGTCATAGCCCATCTGGGTCGGGAGGTCGAAGGCCACCGAAACCCCGGTCTGGCCGTGGTCGAGCAGATAGCGGAACCGACGATTGGTCTCGTCAGCGGAGCCGAAACCCGCGTACTGGCGCATCGTCCATGGTCGGGCGCGGTAGCCGCCGGGATGGATGCCGCGCGTGAATGGATATTCGCCCGGAGCTCCATGACCAACGGCCGCCTCGAGGGACTCGGTGTCCCCGGGCCCATAGACGGTCCGGATCTCCGTTCCGGACGTGGACCGATACGGACGCGCCTCGGGGCGCTCGGGATCACTCATCGGCCGTGGATTGTACGCGCCGTCACTCGAGCCGAATGAGGGGCATGCCCGTCGTCACCGTCTCGCCTGGCTGCACCGATACCTCGATCACGCGCCCGCTACGTGGCGATCGGACGTCGTTCTGCATCTTCATGGCCTCGATGGTCAGCAGGGTTCCACCCTCGTCGACGGTGTCTCCGACCGAGACCGCCACCGTGAGGATCAACCCCGGCAGTGTCGCCTTGATCTGCGCAGGTCCACCGCGGGCAGTGGCTGCCGTGTCCGCGCTCGCAAGCATGCGTTCGCGCCACGAGCGCACCGCGACCGGGATTCGACGCCCGCGAATGGTG
Organism: Chloroflexota bacterium; assembly: GCA_030859955.1. Taxonomy (GTDB): domain Bacteria; phylum Chloroflexota; class Limnocylindria; order QHBO01; family QHBO01; genus JACDBZ01. The sequence continues at coordinate 20,973 of JALZJE010000146.1, read as the reverse complement.
ACCACCCAGTCGCTGCCCCTGCCCTCGACCAGGACCGGTACGGAGGCCACGTTATTGACGAGCCGCCCGATCCCTCGAGCGGCGTCGGTCATCTCGAGCCGCCAGCCGTCGGCCGGCGTAACGGGCTCGCCGTCGATCTGGACCTCCAGCTCGGTCATCGGCGCAGGGCCTCGCGCCTGGCAAGCTCGGCCCATGCCGGATCGGCCTGTCCTGGATCGGCACGGCGTCTCCGAATCGATTCCGCGGTCGTCCGTGCCGCGACTGCCGCGGCGGCAGCCAGCGCCCAGTCCTCGTCGGATTGGTCGCGGCCGGTCCCCCACCGCTCTTCGATCAATCCGGTGTCATATGCGCCGCTGACGAATGACGCGTCGTCGACCAGCCAGCGCAGGAAGCCGGCATCGGTCTGGACGCCACCAATGATGGTCTCGTCGAGAGCGCGTCGCAGCCGGTCGACGGCGGCCGAGCGGTCATCCGCATGGACCATCAGCTTGGCGAGAAGCGGGTCGTATTCCGGTGGCAGGTCGGTTTCGGCCGCAACACCGGCGTCGACTCTCACCCCAGGCCCCGCCGGCATCTGCCAAGCCGTGACGCTTCCCGTGCTCGGCTGAAAATCGTTGTAGGGGTCCTCCGCATACAGCCGCACCTCGATCGCGTGCCCCCGGCTGCTGGCACGCATGATGGCGTCGGGCAGGGGTTGGCCAGCGGCAATGCGGATCTGCCAGGCTACTAAATCGATTCCGGTCACCAGCTCGGTGACGCCGTGCTCCACCTGGAGCCGGGTGTTCATCTCCAGGAAGTAGTGGCTGCTGTCCGCATCCAGGAGGAACTCCACGGTCGCTGCATTGTGGAATTCGACAGTCCCGGCGACGCGCCGCGCGCTGTCGAACAGCTCCACTCGCTTGTCCGAATCGATCGCCGGCGACGGAGACTCCTCCACCAGCTTCTGATGGCGACGCTGGATGCTGCAGTCTCGCTCCCCCAATACAGCCAGCCGGCCATGTTGGTCCCCGAGCAGCTGGACCTCGATGTGACGAACGGGGGCGAGGAGCCGTTCGGCGTAGACCGTTCCGTCGCCGAATGCGGATAGTGCCTCGCGGCGTGCCGCGACGAGCGCGTCGGCAACGTCGGCAGGAGAATCGACCCGGCGCATGCCCCGCCCGCCGCCGCCGGCGCTGGCCTTGAGCATGAGCGGAAAGCCGATCGCTTCAAGTTGGCCAGGGTCGTCTGACAGCGCCATGGTCGTGCCCGGCACGATGGGGACGCCCGCGGCCTGCGCTCGCTGGCGGGCCGCCAGCTTGTTGCCGAGCGACTCCAGCGTGGCCGCCGGTGGGCCGATCCACACGAGCCCGGCTGCCTCCACCGCGCGCGCAAACTCGGGATTCTCCGAAAGGAAGCCGTACCCTGGATGAATCGCCTCGGCGCCGCTACGGAGGGCCGCACCAATCACGGCATCGACCACCAGGTAGGACTCCCGCGCTGCGGGCGGCCCGATCCGCTCACTTGAATCGGCCAGCTGCGCATGGAGCGCGCCGACATCGGCGTCCGAATGGACAGCGACTGGCGAGATCCCGAGCTCGCGGCATGCACGGATGACGCGGATGGCGATCTCGCCCCGGTTGGCGATGAGAAGCCTGGAAAAGGGAGGCATCGATCTGTCCGTGCGCAAAGACGGGTCCCCGCTACAGCGGGATGTTGCCATGCTTTTTGGGCGGTAGTGTCTGCCGCTTTTGCTCAAGCACCGATAAAGCACCAGCGATCCGGCTCCGCGTCTCGGAGGGGAGGATCACCTCATCAACGTATCCCCGGGCCGCAGCGACGTAGGGATTCGCGAACCGATCCTGGTACTCGGCCACAAGCCGCGCTCGCTCTGCCGGCGCATCATCGGCAGCCGCGATCTGTTCGCGGAAGATGATGTTCACGGCCCCTTCCACGCCCATCACCGCGATCTCGGCCGTGGGCCAGGCGTAGTTCATGTCGCCGCGCACGTGTTTGCTGCTCATGACGTCGTATGCCCCACCGTATGCCTTGCGAGTGATGACGGTGACCTTCGGAACGGTCGCCTCGCAGTACGCGTACAGCAGCTTCGCGCCATGCCGGATGATCCCTCGATGTTCCTGCTCGACTCCCGGCAGGAATCCAGGCACATCGACCAGCGTGACGATCGGGATGTTGAAGCAGTCACAGGTCCGTACGAACCTGGCCGCCTTGTCGGAGGCATCGATGTCCAGGACACCGGCGAGGATCTCCGGCTGCTGTCCGACGATCCCCACGCTTCGACCTTCGATGCGACCGAAACCACAGATGATGTTGCGCGCGTACTCGGCATGGACCTCGGTGAACGAACCGTCATCGACGATGCCCCGAACCACGAGATGCATGTCATATGACTGCTTCGGGGAATCCGGGATGAGGGCATCCAGGGCGGATCCGTCCACACTCGGTTGAGACCACTCATCGCGACGCGGCGGCCGATCGACATTGTTCGACGGCAGATACCCGACCAATGTGCGCGCCAGCTGCAGCGCCTGCGGTTCACCGGAACTCAGGAAGTGCGCGACGCCGCTGGTCTCGTTGTGGATGCGCGCGCCACCGAGGCCCTCGAGATCGATCTGTTCGTGCGTCACCGTCTTCACGACGTTCGGACCGGTCACGAACATGTAGCTGATGCCTTCGACCATCACCACGAAATCCGTGATGGCGGGCGAGTACACGGCTCCTCCCGCACACGGTCCCATGACCAGCGAGATCTGCGGCACGACTCCGGAGGCAAGCGTGTTGCGCAGAAAGATATCGGCATACCCGCCGAGGCTGACCACGCCTTCCTGGATCCGAGCACCGCCAGAATCGGAGAGGCCGATGATCGGCGCGCCATTCGCGATGGCCAGGTCCATGACCTTGCAGATCTTCTCCGCATGCGCTTCCGACAATGAGCCGCCAAAAACGGTGAAGTCCTGGCTGTATACGAACACCGATCGTCCGTCGATACGGCCGTACCCTGTGATCACTCCATCGCCGAGGTAGCTCTCATCATCGAGTCCGAAATCGCTTGCGCGATGGGTAACGAATGCGTCCATCTCGGTGAAGCTGTGATCGTCGAGAAGGAGCTCCAGTCGCTCGCGGGCGGAAAGCTTGCCGCGCGCATGCTGTTGCTCAAGTCGCTTTGCTCCACCACCCATCTGTGCGTCGTCGCGAAGGACGCGCAGCTGATCCAGTTTGTCGGCGGTCGACACGGAGGAGCTCCTTGGCACTGCGTTCGATGGTGGGCCCGGCAGGAATCGAACCTGCGACCATCCGGTTATGAGCCGGTTGCTCTGACCATTGAGCTACGGGCCCGCGGGACCGACGGTGGACAACTCCGAGTATAGACGGATGTCTTTGCACAACGACAGCTCGATTTCTCCACGTTGTGGACAACTCCGATGGACCGTTGGCCGCGCAGCGCCCTATCATCGTTCAACTCCGCGAAGAGCGGGTTGCCACACCGGACCGTACTAGGTGACGCGTTGACCAAGGTAATCTCGATCGCAAATCAGAAGGGCGGCGTCGGCAAGACGACCTGCTCGATCAATCTCGGTGGCGCATTGGCCGAACGCGGGTACCGGGTTCTCTGCGTCGACATGGATCCCCAGGCAAACCTGACGGTCGGGCTGGGAGTGTCGCTTTCCGACGTTCGCGAATCCATGGCCGACGTCCTTTCCGAGGACCGAGTGTCGCTCGATGACGTCGTGCGCACCACGCAGGCAGACGGCCTATGGGTCGCACCCTCGACGCTTGAGCTTGCGTCGACCGAGGTCGAGCTGTTCACCGCCATCGGTCGCGAGATGGTCCTGCGTGACGCGCTTGCCGGCTGGGCGGAGCAGCAATTCGACGTGATCATCATCGACTGTCCACCGACCCTCGGCCTGCTCACCATCAATTCGCTGGTGGCCAGCAATCGCGTCATCATCCCGGTCCAGACTCAGTACTACGCGATCAAGGGCCTGACCGCCCTGATCAAGGTGATCAACACCATCAAGGTCAAGCTGAACCACGACCTGGAGGTTCTGGGGCTCCTTCCGACGTTCTATGACGGCCGAACGGTGCTCGCACGCGAGATGCTCGACAATCTGCGCGAGCTCGGCGACCACCGAGTGTTCAATACCATGATCAAGCAGACGGTGAAGCTGGGGGAGGCGCCGCTGACGGGTAAGCCGGTCACCGACTACGCGACCGGCTCGGCGGCCGCTCGCGCATTTCGTGAACTGGCGCAGGAGGTAATCGAGCTTGGCTGACAAGCGGCCCGCATTCAAGGAGAACATCCACCGCCTGTTTGACGAGGCGCAGCGTACGGACCTGGCGCCCGGCATCGTTTCGCTCATCGAGTCGCGGGCGACTCAAGCGCAGATCCGCGAGGTCCCGGTCGGGAAGATCCTGCCGAACCCCGCACAGCCGCGCCTCTCGTACGACGAGGACTCCCTCACCGAGCTTGCCAGCTCCATCCGTGAGCACGGCGTCCTGCAGCCGATCCTTGTTCGACCGAGTGGCGCGCAATTCGAGCTGATCGCTGGTGAGCGCCGATGGCGCGCATCTCGAATGGCAGAACGCGCGACGATCCCGGCAATCGTCGTTGATTTCGACGAGAGCACCGCGCTCGAGGTGAGCATCATCGAAAACCTCCAGCGCGAGGACGTGTCGCCCCTCGAAGAAGCAACGATGTTCCGCAAGATGACCGAGGCCTTCGGTTACTCGGTTCGGCAGCTCGCGCAGAAGCTCGGCAAGGACAAGGGCTACATCGAGAACCGCCTGCGTCTTTCGGACGCGCCGGCCGACATCAGGGAGCTCGTGTCATTGCGCAAAGACACCATCAGCCACGCCTATGAGCTGATGAAGATCGGAGACGAACGCCAGCGCCGTAAGCTCGGAAAGCGGATCGTGGCTGGTGACCTCTCGCTCGCCAAGCTCCGGATCATCACCGGCGCCGGCAGGCCCGACGACGAGCCGCTCGAAGGTGAACGGCCGCGGCGTCGGGCAAAGACGGTCGCAGGCGAGGTCGAGACGGCTCGGGCCGCAGATAACGCACTGATGGGGGCCCGTTCCAAGCTGTCGGAAGGGATCGACGACCTCGTGGAGATCCTCCGAAACCCGGCGATGATGGAGCAGATCCCCGAGGTGAACCGCGCGAACTTCGCCAAGCACCTCACGATCACGAAGCTCAAGATCGAGAACGCGATCGCGATCATCCGATCCGGCACGCCCCATCGGGACGACACCGGATAGTCGCGGCGCCGCCGTCAGGCGGTGTAGGACATGACCTCGCGATGATCGACGAGGAAGTCGACCAGTTTGCGGCGCGCGGCAGGATCGATGCGTCGGAGACCGTTGATCGCTTTCGGCAGCTCGACGATCGGCGCAGCGAGAGAGCCCGCGGTGTCGATCCCCACGACGTGGTCCGGTCCCCCGCCAACGAGGAAGGCGCGCTGGAACCCACGAGCATCGAGGCCTGCGGCACGACAGAACGCCTCGATGGCGGAGCCGACACCCATCCGCTTGGCGAAGTCGACGAACAGGTCGGCTGCCCACGTATCGACCTGGGCATCCTGCTGGGACGTCACCATCTCGCGGTATCCCTGTTCCTCGATCGCGCTCACGATTCTCCTCCTCTGGCACCGGGCGAAAATCGATTCTAGCGGAGGCGCCGGCGGCGCTGCCGGACGCCACGCAACGACGGGCTGCTGCGCTATCCTCGGGCAATGATCGACAGAACGGCCGATCCCCGCACGGAAGACACCATCGAGTACGACTTGCTGCGAACACCACGCGGTGCCACGGAGCCGGAGGCGATCGGGCGCGCCACCTTCCGTGGCGGTCACGCCGTCGTCGACGCGCCAGAGGGCGTCAGGATCGCCGTCGAAGAGCTCCTGTCCCGAGGGTTCGTGGATCGAATTCAAGCCGATGAACGCCCGAGAGGGTACCGCCGCAGTGGAAGCGGCATGGTCGACATGCTCGTTCCCGGCATGCCGGAGCACTTCATCGCGCGCCTCCGCGGCCTCTGGCTGAGCTACCCGGACGGGTCCGTCGTCACCGCGCGGCCCGGAAGCGGGGTGAGCACTCGCGAGGTGGTCGCAGAACCGTCTGATACCGGCACCTCGGTCACGGATGCGCGCGTGCGACGTTCGACGCTCGTGAGTGCTGATCGTCGCCTTGGCACTCGACCACTCGTTCGGGCGCACGCTCCGGAGGAAGGATTACGCCCCGAATCCGAGCTCGCGTCCTCGCAGGTCAACAGGACCGACTGTGGCTGGATCACTTAGGCCAGGGGCGGTCAGCTCCCCGGCATCCATGCCGACCACGGGCCAGCTCGGTATGATGGCCGCATGACGCTGCTGAAATATCTCATCATTCCCGTCGTCATCGTCATCGTCGGCGCTGTCTACTGGTTCCTGTCCTACGAAGCGGCAGGAACCGCCATGATCGTCATCTTCGGGATCGCGATGGCGCTGATGGGATGGATACTCGTCCCCACATTCGGGGATATCGGCCCGACGGCACCGATCGACCCCGAGTGGCACGAGCGCAGGCCCTGAGCCTCGGGCAGAAGAACGCCGGACACTGCGGCTGCCCTGGCGGCAGAGCCGCCAACGCAGTGCCCGGCTCAAAGGTACTAACGCACCATGGGCCCCAGCGTTAGCCACGCGGCAACCCAATCGCCCGCTGGCGCCGGACGGGGAAGATGGCTCCGGCGGTAAGATTCGAACTTACGACCAAGCGGTTAACAGCCGCCCGCTCTACCACTGAGCTACGCCGGAACGCGAGCCGGACCTCCGCAGAAGTCCTCGGGAACGCCCGGAATCATACCGCGAGCCCCCGAACCCGGTCAAAGACGATCGGCTACTCCAGGTAGTCCTTGAGCTTCCGCGAGCGCGAAGGATGGCGCAGCTTGCGCAATGCCTTCGCCTCGATCTGACGGATGCGCTCACGTGTCACCTGGAAGTCTCGTCCGACCTCCTCCAGGGTCCGAGAACGGCCATCCTCAAGTCCGAACCGAAGCTGAAGCACGCGACGCTCCCGCTGGGTCAGCGAGTCGAGCACACCCTCCACCTGCTCCTTGAGCAGCTGGTGCGAAGCGGCATCCGCCGGTGCAACGGAAGCTAGATCCGGAATGAAGTCTCCAAGGTGGCTGTCCTCCTCCTCGCCAATCGGCGTCTCGAGGCTGACCGGCTCCTGCGAGACCTTCATGATCTCGCGCACCTTCTCCGGGGAGACGGTCTGGGGTCCCTCCGCCACTCGAACGTCCACCTCGCCCTCGGTGGGCTCGCGCTGGAGCTTGTCGCGCAGCTCGCGGATGATCTCATCGCGGCTCATGCGACGCGCAATCTCCTCGACGTTCGGCTCGCGGCCCAGCTCCTGCAGCAGCGTGCGGCTGACACGAATGAGGCGGTTGATGGTCTCGACCATGTGCACCGGGATGCGGATCGTGCGCGCCTGGTCGGCGATGGCGCGCGTGATGGCCTGCCGGATCCACCACGTCGCGTACGTGGAGAACTTGAAGCCCTTCTCGTAGTCGAACTTCTCGACCGCGCGGATGAGCCCGATATTGCCCTCCTGGATGAGGTCCAGGAAGCTCATGCCCCGACCGATGTACTTCTTGGCGATGCTGACCACCAGGCGCAGGTTGGCCTCGGTCAGGCGCTTGCGCGCATCGGTGCTCTGCTCGACAAGGCGTCCGGTCCGCTTCTCGAGCGGCACGTCCACCGGTATGGTGGGGTCGTAGCCAAGGCTGAGCAGGTATTCGGCGTCGTGGCCCGAGGTGATGAACTCGCCGACGATGTGCTGTGCGGTCTGGCGAGCCCATAGCTCGAGCTCGATAAGCTCGGCGGCGCCGGCATGGCTCGGCGGGCGGAACCGATAGGTGGACCCGAACAGAACTGCGTCCTTCAGCCCCTGGGCTGGGTCCGAGGCCAGGACCTTGAGGATCGACTCCGCCTCCATCAGGCGGGTGCGGGCCTCGTCGTCGAGGCTTGGTGCCTTTCGCGCCTTGGAGAGTTTGATCGCTGGCACTTCGATCGCCTGGCGCTTGCGACCAACCCACCAATCGATGGCATCGCGCGTGACGCGCGGCGCCTCCTTCGGAAGATCGAACGCGCGCATCGCTGCCATGCTGCGCGCCTTGGGCTCGCTGTCCAGGGTCACCCAGGTGTAGAGGTTGACGAGGGCGCGCGCGGGGTCCTCGACGGCGAGCTCGCCGAGCTCGATGGCCTTGGCCAGCACGACTTCCTCCTCGGCAGTCAGCAGCGCGACCTTCCCGATCTCCTTGAGATACATCCGGACCGGGTCATCGATGCCGATGAGATCCGCGGCAAGTGCCTCGAGATCCTCCTGACCCTGCCTCGTCTTTGCGCCAGCCTTGGCTGCCTTGGGTGCGGCTGTCTCCTCTTCCTCCTCATCCTCATCAGGTACGCCGAGGAGGGTCGGCTGATTCGCGGCATCGAGCACTTCCACGCCGGCCTCGGTGGCGGCGGCGTACAGCTCCTCGATGGCGCCCATCTGGGTCTCTGGATGCGGGATGGCCTGGAGAATCTGGTCGTGGGTGATGAAGCCCTCTTCGCGCCCACGAGCAACGAGATCGGCGACGACCGCCGCCTGGGCGCTGTCGACGACCTTCCCGTCGTCGCCGGTCGATCCGGCTGCCGCTCCTTTCCGGGTGCGCTTCGGCTTCGGGGCCAACTCCTCCGTCGCCTTCGCCGTGGCCCCGGCATCCTTTGGCTTAACCCTGGCCGGCGCCTTCGGCGCTGTCTTCGCCGGCGCCTCTGCCGTGGCGGTCGTCTCATCCTTCGGCGTATCTGCCGAGGCTTTGGTTCGTGCCGTAGTGGTCGTTGCCACGCTCAGCTCCTCCTCTCGCCGGCCACCAGGGTCGGCGTGTTCAATGCCTTTTCTAGCTGCCCTCGTATCTCGTGCAGCCGATGGACCTGTCGCTCGAGTTCATGCACTTCATCGGACGCGACGTCATCCGCGGCGGCGCGAATGAGGGTTTCCAGATCATTGAGCTGCTCGTTCACGCGAACGATGCGCAACCGAACGAGGCAGACGCGCAGCACTTCGCGATCGCTCGACGTATCGGCGCGCGCCCCGTTGGCCCTGGCCGAGGCCAGCAGGCTGCGGGCCAGGTCGGCGCTTGCCGGATCGAGTCGGGCCACGAAACGTTCGAGATCCGGAACGGTTTCCGACGATATGGCCGAACGCCAGGCGTCGCCCAGCGCCTGGGCGGATTCCTCCCCGAACGGCAACCGCTCGGCGGAGTCCAGCTCGGCAGCCAGCGTGGGGTTCAACAGCATCAGCGTGAGAGCCTGTCGCTCGAGCGGCGTGAGTGCCGGCTGCGCGACATCGGCGCCTGCCTGAACATCGATCGGAGCACGGCGTGACGCCGGGCTCCTTAATTGCATTCGCCCTAGCTCGTCGCGTAGGTCCTGCTCATTCAGATTCAGCCGCGTCGAGAGAGCCAGCACCGTGGTTCCCTGGAGCAGCGAGGCCGGCATGCCCGCCACTCGGGACAGGACACTCTGAGCGGCTCGCATCCGTTCGCCCACCGAATCACCCACGTCGGTCGTTTCGCGTTCGATGAAGTAGTCCATCAGGACCTTCTGCTTGTGTTGCGCCTCCTCGACCGCCGCGCGCCACGCGTCGGGATCCGATCGAATCAGCTCGTCCGGGTCCTTGCCCGCCGGCACCCTGATCACACGCACCTTGTTCACCATCTCCGGACCGAGCTCTTCCAGAAGGTTGCGCTGGGTGGCTGCTTCTCCGGCGAGATCCACGTCGTACGCGATGGCCACCGCATCGGCGTAGCGCGTGGCGAGCTCGACCTGCCCATGCGTGAGCGCCGTCCCCAGGCTTGCCACCACGTTGGTGAACCCCGCCTGATGAGCGGCCATGACATCGGTGTAGCCCTCGACGATCACGGCCAGCTTCTCACGCCGGATGGCGTTCTTGGCGAGGTCGATGCCGTACAGGGTCCGACTCTTGTCAAACAGCGACGTCGCTGGCGAATTCAGGTACTTTGGACCCTCCGCGTTGGGAAGGATGCGACCGCCGAGGCCGATCGCACGCCCCGACGCATCACGGATCGGGATGATGATCCGACCCCGAAAGCGGTCGTAGACGCCGCCTCGGGTGGATGGGCTGGCGAGTCCTGCACCGATCACCTCGGCCTCGGTGAACCCCTTCCCGCGAAGGCGCTTCGACATCGCCTCCCAGGTGTTGGGAGCGTACCCCACCATGAACTTGTCAAGCGTCGCGTCGGACAGGCCGCGCTCGCCCATGTAGGCCCGTGCTCGCTCGGACTGCGGCGCCTGAAGGAACACCTCCCGGTACCACGCGATGGCCGCCTCGAGTGCCTCACGCAGCCGCCGCCTGTGCCGGTCCTCGCGCGCGGTGTGCTCGCTCAGCTCGACACCCGCCCGCTCCGCCAATTGAGCAAGTGCCTCCCGAAATTCGACTCCGTCACGACGCATCAGGAACGTGAAGATGTCTCCGTGCTCGCCGCACCCGAAGCAGTGCCAGGTCTCGCGGTCCGGCGTGACGATGAAGGACGGGGTCTTCTCGCCGTGGAACGGGCACAGGCCCTTATGGACGGTTCCGGCACGCTTGAGCGACACGGTCTCGCCGACAACGTCGACGACCGGCAGTTTGGATTTGATGTCGGCGACGATGCCGGACGAAGTGTTGATGGGGTTGCCCTCGCGCAGCCGCAATTGCGCTTGTCAAGTGCTTTGTCAAGGCGACCATCCCATTCTAGCGACTTGTCAAGGGCCGTGAGCGGAGGCTGCGCCTCTCCGACCGCTCGACTCGGCGCGGTACACTTCGCACCGCACTGCACCAGACAGCACATCAATCGAGGCTGATGCAACCCACCGATTCCCCCGTCTCCTCAACAGCCGCGCCCGAGGTCGAGGGCATGTCCGCCGCCTTCCGGGATGTCCATGGCCGCCCCCTGCACGGATTCGCGCTGCTGCTCACGCTGGGGAAGCGGCCGGTGGCTGCCCGACTCACGAACCGCGCGCTCACCGCCTCCACGCGACGCCTGGATGAGCTTCGACACCCCGAACGCGCCGCGGCCTGGCTTCGCGCAGAGGTGCTCCGCCATGCGCCGCGCGCCAGAACCGCCCTGCGTCCAGGGCCGGCAGCCATCCGTGCGCTCGGCGAGCTCGGGGCTGAACCCTTGGTCGTCATGGCGCTGCGCGCGCTCACCACCCGAGAGCGGGCCGCGCTGATCGCCAGCGACGTGGAACGGCTTGACCCGCGCGACGTCGGCACAATCATCGGCGCCGATGGTGCCAGCCTCGAGCGGTTGATCACCCGGGCAAGGGCTCGATACGCCCACGCATTCGTGTCGCTCGGGGACCACGAACCCGTCACCAGCGGCCCGTTGACGGCCAAGATCCAGGCGGCCACCGAGCGGGCGCTGCGATGAATGACCTCCATGATCGCTTCCGCGCATGGATCGCCGGGGGCGGACAGGGCGAGCTGGGGCGGGACGTCGCCATTCACGCGTCAGGCTGCGCCTCGTGTCTGCGCACCGCTGCTGCGGTCGATGCCCTGTCGATCATCGACGTGGGAGCGGCGCCGGCGCCGCCCGCGGGCAAACTCGGCCCGGCCGTCACCGGTCGCGGCGCGTTGGGGCCTCTCAGAGTCGGTTCCGGCGTGGTCGCTCTGGCCATCATCGTGATGGCGGCGGCCGTCAGCCTGGGACCACGGGTCTCGCCGGCTCCCGCGGAGATCGGCAATCCGGCCAGCGCGCAACCAGTCGACAGCCCCGCCGAAGCAGTGCTGGGCGGCCAGCCCGAGCTCACCCCGAAGCCGTCGCCGACGCCGTCGCCGACGCCGTCGCCGACCGCATCCAGCGCTCCTTCCCCGTCCCTGGACGGAACTGCAACTCCTGTTGCGACCCGGTCGGCGACGAGTGCGACGAGCGCCCCGCAATTCATTGCGCCACCCATCAGCGCCCCGACCCCGACGACCGCGAACCCACCACCAGTCCCAGCGATTACTCACTCGCCCACGAGGACCGCGTCACCGTCGGGCCTGCCGCCGCCGCTACCCCCTCCGGTTCAAACAGCCACGCCCCGTCCTGCCACGGCGTCCCCTGCCCCGACCGTGTCTCCCACACTTCCGCCGACGCCAGCGCCCAGCGTGCAACCAACCCCGACCATCAGTCCGTCGCCGACACCGAGCTGCGATCCGGTGATCGAGCCTGTCTGCGAGTTACCGCTCCCCTAGAAGTGAGCAACACGACGTAGGCGCGATCCTCGGGGTGGCCCCTATTTGTCGCGGGTCTCCGTGGTCGCGATGGCAGCCTGGGCCGCGGCCAGCCGAGCCACGGGTACCCGGAACGGCGAGCAGGACACGTAATCGAGGCCGACCTCGTGGCAGAAGGCGATGCTCTGCGGGTCACCGCCATGCTCGCCGCAGATCCCGATCTTGAGGTTCGGCTTCGTCGCACGCCCTTTCTCGACACCCATCCGCACGAGCTGCCCGATCCCCGCAGCATCCAGCACCTGGAATGGGTTCTCGAGCAGGACCTTGCGGTCGACGTACTGCATCAGGAATTTGCCCTCCGCGTCGTCGCGCGAGTATCCGAAGCCCATCTGGGTCAGGTCGTTCGTACCGAAGCTGAAGAACTCGGCGTGCTCGGCGATCTCATCTGCCGTCAGGGCTCCGCGAGGCACCTCGATCATCGTGCCGAACTTGTAATCGACCTGCTGTCCGCTGGTCTCGACAATGCGCGCCACCTCGGCCTCGAGGATCGCGCGTGTCTCGCGCAGCTCGTTCACATGGCCCACCAGCGGAATCATGATCTCCGGCAGCGGGGTCAGGCCTTCGGCGGCGACTCGTGCTGCCCCGGCAAGGATGGCGCGCCCCTGCATCTTGATGATGTCGGGCACCATCAGGCCAAGCCGGCAACCGCGGAGCCCGAGCATCGGATTCTGCTCGCGCATCACCTCGACCGCGTGCAGCAGCTCCTCCTTCTCCTCAAGCTCCACCTCGAGGCTGGACCGATCCACCGCCGGGGCCGATGCGACCCCACCATGTTCGGGCGCAGATAGCTTGAGCTTGCGCATGGCGCGTTCCGCGTCCCTGCTCCCGAAGAGCTTGAGCAGGACCTGCTGGACCAGGCCGGCATCAACGCCGTCCCCGGTCAGCTCCAAGGTCGTGCGCAGGCGCGTGGTTTCGGCGACAAGCTCATCGTGAGACGGCAGGAACTCGTGCAGCGGCGGGTCGATCAGGCGGATAACGACCGGCAGTCCGTCCATCGCGCGGAAAAGTCCGGCGAAGTCATCGGTCTGGAGCGTCTCGAGCTCCAAAAGGGCAGCATCGAACGTGGCGACAGCCTCACGTTCCTCGACAGTTCGGTCGGCATCGGCCTTTGACTTGGTTGCCGTCGCGGCGTGCGCATTGAGGATCATGCGTCGCACCGTCGGCAGGCGATCCTCCTCGAAGAACATGTGCTCCGTCCGGCACAGCCCGATCCCCTGCGCGCCGAAGGCGCGAGCCCGCTCGGCATCCCGCGGATAGTCGGCGTTGGCCCAGACCTGCATGGTGCGAACCTCATCGGCCCACCCTAGGAGCGTGGCGAGATCGTGCTCGTCCTCGAAGCGCGCCTCGATGGTCGGCAACTCGCCGGCGAAGATCTCGCCGGTGGTGCCGTCGATGCTGATCAGGTCGCCCTCGGCCACGGTGGCCGATCCTGCCCGCATCTGGCGCTTGGCATAGTCGATCTTCAGCGATTCGGCGCCGGCCACGCAGGGCAGGCCCATGGAGCGGGCCACTACCGCGGCATGCGAGGTGGCGCCCCCGCGGGCGGTGAGCACGCCCTTGGCCGCGAGCATGCCGTGCACGTCATCCGGCGAGGTCTCGATGCGGACCAGGATCACGGGATTGCCGGCGTCGCGTGCTGTGACGGCGCGGTCAGGGTCGAAGATCGCCTGGCCCACGGCTGCCCCGGGCGAGGCATTCAGGCCCTTCCCGAGGAGCCGATCCCCCACCTTCTCCTTGGCGGCCTCATCGAAACGCGGGAGCAGCAGCTGGACGATTTGTGCGGGATCGACGCGCTGGATCGCCTCCTCCCTGGTGAGGACCCCCTCGGTGACCATGTCGACGGCGATCTTCACGGCGGCCGGTGCGGTGCGCTTGCCGGACCTGGTCTGGAGCATGTACAGCGTGCCACGCTCGATGGTGAACTCGAGGTCCTGCATGTCGCGGTACTGGCCCTCGAGCCGCTGCGCGATCTCCTCGAACTGCGCGTACACGCCGGGCATCTCATCGCGCATCTGGCTGATCTTGGCCGGCGTCCGCACCCCCGCGACCACGTCCTCGCCCTGCGCGTTGGTCAGGTATTCGCCGTAGAGCACCTTCTCGCCGGTGTTCGGGTCGCGCGTGAACGCGACGCCCGTGCCCGAATCGTCGCCCATGTTGCCGTACACCATGGTCACGATGTTCACCGCGGTTCCGAGATCGTGCGGGATCTTGTTGAACTCGCGATAGTCGTGCGCGCGCTTACCGAACCAGCTGTCGAAGACGGCACGAACGGCCAGCTCCAGTTGCCGATACGGATCGGTCGGGAACCCCGCCCCGGTCTTCTCCTGCACGATCTCCGCGAATCGCGCGCCGATGTCGCGCAGCTGCTCGGCAGTCAGATCGGTGTCGAGCTTGGCCCTGGCGTGCTCCTTGAGCTCGTCAAACGGCTCGTCGAAGTCGTCCGCTTTCAGGCCCAGCACGATGCGGCCGAACATGGCCACGAACCTTCTCCACGCGTCCCAGGCGAAGCGCTCGTTGCCTGTGAGCGTGATGAGGCCCTGCACGGTGTCCGGGTTAAGGCCAAGGTTCAGGACGGTGTCCATCATGCCCGGCATACTGAAAGCGGCCCCTGAACGAACGCTGACCAACAGCGGATTGGTCGTATCGCCGAAGCCCTTGCCGCTCTCCTGCTCGAGCGCCTTCATATGGGTAATAACGTCGTCCCACAGGCCCGGCGGCATCTCCCTGCCGGCTTCGTAATACGCGTTGCATGCCTCGGTGGTGATCGTGAAGCCCGGAGGGACCGGCAGCCCCGCATTCGTCATCTCGGCCAGGCCCGCGCCCTTGCCGCCCAGGGTCGACCGCATCGATGCGTTGCCCTCGGCGAACGTATAGATCAGCTTTCCGTTCGAATCAGGGGTTGCCTTGGCGCGGGTACGGCGAGGCTTGCGAGCGGTCGTGGCCATGCGGCGAATCGGCTCCTCGTTAAGTCACGTGGTGGGGTCTCGATTGTACCGCGAGCCTATATTGCGCTCAGGGCGCGATTCCGGTGCAGGCCAGGGGCCGCTCACCGAATCGACGGCGTCACGCCGAGGGCGGTAGCCGAAAGGGGCATCGCGGCCCACGCGCCAGCGACATGCGCCGGTCGAGGGTGACCAGCGGCGCATCCAACGCCTCCGCCAATGCAACGTACCAGGCGTCGAACGCGCTCAAGTTGTTGCGCAGCTGCCAGACGCGCTCCGCGCTGGGCTCATAGGGAAACAGCCGGACGGGGAGGCGCAGCAGGTCGCTGTGGGCGAGCGTCGATGAGTCGGGCGAAAGATGCCGGGCGAGCACCGCCCGGCGGAGAATATTGGCGACCTCGACCGAATATGATGCCGCTGAATGCATATTGCAAGCGTGGCCGCACCACTCAGGACGGGGGCTGGTCAAAAAGCCATGCAGCGACTGAGCCGCTGGCCAGTACCGTCCCGGCTGCATCGATCAGCTCGAATTGCATCTCGTCGACCAGACCGACGCGCGCGTCGAATTGGATGATGAAGCCAGGCTTCGCGACGGAGTATCGGAGGACCGTCCCCTCCCGTGGAATCGAGATGTCAACGGCGCGGACACGCGGGTCATCGATCCAGCCGAACAGCGTTTCGTCGGGGTGACTGGGATCGGCGAACACCCTCATGGAGACCGGCCGCCCGTCGCGTTCCATGGCCGCTTCTGCTAGTCCGAGTTCCGCGGCGCGATCGCCAACGCTGGAAGTCACAGTCCAGCCGCCCATGACACTGATCGATGGTCGCTCGATCCAATGTGCGCGTTCGGTCTGTCGCTCGAGGAGCATGAGGAACGTCGGGATTGCCTTCTCACCGTTCGGGCCTGCCCGGTGCCCCTCACGGATCGGCGTCACCCCGATCACGCGCGCCTCACCTTCGAAAGCCTCGTCGCCCGTCGTGAGTGTCCACAGATCGCGGGCGTCGCCAACCTCGTCGAACACTTCCTGCGCCACGCGATCAAGCATCACATCGCAGGGCGGAAGGGTCGCTCGCAGCCTGGCTGCCGTCCGGTCATCGACCGATGCGCTCAGGCCGGTGGTTGTCGGGCGAGGAACATCGATCGGACCCGATCCCCAGACATACGTCCGCTCGCCCTCTAGCCCGAGGCCCACGAAGAAAGCCATGCCAACAGATCCACAATGCTCGACTCGGATCAGCTCCCATCCCGCATCGGCGTTCCTCCGACCTTGAAGGCGCAGAGCTGCCTCCTCGATGCCGCTCGCCCAGCTCATTACTCGCTCGTCCGTTGGCTGATCGATGGCGATGCCGGTCCCCGGTAGCTGGTCGCCGCCCAGAGACCATGGCCATTGACCGCCACCGACAACGACTGCCGCCAATAGCACAACAGCCACACCGCCGACCAAGCCACGCCGCCACCGCATCGGTCTGTCCCGCCTCTCGTCACGTGCTGACTCCAAAGAGACTGGTGCAGGAAGCATCGGCTCGGGAGTCAGATCGAAGCCGACGGAGTGAAGCTCGTTGTCAAAAGCGCGAGCCTCAGCCAGCGCGTGAGCACACTCGGCACACGCCGAAACGTGCCCTGCCTGAACCCTCGTGATCTCGATGCCGGCGAAGGTGGCGTGGAGGAGCGCCTCGGTCTGGCGACAGCGGCTCATCGGTCCTGGCCTTCGGCATGCCGCCAAGCAGCGAACAGCCGCTTGCGGGTGCGGGCGATGATCGTGCGCACGTTCGTATGCGTCAGGTCGAGCAGCGTCGCGATCTCCTCCAGCCCATACCCGTGGCCGTAATGGAGGACGAGCACGGTGCGCTCACGCGGCGGCAGCTTCTCGACCATGTCGCGAAGGCCGATGTCGGACGCCGCGGACTTGCCCGGTAGAAGCGCGGGGAACAGCTCTCGCAGCCGCTTCAATCGCCGATGTCGTCCGAAGCACAGGTTCACCGCGATGCGCGTCAGCCACGGCTCAAAGGCCGATTCGTCGCGCAACTGGTCGAATCGTCGCCGTCCCAATAGATAGGTGTCCTGCACCACGTCCTCCGCATCGTCCGCCCCGACCAGCGAGGCGGTGATCCTGAGGAGCCGTTCGCGAGCCAGCGCGAAGCGTGCGTCGAATGCGGCGCGCGCTCCGGTCGTATCGGTCACCTCGGGCGCCTCGATAACGTCCAAGGCGCCTGCCGGCTCGAGCAACTGCTCCTCCTCCCTCGTTCAGATGCGCGTCAGATGCACGGCCGACGGGCAATGTTGCATCGAATCCTCAGTGGGTGGACTGGCACAACGTGCTCTGTCCGTCGCGAGGTTCATCGGACAGGAAGAGAGCCGCGGTGCCGCTCTGCATGAGACCGATCCCGAGGCTGTCGCGAATCTCCCACCTCTGGTCAGCGGAGATCTCGTCGTCGAGGATGGGCATCACCCACAGTCGGTTGATCACCTGACCGCCGAGCGCCTCGAGACCGCATTGTCTTCGCGACCTGCCGCGTGTCCTGGCCGAAGAGGTAGTAGCGGACCTGAAGTGTGCCGGCCGGGCAAGCGACCGGGTTACTGCTGCCACCCGATCGAATTGGGCGGCGAGCAACGCTCGCTCATCGGCAAAGGTGGGCGCCGAAGGAGAAGCGGACGGCGTGGGCGTTTCGGGCGTGATGATCCAAGGCCCGCAACCCGCGACCAGGCCGAGGATCGCCAGCAGGATCGGTCGAGCGCGCATCGGTCCCTCCTTGCCGATGAGATGCCTGGTGCGGGACGGATGTTGCGCATCGCCGGGGGCAGAATGGCCGGACCTACCAGGGATCTCCGGGGCGCCAGTCCACAGCGATCGCCACGTTGGGGTCGAGGTCGGCCGGCGAGCGCGGCGTGCGGAGGACCATGACGTGTCCATCCTGATCGGCGCTGCGCACGCGTTCACCGTCGGCCGTGCGAACCTCGGTCGGCCCCATCCATGTCTCCCAGCCGAGCCGCTGATAGAAGCCGTTGCTGCCGGTCGCCAGCGCGCCGAGCTCGTATTCGTCGTTGAGGATGCGCCCGATCTCGCGCATCACGCTCGCACCATGTCCCACGCCCTGCGCTTCCGGCAGGGTCGCCACGTGCTCGACGTAGCCGACGTCGAGCGCGACATCCATCTCGTGGCCGAGATACATGCGGCGGTCGATGATCATGGCATGGGCGACGATTCGGCCATCGGCCTCGGCGATGACGTGCAGTCCGGGTCCGACCCGCTCCCACGTTTCCGCAAACGGCTCGCCGAAGGCCGCCTCGCAGAGGCGGGTCAGCTCATCGAGTTGATCGGGCCCGAGCTGTTCCGTCTGCGCCGCACGGAGTCGAACGGTGTTCATGGAGTGACGCGAACCCACCCACGCCGGAAGGCAAGATCGAACAGCGGGCCGATACCGGAAACAATCCGGCCCGCCCATCCGCTGTGCTGCCGATAGACGGTCCGTGCTTTGGCCATCACGCGGTCCCGATCGAGACCGGTGAGCTCGGTTGCCAGCGATCGGAACCCCTCGAAGGCCGCGACGTCCTCGTCAGCGAGCCAGCGGGCGTCGGCTAGCGCTTCGCGCGCTTCGGGCAGACCGTCGAGCAGGCGGAGCGCAACCACGGCAGCCTGAATCGCACTGCGAGCGTCCCCCGTGCGTGCCAGCGCCTGGCTGAGTGCGAGCTGGGCGCGACCGTTGCGTGGCTCGAGCCGCACGGCACGTCGAGCCGCCTCGAGACCCATCGACGGCTGTGACGCGCCGAGCCGCTCCTGCGCTTCCGCCACCGTCCAGGTCGATTGACTCGGATCATTGCGGGCCAGTCGACCGAACTCCGCGGCCGCGTCCCGGTGCGCTCCCTGGCTCGAGAGCACCCGCGCCAACAGCTCGCGATAACGAATCTCGTCAGGGTCCAGCCGAACAGCGTCCTGGGCGTGGCGCTGCGCCTCCTCCACTCGGCCGAGAGCAAGGAGCGCGCGAGCGCGGTACTCGTGTGCGGCATCATCGCCGGGGCGCTGCGACAACAGCTCATGCGTGAGTCGAAGGACGCCATCGTGGTCACCACGGTCGAAGGCGTGGTGCACCTCCTCAAGCGGCGTCACAGGCATCAGAAGTTGCCACCCACCCATGTCATCGGCGCTACGTGACGCGGCGGCTGATGGACGCGCCGACCGACATAGATTTGCCCATCTTTGAGTCCGGCGGCAGAACCAGACCGTCGCCTGGCATCGACGTGAGCGGTGGATGGCAACTTCAAGCCGATGCGACTCACGCCGGAGTCGGCTCCCGCGGAACGCCCTCCCATGCACTGCGGCCGGCCACCAGATCGGCAACCCGCTGCGGCACGAGGTCAAGCGAAACGCGCTCCTGCGTCATCGAGTCTCGCTCGCGAATGGTTGCGGCGCCATCCTCGAGTGACTCGGGGTCCACCGTGACGCAGAACGGCGTGCCGATCTCGTCCTGGCGGCGATAGAGCTTACCGATCGATGCGGTGTCGTCGTACTGCGCCACGACGTGCTGCTTGAGCTCCGTCGTGAGCCGGCGAGCCCGCTCCACGAGCTCCGGGCGGTTGCGCAGGAGCGGCAGGACCGCCGCCTTGATCGGCGCCAGCTCGGGCCGGATGCGGAGCACGACCCGCTTCTCCTTTGCCAGCTGCTCCTCGGCGTAAGCGTCCACCAGGACGGTGAGCACGGCGCGATCGACCCCCATCGCGGGCTCGATCGCGAACGGCGTCACGTGCTCCCCCGATGCCTCGTCGAAGACCTCGAGCTTTCTCCCACTGCCGGCCGCGTGTGCGCGAAGGTCGAAATCAGTCCGATCCGCGACGCCTTCAAGCTCAGACCAACCGATGGGGAACTGGTACTCGATGTCGGTGGTCTGCTTCGAGTAGTGCGAGAGCTCATCGGCCTCGTGCGGGCGCAGGCGGAGGCGGTCGCCTGAGATGCCGAGCACATCGGTCCACCAGTGGTGGCGGGCGTCGACCCAGTAGGCGAACCACTCGTCCTCGTCGCGCGGATGGACGAAGAACTCCATCTCCATCTGCTCGAACTCGCGAAGGCGGAAGATGAAGTTGCCCGGCGTGATCTCGTTGCGGAAGGATCGGCCCATCTGGGCGATCCCGAAGGGCAGCTTGCGACGCATCGAGGTTGCCACGTTGTCGAACTGGACGAACATGGCCTGCGCGGTTTCCGGGCGCAGGTAGGCAACGGAAGAACTATCCGCCACCGGCCCGACCTGCGTGGCGAACATGAGGTTGAACTGGCGCGGCTCGGTCAGCGTGCCTTTGTTCCCGCAATTGGGGCATGCGATCTCGGACGGCTTGCCTTTCAGATCGTCCTCGCGGAAGCGATTCTTGCAGTTGCGGCAGTCGACCATGGGATCGCTGAAGCCGGCGACGTGGCCCGAGGCCTCCCACACGCGCGGATTCATGATGATCGACGCGTCGAGCCCGACCACATCGTCGCGCAGCTGGACCATGTGCCGCCACCACGCCTGTTTGACGTTGTTCTTCAGCTCCACTCCCAGCGGACCGTAGTCCCAGAACCCGGCCATCCCGCCGTAGATCTCGCTCGACGGGAACACGAATCCACGTCGTTTGGCGAGGCTGGCGATGACGTCGAAGTTCGGCGCTGGCACGGGGTTGGAGGCTCCTTGCGGACGGTGGTCGAGTCTAGCGGAGACCGATGTCGCGGCGAGCGACCACGCTTGGATGTGCGTGGCATGCACGTATCTACAG
>JALZJE010000142.1 GCA_030859955.1 Chloroflexota bacterium | reverse complement strand
GTTGTCCTGGACGAACTCCTCGCCGATCCCCGTCTCCCGATAGATGGCCCTGCTGTACGTCTCCACGAAGAAGCCGCGCTCGTCGCCGTGCACCGTCGGCTCGACCAACACCAGTCCGTCCAGCAGCGTGTCGACGCGTCGCAGGGGACTCAAGGCTGTGGCACCGGCGTGTCGTTGACGCATCGAACGGTGGCCGGGCGCCAGTCCATCTGCGGCAGACCCTCCGAGGGAGCAAGGACCGCACGCGCCGGTGGCGTCGACGCCCGCTCGAAGGAGGCGAGCGCGACCGGCTCAATGGACACGCTCGATCCGGCGGCATAGAGCGCGACCCGAGCCCATTCGAGCCGCGAAGCAGATGGCGATCCGGCTGCGTGGATGAGGCTGCGGCCGGCTGGGCCGGCGACCGCATTGGCGATGGCCATGGCCAGGTCGGGGGTCCAGGTGGGGTTGCCGATCTCGTCGGCGACGATGCGCAGCGGCTGCCCGCTATCGACGGCTCGCTGGGCGGCGGCAAGGATCTTTGTCACGAAATTCGTGCCTCCGGGCCCGAAGAGCCACGCTGTGCGAACGATCAGGTGGCGCGGATTGGCGGCCGCCACGGCACGCTCGCCCGCCAGCTTGGAGCGGCCGTAGGCATTGATGGGATTCGGATCGTCGTCTTCGGCGTAGGCGCGGTCCTGCGTCCCGTCGAAGACCTCGTTGGTGCTGACCTGGACCGCGAGGGCGTCGCAGTCGGCGGCGAGCGCGGCGACGCGTCCCGCGGCCTCGCCATTCACGCGCATCGCGCGCTCGGGGTCGCCGGCACAACCGTCCACATCGGTCCAGGCGGCTGAGTTCACAACGACCTGCGGTCGCCACGACCTGAGGTCATCGGCGTCGGCAGCGCTGGTGATGTCGAAATCGGCGTGTGACAGGCCGCGCACCTCGTGTCCGGCGACCTGGAAGGCCCGAACGAGCTGTCGGCCGAGCTGACCGGCCGCGCCGGTGATCGCGACGCGTGCCATCACTCCACCGCGGAGCCCGCGGCGAGCCGATCTCCGTACTGGCGGCGATAGTAGTCGCGATACTCGCCGCTCTTGAGCGGGCGCCACCACGCCTCGTTGGCTCGGTACCACTCGACCGTCTGACGCAGTGCATCGGCAAAGTCATGCGCGGGCGCCCAGCCGAGCGCTCGGACCTTCGAGCAGTCGACCGAGTAGCGGCGATCGTGCCCGGCACGATCGGGAACGGAGCGGACCAGTGAGATCGGCTTTCCCACCAGCTCCAGGATGGAGCGCGTCAGCTCCAGGTTGGTGAGCTCGTTTCCGCCGCCGATGTTGTAGGTCTCGCCCGGCTCGCCGCACGCCAGGACCGTTTCCAGGGCATCGCAGTGGTCGTCGACGAACAGCCAGTCGCGAATCTGAAGGCCGTCGCCGTAGAGCGGCAGCGGTTCGTCATCGACCGCGTTGGTGATGAAGAGCGGGATCACCTTCTCGGGGTAGTGGTATGGACCGAAATTGTTGCTCGCCCGGGTCAGGAGGGTGGGCAGCCCGTACGTGGCGTGGTACGCGCCGACGAGCAGGTCGCCACCCGCCTTGCTGGCCGAGTACGGGCTTCGCGGCTTCAGCACGTCGGTCTCGACCGAGCTGCCCTCGGGGACATGGCCGTACACCTCATCGGTGCTGACCTGGAGGTAGCGCTGATGCTCGTGCTGACGGGCAGCCTCCAGCAGCACGAACGTTCCATACACATCCGTACGAATGAACGCGTCCGGCTCCTCGATGCTGCGATCGACATGGGATTCGGCGGCGAAATTGACGATGGCATCGACGTCGGCCGCCAATCGGTCGACCATCTCGGCATCCGCGATGTCACCCTGCACGAAGGTGTAGCCCGGGTGTCCCTCGACGGGCGCGAGGTTCGCCATGTTGCCCGCGTAGGTGAGTTTATCGAGCACCGTGATGGAGGCGTCGGGGTGGCGCTCAAGCGTGCGTCGGACGAACGCGGAGCCGATGAAGCCGGCTCCCCCGGTCACCAGGAGACGGCGTGGCAGGCCCGAGCTCACGCGTCGACCTCGCCCGGATCGTGATCCGTCTGGAGCGGCATCTCCCCGGCGAAGGTGGAGGCGAAGCGGTTTGCCTCCATCAGCGATTCGATCGTGCCGGCGTCCTCCCAGTCCCCGGCGAAGACCGTGTGCGAGAGCGATCGTTGGCGCAGGTAATGATTGAGCAGGTCGGTGATCTCGAACTCGCCCCGGGCCGATGGTTCCAGCGTGTCGATGACCTCGAACACCGATGGTCGAAACAGGTAGACACCGATCGGGATCAGGTTGCTCTTGGGATGCTCGGGCTTCTCCTCGAAGTTGAGCAGGGTCCCGTCCGCGTCGAACTCGGCCACGCCGAAGCGCTCGGGATCCGGCACCTCCTTGAGCACAGCGCCGGCCTGCGCGTCCCCGTTGGCAAACTCATCCGCGAAGGTGCGGAGCGGACCGTGGAGGATGTTGTCGCCGAGCACGATGGCGATGGGATCCTCATCGGCGAACTCGCGAGCCAGGCCGATGGCGTGCGCGATGCCGAGCGCGCCGCGCTGATACCGATAGGTGAGGTTCAAGCCGATATCGGATCCGTCATGGAGCAGCTCGAGAACGTCGCCGACGGAACGACCGCCAACGACCACCATGACCTGTTCGCAGCCCATCTCACGGAGCGTCAGCAGCGGGTAGTAGATCATCGGGCGGTCATAGACCGGCAGAAGGTGCTTGTTCGTGACGAGCGTCAGCGGGAAGAGCCGCGACCCGCTGCCTCCGGCCAGGACGACGCCTTTCAGACTCATGGCGAACAGGATAGACGCCACGGTCAGAGGCTGTGAGCCTGCCGGGTGACGGGCCCTCGCCTAGCCTGCGGGCAGCTCCACCACGCGGGCTTCCGTGATGCCGTCGACTCCCCGAAGCTGCGCCAGCACGGATGCATCGAGCGGATCGTCGACGGACACGAACATCATCGCATCGCCGCGCTCGGAGAGCCGCGACAGCTCGAGGGAAGAGATGTTGATCGCGGCCTCCGCCAGGATGGTTCCCACCGCGCCGACGATCCCGGGCCGATCCTGGTGGCGGGTCACGAGCATCAGGCCCGCGAGCTCGGCGTCGATCGCGAAGCCGTTCAATCCCGCGAGGTGCGGGCGCCCGTGTGCGGTGGACCCGGCCAGCCGGAGCAGCGGCTCGCCTTCGGCTGGGCCCACGGCGAGCTCCACGAGCGACGCCCACGGCTCCGAAGAGGAAGTCCGAATCTCGCGCACGGTCAATCCACGCTCACGCGCAACGAGGTCCGCGTTGACCGCGTTGACACGCTGGTCCGTGACCGCCTCGAGAATTCCGGCCAGGGCGGCGGTGCGGATCGGCGCGCACTCCCCAGCCGCGATCTCTCCGGCGTAGGTCAGCGAGACGGCGTCGAACGCGCCGGGCGTCAACTGCCG
Organism: Chloroflexota bacterium; assembly: GCA_030859955.1. Taxonomy (GTDB): domain Bacteria; phylum Chloroflexota; class Limnocylindria; order QHBO01; family QHBO01; genus JACDBZ01. The sequence continues at coordinate 27,091 of JALZJE010000142.1, read as the reverse complement.
AGCCAGCACGGCAAGCCTGCGTGCCAGCTCGACATACGGGCGAAGCCGAGGCGCCGTCTCTGGCGCGACGGACGGCGCATTCACCGCGTACGGCGGCGTGACTCCGGAGAGCGCCATCAGGACCTGCTCCGCCATCTCGAGGGCAACCCGGTCCTGGGCCTCGGTGGTGGAAGCTCCGAGGTGCGGGGTGAGGACGATATTGGGAGCGCTGCGCAGGGGGTTGTCGACCGCCATGGGCTCAGCGGAGTAGACGTCCACCGCGGCACCGGCCACCTGGCCGGATGCCAGTGCATCGGCGAGTGCCCGCTCGTCGACGATGCCACCCCGCGCGACGTTCAGTACGAAGGCTCCACGTTTGGTCGCGTCGAGCTGCCCCTTTCCCAGGAGATGTCGCGTCTGGGAGGTCAGCGGCGTATGGACGGTGATCACGTCTGACCGGTGCAGCAGCTCCGCCAGGCTCACCAGCTTCGCTCCGACCTCCATGCCCTGCTCGTCGGTCAGATACGGATCTGCGGCGATGACGCGCATCTCAAACCCGGCGGCTCGTCGTGCCACCGCCCTGCCGATCTTTCCCAGCCCGATGATGCCGAGCGTCTTGCCGCGAAGCTCGCGGCCGGTGTAACGGGCGCGCGCCCACTCGCCATTGCCGATGGACGCGTGCGCGTTCGGGATGTGACGCAGCAGCGCCAGCATGAGCGCCATGGTGTGCTCGGCCGCGGCGATCGTGTTGCCGGTCGGGGCGTTGACGACCATGACTCCGGCGCGCGTCGCCGCATCGATGTCGATGCGGTCGGTCCCCACGCTCGCAACACCCACCACGCTCAGGCGAGGAGCGGCGGCGGCAAGCAGCTCGGCGTCGACGCGCGTCTGGGAGCGAACGATGAGCGCATCCCAGCCGGCGCCCTCGCCGAGCAGGCGAAGGATCCCGTCACGACCGACATCGGGCCGGACCTCGGTCTCGTGCGCGGAGGCGAGGATGTCGACTCCCGGCTGCGCGACCGGCTCTGCGACCAGGATTCGTGCCATCAGTGCCGCGAGTCTAGCGCCGCCATCGGCTCAGGGGCTGGGACGGGAGGTGGCGTCGGGATCCCCTCCACCGAAGATCCGATCGCCGAGCTCGAGGATCGCCTCGAAGTTCGGCAGCAGGATGTAGCCGGCGGCGCTGTTCGGGTCGACCGTCACGTAGTCGGGCGGGGTCAGTACCACCCGTTCGAGTCCTCGCAGGTCGGCCTCCTGGACCTCGGCGGCGAGGTCGGGGATGCGACTCGATGGGATGTCGGTCGCCACGTTGTCGCGAATGGCATCGAGCAGCCCCGGCAGTGTCACCAACAGGTTCCCCGCGGTGAGCTTCTCGGCAATCGCGGTGAGCAGGACCTGCTGTCGTTCCGCTCGGGTGAAGTCGCTCTCGCCCGCGCTCTTGCGGGAGCGGGCGTAGGCGAGCGCAGTCCTTCCGTCCAGGTGCTGTTCCCCTGCCTCCAGGTAGAAGCCACGCTCGCCGGTGAGCGTGTCCGGGTAGTTCGGATCGTCGATGGTGCGCTCCACCGTGACGTCCACGCCGCCGATGGTGTCGATCACCTGGCGCAGGCTCTCGATGTCGATGGCGACGAAATAGTGGATCCTCGTGCCGAGCAGCGTCCCGATAGCCGCCTTGAGCGCCGCGGGCCCACCCTCGGGGTACGTGGTCCGGTCCGCTCGAGCGGCCGCCAGCAGCGAATTGAGCTTCGCGTTGTAGACCCGTCCGTCGCCGAGCGGCACGCCGTACAGGTCTCTCGGCACCGAGACCATGGCTCCCTCTCCGGTGACCGGGTCGAGCGATGCGACGAGCATGGTGTCGGTGAGGTGCTGATCTCGTCCTGGAGCCAGGTCGATACCCACCAACAGCACCGTGACCCGCTCTCCGAGCTCGACCGCCGGCTGGATCGACGGCGGCGCGACATCGATGGCGCCGTCTCCCTCCTCGCGTCCGCCCAACCCTCCGCCGCCCTCCAGCGCGACGCTGTCGAGCGTGTCGATCGCCTTCGACGCGTAGTACGCCGGGAGTGCATGCATCGCGATGGTCACCAGCACCAGGCCGGCGGTCAGCCAGGTCGACGCGCTTCGGAACGTCAGGCGCGAGCGCTCCCCGTGTGCCTGGAGGATTGCGACGAGTCGCCAGCCCAACAACGCGACATCGAGCACGATGAGGGCGGTGAGCACGCGGGCATCGAGCAGCCGGCTGACCAATCCTGACCCGCCGAGGGACACCGCCGCCACGCACAGGACTACGACGAGCAGCACCGGGATCGCAAGCAGCCACGCGAAGGCCCACTGGCCGTTGTAGGCCTGCCCGATCCCGGGAAAGAGGAACGAGAACAACGCCGCCGCCGCGGATCGCGGGTCGGACGGTCGCACAGCTCGAGAACGAATCGAGAAACTCCGGCTGCATTCGGGCGGGGCGGCGAGTATAGCCAGACGCCGCTCTCCGACTGGATGTTGCGCCTGTCGGCATACTGCATCCATGGACCAGCCGATGAACAGGCCTCCGGTCGAGGTGACCGTCGAGATCCCGTCCGGCAGCCGCAACAAGTACGAGTACGACCACGCGCGCCATCGGTACGTTCTCGATCGCGTCCTGTACTCGAGCGTCCATTACCCATGCGACTACGGGTTCATCGACGGCAGCATGGCCGATGACGGGGATCCACTCGACGTGCTCGTCGTCATCTCGGGTCCGACCTTCCCCGGATGCGTCGTTCGCGCGCGTCCGGTCGGCGTCCTCGACATGGCCGATGAGAAGGGTCACGACTTCAAGATCCTGGCCGTGGCCCACGACGATCCACGCTGGGAGTCGACCCATGCGCTGGAAGACCTCTCGCCTCATCGGTTGCTGGAGATCGAGACCTTCTTTCGGACCTACAAGACCCTCGAGAAGCGGCCGACCGACGTCCGGGGCTGGCTGGGCGTGCAGGATGCCTGGCGAATCATCGATGCGGCGATGTCCGCCGGGGCGGTTCCGACCGCTGTCCGGCCTGGAACGTGGCGCTGAACGCTCAACGCGGCAGGCGCGCGTAAACCGAGAGCAGGGTTTCGGCGGCGGTCGACCAGTTGTAGCGCTCCTCCACCGCGGCCCGGCCTCGCTCACCCATCGCCAGTGCCCACGCCGGATCGGCGAGGATCCGGTTGACCGCCGCGGCGATATCCGCCGGCCTGCTCGTGTCGACGACGAGGCCGCAGCCGCTGCCCTCCACGATTTCGCGCACCTGCGGGAAGTCGCTTGCCACCACCGGAATGCCCGCCGCCATGTACTGGAACAGCTTGTTCGGCAACGAATAGCGGTAGTTCAGGCATGAAGGCACGATGGGGCTCACGCCCACGTCCGCCGATGCCGCGTAGTCGACCACCTGGTCCGGCGGGACCGGGGCCACCAGATGCACGCGATCGCCCGATCCGGCGAGGCGGATACGCCGCGCGAGCTCTGCCTCCAACGCGCCGCTGCCGAGGAGGACCAGCTCGGCGTCTTCGAAGTGGGCGGCAGCGTCGGCGAGCTCCTCCAGCCCCCTGCCGCCCATCAATGCCCCGAGGTACAGCACGAGGCGCCGATCGACGGAGCTGGCGGATGCATCGAATCGTTCGCGAAGATCTCTGCGGGCAACCGGGTGACGATCTGGATAGTTGTGAACCAGGTCAACCCTACCCAGACCGTACCGACGCGCGAGATGATCAGCAATCGGTCGGCTGACGGTGATGACGGCGGCTGCCCAAGGAATGAGCGTCCGCTCGATGAGCCGATAGGTCACCTGGCTCAGCCCGAAATAGAGCCGCGAGCGATCACGGCGCGGCCGTCCCAGCCACAGGTCGTGCGCGTCGTAGACGAACGGTATGCCGCGGCGTCGGGCGGCGAGCGCGACGGGCACGAGCGCATTGCTGTCGTGGGCATGGAGGATGTCGGGCTGAAGGAGCAGCAGGACGCCCATCAGCCGGAGCTCATGCGCGAGGTACCTCAGGCCGGGCACAGCGGTTCCGCGGCGGCGCACGCGGACGACGACGGTCCCGTCGCGATGCTCTCGCGACGGCAGGCCCGCGGCGGCATCGGCGACAACGGTCACCCTGTACCCGTCCCCGAGCAGCGTGCGCGCCTCCTTTTCGACGCGCGAGTCGTGGGTGTAGGGATTCCGCACGAGCATGACCACATGTGCCTTTAGGGGTCGATCAGCCACGTCGATGGCCCTGGGCAAGGACGCCGCGCCAGATGGAATCGAGGTCGGCCTGCCAGCGTTCGATGCTGAAGCGTCGGACGGTTCGGGCGATCCCGTCGGGATCGTAGTCCGGGACGCGCGCCAGGGCCCCAGCGAAGTTCCCATCTGCCACGAGCGTGCCGTTCACGCCGTCGATGACGATGTCGCGCAGCCCGCCCACGTCGCTGGCCACCACCCAGCGACCACTGGCGATGCCCTCCAGCGCCACGAGGCCGAATGGCTCGGCGGTCGACGGCACCAGCACCACGTCGTGGGCTGCCATGAGCTCCGGAACCTCCCCCGGCGGCACGTCCCTGATGCCCGGCCCCACCATGGTGTCGGCAAGGCCCATCGCCACATCGTGGCCCTTGCGCGGGTTGCGGCCACCCAGGTAGAGCACGCGCCGGTCGGCTGGACGCGGCGTCGGCCGGTATCGGTCAAGCGGGATGCCGGGGGGCGCAATGAGCGCGTCACCGCCGAGGCGACGAACGTGAGCCCGGGTGTCACTCGAGTTGGTGACCACGACATCGGCATGCCGGACGACCCATCCTGCCAGCAGGCGATAGCCTCGACCGCGGTTCGGCGCCTCGCGCACGTCGGTGCCGTGGGCATACACCACGATCGGAATCCGTCGCAGGCGGGCGGTGACCCAACCCACCAGGCCGGCCGGGTAGACGACATGCGCCTCAACTCCATCGAACCGGCCGCGCACCCGGACGGTGTCCCACAGGAATGCCAGCAGCGCGAGGACCCAGTGCCGGTGCTGGTGCATCGCCCGCGCGACCGTGACGTTCGCCATGCCTTCACAGCGATTCGCCACGAAGATGCCGCTGGACGGTGCTTCGGGTGTCGGCCAGATGCGCGTCACGATCAGCAGGCGCAGGTCGGAACCAGCCATCCTTCTCCTCTACCATCGCTGCGTGACCGCCGATCGCGCCGAGCAGAGCCCGCGAGGGGCGGCCTGCGCGCCTGGCCCGCGGCCACAGCCGTTGCGCCGGATGCTAGGCGAATCCGCGGTGTACGGCCTCGGTGGGGTCGCCAACCAGACGCTGGCAATCGTGCTGGTGCCCATCTATGCCCGGCAGCTCGGGGTCGCCGACTTCGGCACGGTCGCCATCCTGACGACGACCCTGTCGCTGGCCACCCTGGTCGCGACGGCCGCCCTGCCACAGGCATTCTTCCGCGCGTACCTGAAGGACGCTCACGATGACCTCGAGCGCGATGCCGCGCTGCGGACCGCCCTGGGCCTTCGCCTCATCATCTCGACGTTCGCTCTGCTCGCCTTCACCGCGCTTTCGCTGCCGCTCGCCAGCGCCCTCATCGGATCGACGTCCGCGTGGCTCCTCGTTGCGCTGATCGGTCCGATCTTGTTCTTCGACACGCTCAACCTCGTCCCGCTCTCGCTCCTGCGCGCTCGCCGGCGTCCCCGCCCGTACGCCGCACTGTCGTTCAGCCGCGCGGTCCTCGGAAGCGTGCTGATCGTGCTCTTCGTCGTGGTGCTCGACCTGGGCGTGCTGGGCGTCGTAATGGGGTCGCTCGGGGCTTCGATTGTCGCGGCGGTGCTCGGCATGCTGGTACTGGCGGGCGAGCGACGGCCGGCACCCGGACTCGATCGGCGGCTGGCGGGTCGGATGCTCGCCTTCAGCCTCCCGCTCGTGCCCGCTTCCGTGGCTGGGTGGACCCTCAATCTTTCGGATCGGTATCTCGTCCAGGCCTTCGAGGGCAGGGAGGCGGTCGGTCTCTACTCGGCCGGCTACACCGTCGGGTTGGCGATCAACGCGCTCGCCGTCGCACCGTTCACCCTGGCCTGGGGGGCAGCCTACTGGGAGATCGCACGGCAGGCAGACGCACGGCAGGTGATCGCGCGCGTGCTGACCGCCTTCGCGCTGCTGGCGTCGTTCCTGGCCCTGGGCCTGGCGGCGCTCGGCACCGATGCGATCCGAATCCTGCTGACGCCGGCGTTCGAGCCCGCGCGCTTCATCACGCCATTCAGCGCGTTCGCCTACGTGCTCTATGGCATCTTCACCATCGTGTCGACCGGGCTGAACCTCGAGTCGCAGACGCGTCGGGTGCCCATCATCCTCGGAGGCGCGGCGATCGGCAGCGTCCTGCTCAACCTGGTCCTCATCCCGGTGCTCGGGTATCTGGGGGCGGCCGTGTCGACGCTGGTGAGCTATGCCGTCCTGGCCCTGGCCGCCGGGATGGTGTCACAGCGGTTCTACCGCGTGCCGTGGGAGATCGGCCGCGTCACCGCGAGCCTGGCGCTGGGGATGACCCTAGCCGCGGCCGCGCTGCTCGGTCCAGACCACGTCGCCTGGCGTCTCGCCTGCCTTGTCGCCTACCCCCTCTTGGCGGTGGCGCTGCGGATCGGCTCCGTGCGCCGGCTACGGCCCGTGCTGGCATTCCTCAGTCGACGATGATCGGCCGATCAGCTCGCCGCTCGCGGAGCAACCTCGTCCCAGATGGCAGCCATTGCCTCCTGTGAGCGCTCGAGGCTGAAGCGCTCGACCGTGCGGCGCAGCGCGAGCGGCTCGTAGTCGGGAATCCGCGCCAGTGCTCCGGCGAAGTCACCATCCCCGACCAGGGTTCCGTTCACGCCGTCGATGACGATCTCTCGCAGGCCTCCGACGTCGCTGGCAACGACCCAGCGGCCGCTGGCGATGGCCTCGACGGCGACCAGGCCGAAGGCCTCGGAGACCGATGGGATCAGCACGACATCGTGCTCCGAGATGAGTGTCGGGATCTCGTCAGGCTCCACGTCGCGCAGCCACGGCCCGACGAGCGTGTCGGCCAGGCCGGCCGCGATTTCGTATCCCTTGCGCCGGCTGCGGCCGCCGAGATACAGCACGCGGCGGTCCGCCGGACGGGGCGTGACCGAAAAGGCCGCCAGGTCCACCCCGGGCGGCGCGATGGTCGGCTCGACACGCATCTCGCGAATGTGGCGCGCGGTATCGGTCGAGTTGGTGATGACGCGATCCGCGTGGCGGATGACGAACGGGGTGAGCCAGCGGAGGGGCAATGGCTTGCGTCGCCAGTCGCGAACGTCCCGCCCGTGGGCATACACGACCAGGGGCACCCGCCGCAGGCGGGCCAGCGCCAGTCCCGCCAGCCCCGTCGGCACGGCCATGTGCGCCTCGATGCCCCGAATGGACCCTCGCACGCGCAGTGCGTCGAAAAAGAGGAATGAGTACAGGAGCAACCGCGGAAGCCGATGCGAGCGTGGCTTCACGACCCGAATACCCGCCACGCCGCGGACTCGCTCCCGCACGAAGATCCCGAGGCTCGGCCGCTCCGGGGTCGGCCAGATGCGCGTGAGCACGATGATCATCGCGATTCCTGCTCCAGGACGCCGACGACCTGTGTCGCTCGCTCCGTCCACGACGAGCGCTCCGCCGCAGCGATCGCGTTGGTGGACCAGCGATCGAGCTCTGCGGCCTCCGCACGCAGCAGGCGCTCGAGCCCGGCGGTCATGTCGTCGACGGTGTCCTTCACCACGATCCCGGCATCGGCCCCGCGTACGATCCGTGCCTGCTCCGTGCAGTCGGTGACGACGAGGGGACGGCCGTAGCTCAGGTAATCCATCACCTTGATCGGCACGGCGAGATCGTTGTAGGGGCTTCGTAGCCGCGGCTGGATGGTTGCGAGGACCTCCGGTAGAAGGGCGTGGATCTCGGTGCCGGAGCCGCGAACGACGTGCATCCACCCCGGTCGAGGCTGCGGCGGCTCCTCGCCCTGACGTGAGACGACGATGAGGCGCAGGTCACTGCCCGCCGCCCGCACACGCTCGATCGACGAAACCAGGAGGCTGAGGCCGTGGGCGGCATACCGCATCGCGCCGACGAACAGGAGCGAGCGAGCGTCGTGATTGCGTGGCACGAAAACCGGAGGCGGGCTACCCGGTGGCAGGAGCAGTGGCTCCGGGAGTGGATCCCGGACCGCCGCGGCGAGGCCTCGGGAGGGGTATGCAGTGCGCGAGGAGACGCGACGCAGGAGGCGAATGGCGGGCAGGAAGAGGTCCCTCGCCAGCCGTCGTTTCAGTGTCGTCGCCGCGTAATACTCCTCGAACAGGTATTGCGCGTCACGAACGTACGTCAGGACCGGGATGCCGAGTGCCCGGGCGAGCGCCAGGAAGGCGATATCGGTTTCGGAGGGCAGGGTCGAGCTGTTCTCGACGTAGATGCCGTCCAGGCCACGAAGGCGGCCCGACCAGGCATACCGCGTGAGGCGAGCGCGCCGTTGCGCGCGATCTCCCGCAACGACCTCCAGCTCGGCGAGGTTCCCCAGCGCCGATCGCAGATGCGTGATTCGGGCCGTCGCGCCCCAGAGCCCCTGGTCGAGGGGATACATCGAGACGAGGAGCAGCCGCGAACGGGAAGCGGACAGCGGAGAACCTCAGATACCGGACGGCGATTGGCGCGTGATTCTACCGCCGGCGTTCCTCAGAAGGCCCCCAGGTAGCGATCCACCTCCCACGCGCTGACCTGCATGCGATATTCGTCCCACTCCTCGGTCTTGGCCTCCACGAAGCGCTCGAAGACGTGCTCGCCGAGCGCCTCGGCGATGACGCGGTCAGCCCTGAGTTCGTCGATCGCCTCGCGCAGCGTGCCAGGCAGCTGCTTGATCTTGCGGCTCTCGAGCTTGGCGGCGTCGAAGTGATAGAGGTTCTCCTCCACCGGGTCCGGCGGGGTCAGCTTGCGCTCCACGCCGTCCAGGCCGGCGGCGAGCATGGCGGCGAAGGCCAGGTACGGGTTCGACGACGGATCCGGGCAGCGCAGCTCGATGCGCACCGAATTGAGCTGTCCCTTGCTGCTCTGCGGAATGCGGATGAGGGCGGAGCGATTGATCCGAGCCCACCCGACGTAGACGGGAGCCTCGTACCCGGGAACGAGCCGCTTGTAGCTGTTCACGAGGGGCGCGAGGATCGCGATCATGCCGCGCGCGTGCTCGAGGACGCCGGCGATGTAATTGCGAGCCAGCTCCGAGAGGCCGTACGGATCCTTCGGATCGGCGAAGGCGTTCTTGCCCTTCTTGTCGTCCCAGAGGCTCATGTGGGTGTGCATGCCGGAGCCGTTGATGCCGAAGAACGGCTTCGGCATGAACGTGGCGTACAGCCCGTGCGATGCCGCGATGGCCTTGAGCGTCGTCTTGAAGGTTACGGCGTTGTCGGCGGTACGCAGCGCATCGGCGTATTCGAAGTCGATCTCATGCTGGCCGGTGGCCACCTCGTGGTGTGCCGTCTCGACCCGGATCCCGAACTCCTCGAGCGCATTCATCATCTCCTTGCGAACCTCGGTGCCGAGGTCCTCGGAGAGGTCGAAGTAGCCCGCGGCGTCGTGTGGGAGCGGTTCGACCGTCCCGTTCGATCGGCGCAGGAGGAAGAATTCGAGCTCCGGACCGGTGTTCAGCGTGAAGCCGAGCTTCTTGGCCCGATCCAGCTGACGACGCAGGACGCCGCGCGGATCGCCCGGGAACGGCTCGCCATTCGGGTCGAACACGTCACAGATGACGCGCGCGCTCCCCGTCGCCAGCTTCGTCGCGCCGTCGGGTCCGATCCCCCGTTCCCACGGAATGGGGCTGAACGTCGACAGGTCGGGCACCAGGAACATGTCCGACTCGGCGATACGGGTAAAGCCCTCGATGCTCGAGCCGTCGAACCATTTGCCGTGCTCGACCGCCTCCTCCAGCTGGTGCATCGGGACCTGCACCGACTTCACCTGGCCAACGATGTCGGTGAACTGGAGGCTGACGAAGCGGAGGTTGCGATCCTCCGCCAGCTTGAGTGCGTCGTCGAGCTTGAAGGGAGCCATGGAGAACCTCGTGGGATGGACGAATGGAGTCGCCGATGAGCGTACCGCCGCCAGGGAGTCAAATCACGCCAACCCACCCACGTCGCGCGTCGCGGCGTTGTGCAGTCCGCACAACGTCGGTTGCATATTCGCGGGCGATACGGTCCGCCGCGTGACCCGCGACTATTCGGCCTCGTCGTCCCGCAGGAGGCCCAGTGCGTCGGCCGGTTGGCGCGGGTCGATCCCCATCTCCGCCTGGGCTCGCCGAAGCCGGTACAGGACGGTGTTGCGGTGCACGCCGAGCGACCGAGCGGCCGGTGCAACCCGTCCGTTGGCGCGGGCGACGGCCAGCAGCGTGTCCCGCATCGGATCACCGCTGGACCGTGCGGTCCTCGGCGTGGTGCGCGAGCGGGCGGGCGGAGGAGCGCGGCGGAGGAGCGCTCGCAGCGTGACCGCCAGCGCCTCGATGCCCACTTCGTCGATACGCGCGGGCGGAAGATCGTCGAAGAACCACGCGGAAGCGCCCGGGACGATCGGGCGCTCGAGCACCCAGAGCCCATTCGACGTTCGCCGCACCGGCGTACCGCCTTCCGTGCGGTCGGCGAGGAGGTGGAGGTGTGCCGCGGCGAAGCGCGTCGCCAGTGCGCGACCGGCCGGTCGTGGATGCAGGGCGCGCAGGGCGCCATCGATGGTGACGGCGACTCCGCGCCGGAGCCGTGCGGCCACCACACCGGCGGGCGCCGATGGCTGAGGGTCGGCCAGGGCCGCCTCCGCACCGGCCAGCCGCAGAGAGCTGACAAACGCGCCGAGCTGTGCGACCTCGTCATCGAGATGGCGCGCGGCGGCGGCGGCAATCGAGGGCACGGATCCGGCACCGAGCAGGATCGGCAGCCCGTCGCCCGCCGCCTCGAGCCGCGTTGCCTCGCTCGATGCGAGCCACACCGCTATCGGTGGCGTTCCGGTCTCATGCAGTGCGTCCACCAGCGAACCGAGCGTGCTTCCGGCGATCAACGCCGCATCGGTCACCAGCAGCTCATGCTCTCGCAGCATCGGCAGATGCGGCGGCGCCGTCCGGGTGCGAGCGATGCCGCGCACCGGACGCGCCAGGCGCTCGACGGATCCGGACACGAGCCGTGATTCGGGGTCGACCGCGCGCCAGAGGTCGAGGACGCTGGTCACGGCCGGACGCCGAAAAGGAGGCGGAGCCGATCCAGCTCATCGGTGAGTCGGTCGAAACGCTCGCCCCTCAGGAGCAGCTCGGTGCCTGCGCCGCTGCGGCGCACGGTGAGCCGTCGCCGGGGCAGCCAGAAGGCGACCGCAAGCGAAGCCGACAGTGCCGCCGCGCCGACGAACAGGATCATGGATCCTGGATCGCGACGCGACAGGAAGGTGACCCACGCGTCGAAGCCGTTGAGCTCAACGCTCAGGTTGCCCAGGCGTGCCGTGTCGCCCGGCAGGAGGCGCGCGCTGTCGACGAGGCGACCCGTCATGTCCACGACGCTGACGCCCAGCTCGTTGCGGTCCGCATCGGTGATCGCCAGTCCGAGGGTCACGTCGGCCGTCGGGAGCTCCGCCGAGCCGACCGGCACGCCGTCTCGCAACCCGGTGAGCGGCACCGGCGCATCGAGCAATGGACCACCACCCAGCGTGGTAACCCGGATCCGCACAGCCGGTCCGTAGGTCCACGGATGGACGAGGTAGCCATCGAAGTCGCCGGGCTCGTTGACGCGCAGGACCGCCTCACGGATCGGCTCACCATCCCGCAGAAAGGTGACCGTCGTGTCGAGCCGGCGCGGACGAGCGTCAGGGCCGAACTCGGCATCAAGGCCCTCCAGCCGCACGGAGGACGCAAAGCCCGCGCGCGGAGCGTCGAGCAGCGCCTGGTCGCCGCGCAGGAGGGTGAACTCGGTCTCCGATCCGAACGCAGCCCCGACGGCAACACCGATGATGACCACCACGAGAGCGAGGTGGCTGACGAGGCCCGCGTACCTGGACCATCCGCGGCGCGCGCCGTGCACCGCCCATCGACCGCTGCGCTCCTCATGTCGCGTCCGGTAGCCTGCCCTCCGAAGGTCTTGCTGGACGACATCGGGGGTGATGTCCGGCATCAGCAGGCGGAGCGTGCCGGTTCCGCGCTGCACGGCGGTCGGGCGGCGCCACTCGCGCCAGACGGTCGGTGATCGTACGGCAACCGCCGCGACGCCACTCAGCGCCACGGCCCCGAGGAGGAGGGCGTACGGCCAGGCATTCAGCTCGCTCGGTCCGTCCGGCAGCAGCGCGGCGATCGCATTGGCGATGGCGGTGAGGAGGAGCAGCGCGAGCGCGGTGCGTGCGTCCCCGAGCACGCGCAGCAGACGCTCCGCGGCGTGAGCCAATCGTTCCCCGGCCGGCGCCGCCCCCACGGCGACGCGCGGCGGTGTCACGTCCCGGGGCGCGCGGCGCCTGCGAGATCCTCGATCAGGTCGGCCGCGTCCTCGATGCCGATCGAGACACGCATGGTTCCCGCTGACATCCCGGCCGCCGCGAGCTCCCCCGCGCCGAGCTGACGATGCGATGAGCTGGCGGGGTGGCTCACCAGCGTCTCGACACTGCCGAGGCTGGTGGCATGCACCGCCACCCGGAGGCGGCCCAGGAATCGCTCCCCGTGCGCGCGACCACCTTCGAGCTCAATGGCAAGCATCCCGCCCGCCATGCCATCTCGAAAGGTGCGCATCGCCAGGTCGTGCTGCGGATGCGAGGCGAGTCCCGGATACCGCACCCGGGCGACGCCAGGGGAACCCTCCAGGGCCCGCGCCACCGCAAGCGCATTCGCCGAGTGTCGCTCCATGCGCAGCGCCAGCGTCTTCAGGCCGCGCAACGCCAGGAACGCCTCGAATGGCGCAGCGTTTCCGCCGGCATTGATGACGATCTTGCGAGCTGACGCAACACGGTCGGCGCCACCGAGCACGACTCCACCTATCAGATCCGAATGGCCGCCGATGTACTTCGTGAGTGAATGGACCACGATGTCCGCGCCGAAGCTCAACGGGTTGGCAATGGCCGGAGAGGCGAACGTGTTGTCCACCGCGACCAGCACGCCGCGCTCATGCGCGAGGTTCGCCACGGCCCCGATGTCGGCCACGGCGGTGGTCGGATTGCTGATCGTCTCGAGCCAGATCAGGCGAGTCCCCTCAGTGATGGCGGCCTGCACCTGCTCCAGGTCGGTGGTATCCACCGATTGATGACCGATCCCCGAACGCGCGAGGATGGCGGCGATCAGGCTGACCATGCCGCCGTAGACGGCACGCGGCACGATGATCTCGTCTCCCGCCCGCAGCAGCGAGAGGACCACGGCGTGCATGGCCGCCATGCCCGAAGCGGTGGCGATCGCCGCATCGGCGCCCTCCAGCTCTGCCAGGGCTTCCTCGAGCGCGGCATGGGTGGGGTTCGAATAGCGCGAATAGGAGTGGCCGGGGCGCTCGAAGCCGAGCAGCTCGGCAAGCTCGTCCGCATCGGCCATCTCGAATGTGCTCGTCTGGTAGATCGGCACATTGACCGGCGGCTGAGGGACGTCGGGGGCGCGGCTGGCGGCTCGAATGGCACGCGTCGAGAAGCCCGGCATCGCCTGTCAGTCTAGCAGCGGATTCGTGAATGGCAGACGCCGGCCCCGGTAGGATGGACGGCCGATGCATCGCCTCAGATCCCGTGCCGGACTGCTCGTCGTGGGCGGCCTCGTCCTGCTCGCCGTCCTCGTCAGCGCCGGCGCTCTTGTCCTGACGCGCTCGCCGGAGCCGACGCCGACACCGAGCCCGACCGCGTCACCGACGCCGAGCCCGACTCCCACGCCCTCACCCTCACCCTCACCGACGCCCACGCCATCCCCGACGCCCACGCCATCCCCGACGCCCACGCCGACGCCAAGCCCGAGTCCGACCCCCGTCGCCGTCTGCCCCATGAACGGCACCGAGCTCTCGGACCCGTCGCTCGCCGATCGAGTGCCGATCCTGGTACAGATCGAGAACCATCCGATTCCGCGGCCACCGACCGGTCTGAACCTCGCGGACCTCGTCATTGAGTCTCCGGTGGAGGGCGACACGACTCGGTTCAGCGCCATCTACATGTGCCGCGAGTCCGTCGACGCCTCCGTCGGCCCGGTTCGTTCGGCGCGCTACTACAACATCGACTACTGGCAGCAGATGCGAGCCGTCACGTTCCATTTCGGCGGTGCCGGCAAAGTGCTGCGCCGTTTCAACGGCGAAGGGATGCCGTACGCCAACGGGCTGACCGGCGGTTGGGGGTTCTTCTTCCGCGCCGGGCCGTGGGCCGCGCCGCACAACGTGTATTTCGACGTCGATGCCGGCCGCGCGGAGCTCGAGAGCGGGTTCCTCTCGGCACTCGGCGATGCGGCTGGCGAGGTCCGGGCGCCCTTCGTCTTCGATGACGATCCAAACCTGCCCGAGGGTCGCGCCGTCAACGGCGTCGGCATCCAGACCGCGAGCTTCTGGCGGTTCGGCTGGGAGTGGAGCCCCGATGCCGGTCGGTGGCTGCGCACGGACGGGGGCGCGGCGAATTTCGAGGCGCTGTCGGGTGATCGGATCAGCGCCCGCACCGTCATCGTGCAGGTCGTGCGACAGGACGTGCTTGTCGGCGAGAACGATCCCGGCGGATTCCCCCGTCGCTACCAGTACCTCGTCGAGGAGGGGGTCGGCGTGCTGTACGTCAACGGCCGGGGCCACGATGTGCGCTGGTCACGCCCGACGGCCGGCGACGTGACGACCTGGACCTATGCCGGCAGCGGTGAACCGGTGGTTCTCCCACCGGGACGGATCTGGTGGGAGATCGTGCCGGTCGGAACCAGCATCGGCGAGGGCTGACCGCCGGGGTCAGTGGTCGGGCGAGGAACGATCCGGGTCGCGGGGGACGGGCGACAGGAACGCATCCATCGCGCGCCGGATCTGGTCGTCCGGGTCGAACGAGCGGCTGGCGCTGGCGATCCTGCGCCGCACCTCGTGCGGGTCGGCGTCATCCACTTCCTCGTGCCGCGCGCTGGTGGCGGGCTCGGGCACCACGATCGGTCCCAGCTCGACCGCGATTGCGCGGTCCTCATGGGGCGCGGTGGCTGATATGTCCCGATCGGCCCGGGGCGTGTCGGTGAGTGCCGTGCCGGTGCGCCGCGCGGCGGTCGTTGGAGCGGGCGCGGTCGGTGTTTGCGGCGGATCGGTGGTGGAGCGACGCGCCAGCAGCGCGGGCCTCGGGCGCGGGTTACCGCTGATCTGATTCTTGCCGAGGCGCTTGGCCTGGTACATCGCCCGGTCCGCGGTCGTGAGCAACTCCTCCGCGGAGAGCCCATCCTCGGGATGAGACACGAGGCCGATGCTGACGCTCGTCACCGGCTCCGGACCAGCCATCGACATGCCGACCTCCTCGGCGCCGCCGCGGATCTTCTCCGCCACCACGAATGCCCCGACGATATCGGTCTCCGGCAGAAGCACCACGAATTCGTCGCCGCCGTAGCGATAGGCGCTGTCCACCGTGCGTATCGATGAGCGAATCACCGATCCGAGCGAGCGCAGCACCTCGTCCCCGCGCAGGTGTCCGGTGGTGTCGTTGATCACCTTCAGGCCATCCAGGTCGATCATGAGCACGCAGAACCCTCGCTCGCTGCGTCGGGTGCGGCTGACTTCCTGCTCGAGTGTCGCGAACAGCTGGGCCCGGTTGAACAGCGAGGTGAGTGGATCAGTGCGCGCCTGCTCGATGGCGCGTCCCATGGCCCGACGCAGGTGGCCGGCGTAGGCGATGGCGACGAAGGCGAGGAGCCACGTCGCGCCCAAGCCGATCGAGAGCCGAAGCGCATCGTCCGAACCGTAGCTGCCCAGTCGCGGGTCCACGAGCAGCACGACGGCAAAGGCGGCGGTCGCGACGCCAGCGGCGGCGAGGCCGGGCCTCGGCCCATGGGCAAGTGCGGCCGAGACGGAAACGAGTCCGAGAAGCATCGCGAACGGGGAGGACGCGAATCCGGTGAGCACGAGCAGTGCGCCGATGAGCGCCACGGCGGCACCCAGCTCAGCCAACTGGACGAGGCGGCCGCGCCGCGAAGAGCCGAGCAGCTCGTGGAAGATGATGACGATGACCACCGCGGCTCCGCCGAGCAGGAATATCGGTGCCTGCGCGCTCGTGAACGAGCCGCTGGTTCCGACGCCGACCAGGACGATCGTGATCGCCAACCACCACACCACCCGCAGCGTGGACTCCGTCCCGTGCGCCTCGCCGAGGACGCCGTGCGCAAGGTCATGCGGCGGGGCGACCGCGCGGCGAGCGTGCTCGAATCGGTCGGTCCCCGGCCGGTCGACGACCACGCGGCGGCCGGCGAGCACGACGCCGACAATAAGGAGCCCGGCGAAGAGCCCGGTCACGGCGATGATGGTCAGCTCTGGTGGCACGAGCCCTCGTTTTGGCGGCACTGGGAGAGACATGGTCACCCCGGCGGCCCGGGGGCCTAGTATGGGGGCGGTCACCGGCAGGGCGCAAACGTACTAACCCATCCGTACTACCCCGAGTGTGGAGCCGATGCACCACAAACGGCAGTGCACGAGCCCGGTGCTACACTCCGCAGCCCCATGGTCGAAGCCGCGCACCGTGCCCAGGATGAGCCGCGCCATCGGCGGCCGTGGGTTGCCGCACTGCTCTCATTCGTCTTTCCCGGGCTCGGACAGGCGTACGCCGGCCATCGAGTCGCGGGGGCGATGCTCGCCGTGCCGGTCATGGTGCTCATCATCGGCGTCATCGCGTTCCTGTATGGGTTCCCCGGTCCGCTTCGCAACAGCCTGCTCTCAAGCGGCTTCCTGGTGGCGGTCATGGTGGCGAACGTTGCGCTGTTCGGTTGGCGCAGCGTCGCCATCGCACACGCGGGCCTCGCGACGACCCCGGCCACCGCCCGACGCGACAAAGGCATCGGCATCACCAGCGTAGTCGTGCTCATCATCGTGACGATCGCCATGCACGCCTGGGTGGGCATCGTGGTTGCCCACCTCGATGACACGCTTCGCCAGGTGTTCGGCGGCACGGTCGTGCCGGATGAGCGCCTTCCCGAACCGAGCGGCACCGCCGACGCCGATCCAGATGAGCCGGTGAACGTGCCAACCTACCGCTGGGACGGTACCGATCGCATCAACTTCCTGCTGCTGGGAACCGATGCGCACGAGACCAGGGAAGCAGTCCTGACCGACGTGATCCTCGTCGTCAGCATCGATCCGGTCGCTGAGACGGCCGTGATGATCTCGATCCCACGTGACACCGGCTTCGTCCCACTGCCGGATCAGCGGATTGCAGCCGATGGCCTCTTCCCCGACAAGGTCAACGTGCTGTTCGCCCGCTCCAACGCGAATCCCGACACCTGGTGCCCCGACTTCGGCGAGCAGGCACGAAGTGACGCATGCGGCCTGCGCACCATGGAGCGCTCGATTGGCCTCTACCTCGGCATCGACATCCACCACTACGCATTGGTCGACATGGCGGGATTCGCGGGGCTCATCGACTCGGTGGGTGGCCTTCGCCTCTGCCTGCCCGGAGAACTGCATGACCCCGCATTCGACGGAAGCCTCGGCAACGTCGGCCCAGACGAGCCACTCATCCTGCCAGCGGGATGTCACCAATACGACGGTCGCGACGCCCTTGCCTACGCGCGGAGCCGCAAGGGGTGGATCGAAATGCCCGACGGCACACGCGACCCCCAGAATGACTTCGACCGGAACGAGCGTCAGCAGGCAATCCTGATCGCGCTGCGGAGCGAGCTTGCCCAGGTGGACCTCATCTTCGAGCTCCCGGCGGTGTTGCGCGCCATCCGCCAGGCGATCAGCACCGACCTCCCACGCGACCAGGCGGGAGATCTGGCGAGCCTCCTCCCCGTCATTGCGGCACCCGATATCGAACGCGTCGTCCTGGGATATCCCGAGTACGTCGACCTGCCCGCGCAGCCGGAGGTCAACTATGTCCTCGTTCCGAGGCGCGATGCGATCCGCACGGAGATGACGCGAATTTTCGGAGAGGACGGGCTCAACGGGTGGTACCTCGGGAGCTCAGAGCCGCATCCGATCGGCGGGCCCACCGTCCAACCTTGAGGTTGCCGTCAATCGACCTGGGCGAGCAGCACCGCGATCACCGCGAATCCCGCCGAGACCGCCGTCAGGATCAGCATTGCGTCGCGCTGCGAGAGGCCGAGCCGCAACAGCTGATGATGCACGTGGCCACGGTCGGCGATGAACAGTGGCTCGCCTCTAGCGGTCCGACGCACCACCGCCCAGGCGGTGTCGATGATCGGCACCCCCAGGGCCACCATCGGCACCCACGGGTGCACCGGCTGAACGCCATCCTGGGTCAGTGAGATGCCGATGGCGGCCACCACGAAGCCGAGGAACATCGATCCGGTATCGCCCATGATGATCGTTGCCGGGTGCAGGTTGTAGGCGACAAAGCCGACCGCCGCACCGGTGGTGGCGGCGATGAGCGGAAGCGTGGGATCGACGCCGTCCACGGCGGCGAGAAGACCGAAAGCGCCGAGCGCGGTGAGCACCACGCCGGAGGCGAGGCCGTCAAGGCCATCGATCAGATTCACCGCGTTGATGACGGCCACGATCCAGGCCACGGTGATCGGCAGCGCCAGGATCCCGAGCTCCACGACGCCCCACGGCAGATGCAGCCGCTCGACGCTCAGCCCGAGCCACCATGTCACCAGCGCTGTGGCGACCTGGAGGGCCAGCTTGACCAGCGCACGCATGCCGCGTGTGTCATCCACGACGCCGATGACGAGCAGCAGCGCCACGCCGACGAGGATCGCCCCGGCGCGGTTCGGACGCAGCCCGCCCACCGCGTCGAGGTTCGGCGACAGCAGGATGGCCACGCCGACCGCCGCGCCGAACGCAATCGCCATCGCCACGCCACCCAGGCGCGGAATCGCAATGCGATGGATCTTGCGGCCACCTGGCTGATCCAGCAGCCCGCGACCGTGTGCGAATCCCCGGACGATCGGCGTGGCGACCAGCCCGACGACGAGGGCGGTGGCGAACGTGAGCGCGATCAGCATGCGATGACGCCGATCTTACGGCCCTGAGGTTGGTCGGGGCGGCCGGATTCGAACCGGCGGCCTCCTGCTCCCAAAGCAGGCGATCTGCCAGACAGATCTACGCCCCGACGATGGGGTCTGGGAACGCGCCTCTCTCGCGTTTTCCGCCGCAATTGACGCACGGCGCTCGGAAACACCGTCCCGCTTGCTTCCCCGGACACCGGAGAGATCGTACCAAGTCTGCGGCCTCACCGCCGTCCGCGCGACCTGCTCGGCGGCTCGGCCATGCGAGGAGGTATGGATTGTTCAGCCGTCGATCAGGGCCGCCACCGTGGCTCGAATTGCGGCAACGTTCGGGACCGAGATCCATCCCCGAGCTCCCGCGATCCCGACGAAGGTGGTGTAGGTAGGTGGCTCGAGGACGACGCGCTGGACCGGGGCCTGCTGGCTCGATCGCGCCACTTCGAGCAGCGCCGGTATGTCGGACGCCGGTACGTCGGTCTGAACCGACCCGATGACACCGGCCAGGGCTGCGACGTCGATGCCCTGGACCAGAATCTGGTCACGTAGGGCAAGCATCAGCTGCTGGTGACGGCCGCCACGAGCGTAGTCGCTGTCGACGGCCCGGTGACGGGCGTAGCACAACGCCAGCCCGCCATCGAGATGCTGCGTTCCGGCGTGGATGGTGCAAAAGTTGTCGGCGAGGGTGTACGGAACGCCAACCGAGAGGCCGCCGATCGCGTTCACCAGGTTGCGAAAGGAGTCCATGTCGATCATCGCGTAATAGTCGATCTGCAGGCCGAGAAGCAGGCTCATCGCATCCCGCATCGCCGCGGGCCCCAGCGTCGGAGCGATCTCGTTCACCTTGCGCGTCCAGAGGCTGCCATCGGGCATGGGCAGGTCCGTGGTGTCGCGCGGCAACGAGACCAGCACGGGATTGCTGCCGTCAGCCGCCACGCTGACGACGGTGATTGCGTCGGTGAGGTAGCCCTTTCCTTGAGCCCTCCGTCCGGAATCGCTGTCCGAGCCGAGGACCAGCAGCGTAACGCGATCGTCGACGAAGGCGACCGGGGCCGGAGTGGGGGACGGAGAGGGCGAGGCGGTCGGCGTTGGGGAAGGGGTCGGGCGCGGCGATGGCGTCGGTGAAGGCGATGGCGTCGGTGAAGGCGATGGCGTGGGCGTCTGGGAAGGCGTGGGCGACACAGTCGGTGTTGGTGATGCCGTTGGGGCTGCGGAGGCCAGCTCAGCGGGACGCCCGGAGAGCACGAGCCAGAGGAGCGCCGCGGCGATCAATGCAAGCAGGACAACAAGCCCGCCCATCCAGCGCGGGTCGCGGTGGACCCTCCCCCAGACCATCATGTGCCCATGGTAGTGGGGGCAGTCGGACATTGGCACTGGGTGGTCGGCCCATTCATTCAGTGGGACCTTCGTACTGGGCTACGGCCGCGTGTGCGGTACGGCCGATCCCACGCAGCCCAGGTACGCTCGGCTTGCCATGGCGCGTCACTGTGCTTCGCGCCGCGCATACAATCGGCGCCGTGGTCAGCGAAGCAAGGCCAGTCAGGGGTAGTAGCTGCGACCTGATGAACGGAGTCCCTCCGCGACGGGATCACGGCCAGAGCGCGCGGACCTCGGTGCGAACGGACTCGTTCACGGCGGAGGGCCCACCAATGATGACGACCTGCGACGGGTCCAGGCGCTTCAGCTCGGCTGCGACCGAATCCGGCAATGAGCTGGAAGGGACCAGGAGGAGCGGGGCCCTGTTGGCCCCGGCCACCGGACCGACCGACAGGCCGTCCGGGAACGCGCTCCCCGTGGCGAGATAGACGGTACGGACGCTGTTGGCGCCGAACGTCGAGGCGCTCAGGTTCACGGCTGTCGCGTAGCGGTCGGCGCCCGAGATGCGACGCACGTTGGAGGCATACCCCTCCAACTGCTGGAGGACAGCATTGCTCACCGCGCTGGACCCACCCATGATGATGATCGTGTCGGGATCGAGCCGAGCCAGCTCAATCGCGGTGGCAGCCGGAAGCGAATTGGATCCGACGAGCAGGATCGGCGCCTTGGCTCCGGCGGCGACCGCCCCGGCGGCAAGCGCATCGGGGAATGTGGCACCGGTGGCGATGTACACGACCGGCGTGTTGGCTGGAAAAACGGACCGGCTGACGGCCGCGGCGGTCTCGTACCGGTTCTGGCCGGCAACCCGGGTAACCCCCCCGGAGGTATAGCCTCGCAGGGAGGTGACGACCGAGCTGGACACCGCGCTGGTACCACCGAGGACGACGATTCGGCCCGGCTTCAGGCGCAGCAGCTCAGCGGCAGTAACGCTGAGCAGTGAGTCCGGCGAGGTGAGCAGCAGCGGGCCGTTCCCGACGCGCGCCGCCGGTCCTCCCGAAAGTGCGTCCGGAAACGACCTGCCGGTGGCGACATAGACGACCGGGACACCGGGGTTGAAGCTCTCCCTGCTGACCGCCGCGGACGTTGCATATCGGTCACTGCCCGCGATGCGTGACACGCCCTTGCCACTGGTGAACGACCACGTGGTGGCAGCCAGCGAGTTCGATCCTGCGTCCTTGATGCCGGTGGTCAGATGAACCTGGTACGTCGCCTCGGGAGCGAGCGGGGCAGACGGGCGCAGGGTCGCGCGACGACTTGACGAGGAGTAGCTGACGGTCGCCGCGACCGCCGCGCCGGCCGAGGTCTTCAGCTGAACCGTGCTGGCGCTCACGCCGCTCACCGCTTCGCTGAAATCGGCCGTAACCGTTGCGGCGTCATGGCTGACGGCGACTGCACCGGGGGCCGGGGTGTGAGCGATGAGCGTCGGTGCGACGGTATCGACGAAAGTCGGCGTCACTGAGTAGGACGTTGTATTTCCGTTGGGGTAAGAGTTTGTGACTCGAACGAGGATGCGGCCAGGGCCAGCGAGGGAGAACGACGCGAGCTCGGTGCCAGCTTCCCACTCCGCGTCGACGCGCCTGAGGAGAGTGCCGCTGGCCGAATAGAGCTCGACGATCGGGTCGACCGGCAGCGAGCTTCGGTTCCACGGGTAGTTGCGGGTATCGACGACACCGGTGACGCTCACGTCGAGCCGTCCCGCCCGCGGCACGTCGACAGCGACGACGTCGACATCCCCGGCTGGATGGATCGACGGACGGCTCGCTGTTCCGAGCGGGATGACTCGCGCGCTGGCGAGCGTGTCGTTCGGCTCGAGCGCGTCCCCGCTCGCGATCGGCAATGCAGCCACGCTGCCGCCCAGCGCGCGATGGGCATTCACCCGCCCGCGACCGTAGCGAATGTCAGCTCCGGCGAATCCGAGGTCATCGACCGTGGCGATCAGCCGGCTCACGACCTGTGACGGCGTATAGGCCGGGTAGCGAGCGCGGATGAGCGCGAGCACGCCCGCCACGTTCGGCG
The DNA here is from genome assembly GCA_030859955.1 of Chloroflexota bacterium. Taxonomy (GTDB): domain Bacteria; phylum Chloroflexota; class Limnocylindria; order QHBO01; family QHBO01; genus JACDBZ01. The sequence continues at coordinate 4,640 of JALZJE010000142.1, read as the reverse complement.
TGGCGAAGCTGGTACCGCTGATGTAGGTATGGTCGCCCCAGGTGTCGTGGCCGCCGTACGTGCACACGGTGCAGTTGGTGGTCTGCACCGACGCGCCCGGCGCGCTGACATCAACCTTCGGCCCATAGCTGGACCAGTTCGCGAACTCATCATCGACCTGGGTGGCGCTGACGCTCACCACGTTGGTGAAGGCGGCCGGAAAGAAGTCTTCCTGGACACCGTTGTTGCCGGCCGCACCGACAAGGACCACGCCCTTGTTCCACGCGTAATTGACGGCGTCCTGCACGTACTGCGTGGAGGGAAAGCCACCGACGCTCATGTTGATGATGGTCGCGCCATTATCGGCGGCCCAGATGATGCCGGAGGTCAGATCGGCGGTATCGCCGGACCCGGCGCTGTTCATGATCTTGACCGGGAGGATCTTGTCGCTCCAGCTGATGCCGGCGATCCCGTACCCGTCGTTCGGGTTCGCGCCGATGATGCCCGCCACCCAGGTGCCGTGCGCGTTGTCATCGGCCGCGTTGGAATCGTTGTTGACGAAGTCGTAGCCGGGGAGCACTCGCCCCGCCAGGTCACGGTGATTCGCCTGTACACCGGTGTCCAGGACGGCAACGACGCCGGATCCACCGGTCGACAGGGACCATGCGTCGCGCACCCGCATCTGGTCCAGCGAATACTGGCCCGCGGTCTTCGGATCGTTGACCGAGACCGCGGCGATGGCCCCTTCTTCGACCAGGCGAACGACGTAGTTGGGCTCCGCGTACTCGACCGCCGGGTCGGCGCGCAGCTCGGCGATGACGGCGTCCGCGGAACGTCCTCCGGTGGAAAGCAGGAGGGGCATTCCCCTGCCCGGGACGCCGAGCTCGGCAACGACCTCCAGGCCGCGTGCCCGCGCAATGTCCGGACCGCGAATGGCGTCACGCCACTTCACGACGACCTCGCCCGGCACGGTCTCGCCCGCGTTCGGCGTCTTCGGCGGCTCAGGCTCGCTGGCAGCAGCCGGGAGGGCTGAGCCGAGGAGGAAGAGAAGGGCAAGGAAGGTCGAGAGTGCTCGGGACACGCGTGGTGGACTCCGGTGCGGTATGGCTGGGGCGGGGAGCCACGCCAGGTGGCGCTCCGCGAGGTGAGTCCACCCTACGAGCGACCGAGGCGATGATCGACCGGACCATGGTCTCAGCGGCGCATGGGACCGATGGGCGAGTGACCCCGGCCATCCGAGTCATGCTTCGAGGACGAGCTCCCGCAGCCGGTCCGCTGCCGCCGCCACCGCCCGGCCGCGATGGCTAACGAGATCCTTCTCTGACTCGGAAAGCTCCGCGGTGGTCAGGCCGCCGGGGACCATGAAGATGGGGTCGTAGCCAAATCCACCCGATCCGCGGTGAGCGTGCGTGATCGAACCCTCCACGGTGCCGGTGAACGACTCCACCAGCGGGTCGGGCGTACCGGGGCGTGCGAGTGCCAGCACGCACACCATTCGTGCCCGTCGGTCTATGGCGTCTCCCAGCGCCTCGAGCAGCCGATCGGCGTTGCGACCCCCGCCCCAGCGGGCACTGCGGACGCCGGGCCCCCAGTCGAGTGCCGCCACCTCGATCCCCGAGTCATCCGCCATCGAGAGCAGGCCCGAGGCACGGGCGTAGGCATCGGCCTTGGCAACGGCGTTCTCGATATACGTGTCGAACGGCTCGTCGACCTCGAGGCTCAGTCCGATCTCGTCGGGCGTGACGATATCGGCGGCAAAGCGGGCCAACAGGCGCCGAAGCTCTCGCTGCTTGCCCGCGTTGGTGGTGGCTAGCAGGAGGCGGGTCACTCTCCCGGAGGGGCCTCGATCGCCGAACGCTGGAGCACGAACAGCTGGCGGATGCCGGCCGCGGCAAGGTCGACCATCTGGTCCATCTGCTGTCGGCTGAAGGCGCCGTGCTCGGCCGTGCCCTGGACCTCGATCAGGCGGTCGTCATCGGTCATGACGACGTTGAAGTCGACCTCGGCGGTCGAGTCCTCCGAATAGTCCAGGTCCAGGTGAGGCAGGCCCTTGACGATCCCGACGCTGACCGCCGCCACCTGTCCGATGAGCAGCTGAGCCATGCCGAACCTGTGCAGCGCCCGCGCGAGCGCCACGTACGCGCCGGTGACGCTGGCGGTGCGTGTACCGCCATCTGCCTGGATGACGTCACAATCGAGCGTGATGGTTCGCTCACCCAAACGGCTCATGTCGATCACGCCGCGCAGGGATCGACCGATGAGGCGCTGGATCTCGTGGGTTCTCCCGCCGATCGAGCCCCGAGCGGCCTCGCGCTGGCTTCGCTCCGTGCCGGCGCGCGGGAGCATGCTGTACTCCGCCGTCACCCAGCCGCGGCCCTTGCCGCGCATCCACCCTGGGACACGATCCTCGATGGTCGCGGCGCAGATGACGCGGGTATCACCGACGCGGATGAGGACCGAGCCCTCCGCGAATTTCAGGTAGTCCGGCACGATCTTGACCGGTCGGAGCTGGTTCGGCACCCGACCGTCATTGCGGCGGGCGGGTGCCATCGGCGCTTCTGTCATGTGGCTGCCGATTCTACCGGCAGCCACCGATCACGGCAGGACCGCGTCGATGCTGCGGACCACGCCGTCCGAGATGGCACTCGTGCCGCCGAGCACGAAGACCTTGGCCGGGTCAAGCCGATCGAGCTCGCTCGCAACCACGCTGGGCAGTCGGGTCGGATTGACGAGAAGGATGGGGCCGGGGACCAGGGCCGCGACTGGGCCGCCCGCCAGGCCGTCCGGGAAGTTCGAGCCGGTGGCGACGAAGACGGCGTTGCTGCCGGCGCTGCCGTAGCTCGCGCGGCTGACCTGCACCGCTGTCGCATAGCGATCAGCGCCGGCCAGGCGGGTCACCGAGCCCGATGTGGCGTAACGCCGCAGGGCATCGGCCACGCCGCTGCTCACCGCGCTGGTGCCGCCCAGGATGACGATCCTCGATGGCTTGAGGCGGGCCAGCTCGGTGGCGGTCGCTCCGGGCAGCGCGCCCTGCTTTGTCAGCAGGATCGGACCACCATTGCGGCCGGCGATGGCGCCTCCTGACAGGGCGTCGGGGAAGCTGGATCCCGTGGAGATGTAGGCAACCGCCACGCCGGGCGCGAAGGCGGCCTTGCTGACGGCGGCCGCCGTCCCGTAACGGTCGGCTCCCCACCAGCGCACGACCTTGCCGGCATAGGAGCCAAGGCGACTGGCCACGGCGGAGCTCACCGCGGCGGATCCGCCCAGGATCACGATCTTCGAAGGATTGAGGCGGTCAAGCTCTGTGGCCGTCGCGCTCGGCAGCGCATCCTTCGCCGTGAGCAGGATCGGGCCATTCGCCCTGGCAGCGGCAGGAGCTCCGGCAAGCGCATCGGGGAACGAGCCACCGGTGGCGATGAAGACCGTCGAGGCGCCACCCCCGAAGCGGGACCTGCTGATCGCCGCGGCTGTGGAGTAACGATCGGCACCGGCCAGGCGCTGGATCACCGTGGAGCTGCTCGGCGCCGTGCAGAGCTTCACGAAGACCATGGCCGAATAGATCTTGTTGCTGGCGGCGGTCTTGTGGCTGCCTCCTGCCGCGTTGAAGTTACCGACCATGATGTCGTGATGTCCCTGTGATGCCCACCACTGCTCGATGGTGCGAGCGGGGTCGTAGGTCGGATACCCGCGCTCCCACGCGATGATCTCGCCGTAGCCGGTGAAGCAGACGCCGAGCGCCTTGAGGCGCGAGGACACGTACGACAGGTCGTGCGACATCACGTCGCTGTTCGCCATCTGCGTTGCACGCTCGTGGCTGACCGTATTGACCGCATCCGACATTGCCACCGGCGCCAGGCCCACCGAGGCTCGCTTCTGGTTGGCAAGCGCGACGTATTTATCTCCGTCGACGGCGGCGGCCGGCGCCGCAAATGCCAGGACCAGGGTCAGGGCGGTGAGAATGCTGACGGCGCGACGGGCGGGGGCGAAACGGTTCATGTGCGCGGGGCTCCAGTGGGATGGGGATCAGGACATCCCGACCGTACCAATCGCTCAGCGCAACGGCGATGGCCCGATGGGGTGGCTGGACCCCGTGCGCAGTACCGCCCGGCGCGAGCCCATTAGTCCCACAGCGCCGCGATCTCCGCGGCGAGCGACCCTGAAATCGCGCTCGTTCCGCCGAGGATGATGATCCGCGGCGGGTTGAGCCGCAGCAGCTCATTCGCCACGGGCGCCGTCAGTGACCCCCCTGGCAGGATGAGGAGCGGGCCATTCGCCCGCGCCGCCACCGGCGTCCCCGAGAGCCCATCGGCGAAGGACGCGCCGGTGGCGACATACACCGTACGCGGAGCGTCGTTGCCCGTGGTTGCGTTCGAGATCGCCAGCGAGGTGGCGTAACGGTCGGCGCCGGCGAGCCGAGTCACGGTTCCGCTGGTGGCGTACGTACGGAGGTTCGTGGCCACCGCGGCACTGACGGCCGAGGTTCCGCCGAGCACGACAATCCGCCCGGGCTTCAGCCGGGCAAGCTCGGTGGCGGTCGCCGACGGGATGGAGGTGCTCCTCACGAGCAGGATCGGTCCTCCCTGCCGCCCGGCGGCCACGCCGCCGGTGAGGGCGTCGGGGAAGGCGCCGCCGGTGGCGACATAGGCCACCGGGGCCCCCGC
>JALZJE010000127.1 GCA_030859955.1 Chloroflexota bacterium | reverse complement strand
GATCGTCAACTACGCCAACGGCAGCATTACCAGCCCCGGCGACGACGTCACCGCCAACCCCACCACTCTGGCGCGCACCGACCTAACCACCAGCCACACCTACGACAGCGCGGGCAGCCGGACCAGCGCCGCCGATCCCAGACGCGCGATCGAGGCGGCCAGGGGCATCAGCCTGGGCGCAGACGACTTCGTGACGCGCTGGACCCACGACGCCCTCAACCGGCAGCTCACAGAGCGCACGCCGGCCACGCCGGGCCTGGCATCCAGCCAGCGCACCATGACGCAGATCCATGATGAGCTCGGTCTCGCGCGCAGCGCGACCGACTTCGGCGACCTGCAAACCGCGACCGAGTTCAACCGTGCTGGCCGCGCGCTGCGCACCTTCGAGCGGCCAGACGCCGGCACGGCGGCCGTGATCTCGATCGCCACCTACGACACCGACGGCAAGGTCCTGACGGCCAAGGACCGGCGCCAGGCGGCCGATAGCGCGCTGGGCATGACCACCTACGCCTACGACGCCCTCGGTCGCCAGACCTCGGTAACCGAGGCCGACGGCACCAGCGCCGAAAGCCTGACCACCACCGGCTATGACGGCCTCGACCGGCGCACCAGTCTCGTGGTCGGCGGACAGGGCACCACTTACGCATACGACCTCGGCGGGCGCATCACCGCCACCGACGACGGCTTCGCCTGCACGACCGAGGCGTTCGATTACCGTGACCTGCCCACCACGACCACCTCCGGCCTGGCCGGTGGGACGTGCGGCAGCGCCGCCGATGCGCGCACGCTGAGCCACAACCACGACGGGCTGGGCCGCCTGACGCGCTCGGAGGTCTCAGCCGGCGCCGATCTGGGAGATCGCACGGTGGACGATGTCCTCGACGCCGTCAGCAACCGGCGCAGCACCGCCACCAGGGTTGACGGGGTGACTGCGACGACCACGTTCGCGCTCAACCGGCTCGACCAGCTGACCAAGGAGGAGCGCCCCGACGGAACCGATACCAAGACCACCTACGACCCGGCCGGCAATGCGCTTGACCGCTGCTTCTGGCGCACGGCCACCATCGAATCGTGCAAGCCGGTGGGCTCCAGCTTCACGGACCCGCCGGAGCAGCACACCTCCACCGGATACGACGCGCGCAACCAGCGCGTCAGCCTGACCGACGCGGCGGCCGAGAGCACGACGACATATGCCCCTGACCACAACTACGCGGTGGCCGCCGTGTACCGCGCCACCACCTCCGGGCGCGAGCACCAGGCGCTCTACACCTACGACGATCGCCACCGCCTGACCGGAATCACCTTCCAGACCTGCACCGCCAACGCCAGCCACGCCTGCACTGATACGCCGGTCAGCAGTGGGAGTGACACTTACGCCTACGACGACAGCGACAGCCGCACGCGGGTCGTGGAATCCAACGGCGCCGCCAGCAGCGACCGTCGCTACTGCTACGACGCCCGCAACCAGCTCAACTTGCGCAACACGGGCGCGGCCTGCAGCTCGGGCGCCAATGACGAGGCGTGGACCTATGACGATGCCGGCAACCGGCTGACGGCGACGTCGGGCGGGAGCACCACCAACTTCGCCTACGACGCCGACGGGCTGCTGTGCGACGTGGATACGGAAACTGTCAGCTGTACGAACGGCAACGTTGCACACGACACGGCTGGACGCATCGATGCCTGGAATGGCTGGACCCTCGGCTACGACGCCGAGGCTCGGCTGGTGTCGGCCTGCAAGTCGTCGACCTGCACCGCGGGCCACGACAAGCTCGCGTTCCGCTACGACGGTGAGGGCCACCGCACCGCCATCGTAGCCACCAGCGCCGCGGGTGTGACGACGACCACCGAGTTCCGCTACCTCGGCGACGCGGTGGTCGAGGAGAAGGTCAACGGCACCGTGGTGCGCGAGTTCGTGACCAACGAGGGAGGCGGGATCAGCAAGCTCATCGTGCCGTCAGGCCAGCCTGACGCCGGCACCTACCTTGTCAACTGGAACGGCCACGGCGACGCGCTCAACCTATTGAGAGTCAACGCCGACGGCACGACGACCCTGGCCAACTCCTACACGTACGGCACCTGGGGCACGCCTACGGCTGCGACCCACAACGGCATTGGTGATCTCGCCTTCCGCTACGTGTATGTGGGGCAGTTTGGTGTCCAGTGGGACAACATGCTAGGCTTGGATCTCCACTACATGCGCGCCCGTCACTATTCGCCCGCATTGGGTCGGTTTCTCCAGCCTGATCCGCCTCGTTTGGAGCTCAACCAATTTGCGTACGCTGGATCGTCGCCTGTGACGGTGATTGACCCCTGCGGGACGGAAGGCATCTGTCCCCAAGAGCTCAATTACTGCGCAGCACCATGGAATTGGTCCGGGTGTGCGATTGCGTTCGCCGCTCAGGACTCGGCGACCCGTCTCACCAAGCAGAAGTTCCCGACGACGCACTGGATGGATGGAACAAAGGCGAATGCCTACAAGCATTGCCTCTGGAACGCCGCTATGACGTACTTCCTCGGGTCAGCCCGAGCGAAGGGGTTTGGAGATCGTCACGAGGCTTGCGTAACCAAGAACCGCGACTACTACATGGACCTTCACAACAACGCTCAGGGGCGCATCCTTGGAGGCCGGCTCGGTTGGCAATGGGCGCCTTACGAGGTGGCTAGCAAGGCGTGCCTGTATGCTCTGAGTATCAGGCAGTTAATCTGGGTACGATAGGATCGAGCCATGAACGCGCTGATTCCAATCGGCGGAGTCGCTGCTGGCGCCGTCGCTGTCTGGGTGCTCGGCAGCGTTGCAATCCGTTCATTCGCGCGTGTGGTTTCAGCCGAATTCGAGGGGGTTGAACTCGACGCAGGGCCAATGGCGACTGAGGTTCTCGTTGGAACTCTCCTCATCCTCTTGTTCGCCGCCGCCGCGCGTATTCTGTTGTCGTCGCGCCTCTCCCGTGAACGAACTTGGCTTTCCGCGAGCGCAGTGCTGCTTGCTGGCGTCGCGGGTCTGGCTGGCACAGCGCTCCTCGTCTCGAGGGCCGCTCCGTGGCTTGCGTTCGACGCCGTGACGACTCTTGTGGCCTCGGTGTTACTACTCCTGGTCGCCCTCGGCTCAGGAGCCTTCCTCTTTCGTCGGAGCGTCCCACCTGCCGAGGGAGGCGAGAAGCACGCCTGACCGACATTGGTCGGTCACTGCCGCTGGGCGAGCATTCCCAACGTCGGAAGCGTCGGCGACAGCACTTTACGGCTCGAGCCAACACGTTAGGCGTTTCAACGTGACGCCGGCCGTGGCTCGCCTGTGTCCCATCCACCAATGGTCCCCGGATGGCTCGCGCGGCGAAGCCAAATGCATGAGCGACTCCCAAGTCGGCGAGGTGGATCCGCGGGCCCGGCGCCGCCTGCGCCGCCCCGCAGCACCGACCCGCCGGACGTGGTCGAGCAGCAGCCGCGCCTCCGGTCAAGATTGAATGGGTGGGGGAGGGCGGAACCGCTCGGGCCTCGTGCCAGTCAGCAAGCGGTCGAAGTCTTCTACACCGCCGGTTGCCAGCAGGTCGAGCCACGCGCCGCTGGCAACGGGGGCAGCCGAGCTTCGGTCGCGGTGGTCATCGATCAGGTCGGCCAGCGCGACAGGAGCCTGCACCGACCAGGCGGGGTACGCGTCGGCATTGAGGCCGCGTCTCCGAACGTCCGCCTGCAGCGCGATCCACGCGCCCGCGCATTGCGAGGCCCGGCCGCACGGCCAGGCGTCGCACGCGGACCATCGGTCGCGGCCGGGAACGACGAACAGCAGGTGCCAGCCGTTCCGATCGCGGAGCTGGGCCACGTAACGTTCAAGCTTGTCGATGATGACCGGATGGTGTTCGGTGCCTTCATCGAGCTCGATGCACACGACAGCGGACCGCGCCCGGAGCTGGAGGATGACCACGCCGTCCGGTTCGACCGCATTGCCGAGGATCCTGCCCGCCATCGGAGCCGTGAGCCAGGCCTGCATCGGTCCATGCGGTGCATCGGGGATGGGCTGCGCCAGCGCGCAGACGACGTCGTGGCTGTCGAGGAGGTGGCGCAGGCGACTGCTGAGCTGCGGTCGATCGGTTCGGTAGCCGAGGCGCTGGCGCACGTGGTAAGTCAGTCGGTGTGCGTAGGGTGGAGTCCCGCGATGGTCGGTGGCAACGGGGACACGCTCGGTGAGTCGCAGGCGGTAGAGTTGCTGTAGGCGCTCGGCCAGAAGACGGCGCTCATCATCGTCGCGGCGCTCGACCCCGAGCGGTTCCCGGACAACTGCCGGCACAGCCACAGCTCCCAGGTCACGGCTCAAATCTCTGGCCTTGCCGCCGACCTCACGGTTCAGTCTCTTCACACTGTTCGTCCCCTCGTTGCTGACCTTGCACTCGATGAGCAGTAGGCGCCCGTCGTGGAGCCTCAGCGGCACAGCGCACTTCCCCCCATGACCGGTGCCTCGCGGCTGAACTGTCCTTCGGTCAGCCCGCCGGAAAGCTCGATCGGTCTGGCGGGACCTGCTCGTAGCCGAGGACAATAGGAGCTCGCTGACCATTCCCTCCTGGCCGCGCGATGCCTCGCCCCGACGGCTGGTTTGGGTCTCTGCTGCGGCCTTGGGGCCGACCCTCCACCTCATCGCCAGCAGCCGCTCCTCCTCTGTCGGCGAGTGAGGCGGAGCCCTGAGTCGTGCGGGCGAGGCTGGCACTCCTCGTCGACCGGTGCCGTCGGTCCGACGTCGCCCAGCGTGCTAGCCACGGAACCACTTTCACCCTCGCGGTAGACTGTCCCTGCCGACGCGCGGCCGCGGGCATCGGACACTCGACGATGGCGAGGGCATCTGACTCTTGTCGCAGCGGGCGTGGGCATCAGACTCCTCCGGGGAGCGAGCACCATACTCACCCGGAATTCAACCTAAACCGAGCCGTTCGGACGGCTCGGCTGAGCACGAGATAGGGGAGCGAGAGCCCGTTCGCGGGCATCGGACTTCGGATCAGCAGGTCGGGGGTTCGAATCCCTCCGGGCGCGCCAACCTTCTGACACTATTTCCCGCATCTCGCACCTTCGTTGCGACCACCACAGGATGTAGTGGAGTCGCGTGCATCTGATTCGTCTGCTCAGATGCCCATGCGATCCGCTCGGCAGGATCAGATGCCCATGCACGCAGGTGTCGCGAGTCAGAAGCTCGCGATGCAGGTGAGTCTGAAGCCCGCGGGATTCCGAAGACCAATGCCGCATGGCGACTCATGACGTCGGTTCATCGGCTCGCGATGGTGGCTCGTAGGTCCTTCATGAGCCGGGACAGGTGGATCGGCCGTGGTCCCACACGGCGGGGCGGCTCCGGTTTGCGGCCCGGACCTGACCCTGAGGTGCGAGGCGTCGGTCTCGCCGGTTTGCTTTGCTGAAATTAATCTCGAGGATCCGTAGCAAGCAGTGCCCAGTTTGCTTCGCTGGAATTATCACGTGACCTGTGGAGCAAACATGTAGATCGCCGGACCGCTCACTCTGCTGGGGAACCTCATGGTAGAAAACCGTCCGCGTCGAGGCCGCCCTCGCCGATCCACCATATACAGCACAGTGGACGAGGGCATTCAAGACCTGGCGAGAGTCGGCGGCCTTCCCCACCCTGCCGAAGCACAGTCAATCTGGCGCGACGGCCTTTTACGCGCTCCTCGCGACGGGCGATCCGCCGCTCATATTCGCGCTGGGCTGAACCGCCTGGCGTGCCGCGATCGAGATCGAGCGCGCCACCGTCTTCCTCGGGAGCTGGCCGCTCGGCTATCGCGAGCGGCCGCGTACCACGGCAGCGCGGGAAGGCTGAGCAGCCGTAGAACCGGCTGCCCCGGCCGGTCCGTAGCACCATCCGCTGCTCGCAGCGCGGGCAGTTCGGCGCCGGCCCGCCCGTCCCTGATTGCTTATTGTCGTCAGTCGGCACCGGTACACCCGCTGATGTCGTGAAGGGCGACAACGGCGCCACTCCTGAGGACCGTTACCGAAATCGTCCACTCAGCCGCAGGATCGCCACCGTCTCTGTCCCGCCACAGGGTGACCGGCGGGGTCAACGCCGTTATCGCGCACTAACGGTCGCACACGGACTTTACGCGAACGTCGCCTGGCGGTTTGCAGGCATTCGGCGTGCGTTGCAGGGTGCCGCCGTCGGCGGGCTGTCGTCTAGCTCGGAATCACCGGTATGGACCTCTTCATAGCTAGTGCGCGAGCAGGCCGACGCGTCGACCTACCAAGCCAGCAATTTGTGGACGGCTGAGAGTCCACAACTCCGAGCTACATGACCCGATCGGACCATAGCGACTTCGTCGCGCAGTCGCCACGATGCCCGTCATGACCAGTAGCTCGGCGCCTGCGGCACGCGCCGCCACCATGCAACGAGTGGCGCGTGATATGGGCGCCGCGGACATTCTCGTATTGCGGCACACCGGCGATATCCTCCAACTGGTCGGCGGTCACGGCCGCGGTGCGGGGTGGGCTGGGAACGTCCATATCGACATGGCCCAGGAGCCGATGGCGAGATCGGTGATCCGCAGCGGACGACCGGCCCGGATTGTTGGCGTGCGCGTCCAGCGGATCCTGGGTCCGTATTGGTGCGCCGACGCCACCGTCCTACCGGTCGGGGACGAGCACCTTGTGGTCGCAGGCGGCGCCAGGCCGCCCATCGCCTCGAAGGCGGAGATGCTGCGCTACGCCACCGAAGCCGTCGCAGCTTGCGGTCAGACTTCCAGCGAGAAGCTGCTCGCCGACGAACTGGAAGTCGTCCATGCCGTTCGTGCTTTGATGGACTGTCGGCCGGCGTCGGTCCTCGATGCCGCCAGACATGTGGCCGCCGTGGCTGCGGAGTCCCTGTCCTGCGAAATCGGCGCTGTGCTCATGCGGCTCCCGGACCGGAACGTGGTCGGGGTTAGCCGCGCCGATGGAAGTGAATGTGCCGACGACGAAGCGCTATGCGCAGAACTAAACCGCCTGACCGACAGTATCGGTGACGGGATCCTGATGGAGCAAGAGGTGCCCCCCCCCGAGCGAGGTAGCGGGCATTGCGCTCGTCAGCCGAATGGCGCTGACAATCGGTCGTGACGAGGCCGTGGGGTTGCTTCTCGTGGGTCATGCACTGCCGACGCCACGCGGCTTTACCAACCTCTGCCAGCGGCTTGGACGCTCGGTGGCCGACGCCGCCGAGGTCATCCTCGAACAAGCGCTGGCGCATGAGTTGCTGGCAACTCAGCGCGACCAGTTCGCTTTGCAGGCACGGACTGACGGTCTGACCGGACTTGCCAACCGCACGGCGTGGATTGAGTCGCTGCGCTCAGAGGAGGCGCGTCGTGCTCGCGCGGCGCGACCCCTGGCAGTGATGATGGCCGACGTCGACCACCTCAAACTCGTTAACGACGAGTGCGGTCACGCCGCCGGAGATAGGCTGCTCATCGCTACGGCAGACGTCCTGCGCACGGCCACCCGGGCCGGGGACCTCGTGGCACGCCTGGGCGGCGACGAGTTCGGCATGCTGCTGGTCGACGCAGAACTCAACACGGCCCTTGATGTGGCGGCGCGAGTCCAGGAAGTGGCCGCCGCATGGTCCGATGGCGATGGCGGTCCTCGACTCCGATTGTCGACAGGCTGCGCGGTGCCGCAGCCCGGAGAGAGCATTGATGCGGCTCTCGCCCGAGCCGATGGACTTCTTGGCTCGGCTAAGCGGGCGCGCTAGTCCAAGGCTCAGCGCGAGAGGGGGCCTGGACGACGGCAACCGCGGTTGGTCGCTGCTCCATCCGGTCACGCAGAAAGCGCATTCGGCCGGGACGTCGACTCCGTCAGCGGCCGCCGACGTGTTCCGGAGCTGCGCCCAACTCCTCCGCAGGTAGACTAGAAGCGAGCGTGGTCTCGTCGCCGGTCAGGACCCTCAGGACTACGGACACCCAAGCCGACGGTCACGGCATAGACGGCGGCGACCCAATACTCACCTGCCACGATGGTAAGCAGCGGGGTTGTCATAGCAGCCCACCCACCGTGACCCACCAGATCACAACCTGGCCACTGTCGGTGCGCGGGGCACGGTCGCGGAAGTAGGCCGCCGCATCGGCGGACACTATGCCGTTGAACCACATGAGCATGCCTACCCACATCAGGGGGCCCGCAGCCAGGAACGCCCCGTAACCGAGGACGTGCGCTTCGCTCCAGAACCACTCCGCACCGATGAGCGATCCCGCCAGATCGAGCAGCCACCTACCGATGGCCATGCCGTTGATGACTAACGCTCCCGCGGCGAGCGACGCGAAGAAGACTACACGAGCTACGACCAGCATCTCGACGCGCCGGTGGCGGACTTGGACCGTGGATCGTTTCTATTGTGGCGTGCGCGGAGTCAGCGGCTTGGGATCAGACACGCTGTTAGCCAATCTAACAGTTTCAGACACGAACTCGGTCGTGTTCGACCAGATATGTGATGTGGTCGAGAATGGTCGAGCCGGTCACGCACCTTGAAGCTCGTGACTTTTCTGGCGGTTCGTCGAAGAGGGTCCCATTGGCGGCGGGATCGGCTGAACCCCACAGGTCGATCCACTTCCTTCGCCTTCGGTCGCCGCAAGAAACCTGAGAGAGAATTCGGAGGAGCTGATCGGGGCAGGCCCCCTTAGTCCACCCAGGCCCGCTGGGTCCACACCGGGGATCCGCAATCCGCCTCCTCGTGTGTACGTACGGCGCAGCGTGTGCTACGAAGCCGCGGCGTGTCGTCGACATCCACCTACATCGCTACCTGGCCAAGTGTGTGGTAAGTGAGGAACCCGAGCACGCCGGCCCAATCACCCATGGGCATTTATCTCCGGCGCTTATCTATAAAGCTGGACCCGTTGAGGCCTTGACGGTCAGTCGAATGGAGGGATTAAGACTGTGTTTCCATCCCGTGAGGCTCGGGCGACCACTTGTCGCGCACCGTGTGCGTTGTGACAGCCAAGTCGGGTAGGCCGCACCATCTGGCGACAGTGGCGTCGAGCGCCAGGCTACAGACGTATGGCCAGCCATGGGCGCGGACACGGCATCAATGAGGCCGATGGTGGTTGCGAACAGTACGCGGCGGTTATACCGCCAATTGCTGGCGGGCTGGTTGGTTGGCCACGGTGATCGTGCTTGGCAACTGTCTCTCGTTGTGGTCTTCCCTTGCGCAGCTGCCACACGTTTAGATCAGCCAATGCCCTTCAGTGCTCCGGCGAAGGACTCCCTCCTCATCGAGATGCTCCAGAAGGGCAATTGCATACCTCCGGGACACCGCAAGGGTGTCGCGCAACGCCCCCGGTGTGACAGGCCCACGGCGGGCAATACGGCAGATCAATGTCACAAGCTCGGCGTAGGTTCGACCTTCGTATGCCAGATCGCGGCCGACACGGATGATTCTGCCCTGTCGCTCCAACGCCGAAGGTAGCTCGTCAGGGCACCGCGCCGCAGCCGCCGCCGAGCTTAGGCTCGGTGGTCCCGCGGTGGAGAGGGCAGCGAGGAGTATTCCGACGCCGGGCAGATTCGGGGTGGACTCGTACATTTCCGTCTCAAATGCCCATGTCCGGCGAGTCACAATCCGGCGCCTACGTATCAGCCGGCTGAGGGCTGCATCAGTCACATCATCGAATCGGCCGGCAAGGCGCCAGCGCTGTCTGAGCAACTGCGCGGTTCTTTGTCTTAGTTCATCATTTGACATGCCAACGGGGCCTGATTGTTGGAGAGTTCGGAGCAGGTCAGCGAGGAGGCGCCGCCAAGCGTTGGCACTAAAAACGACAGACCCGGCTGCGATGGCCACGGCGGGCGGAGAAGGCGCTCGGTCGCATATCTCGGCGACTGCACTCCAGTGCTGTGCCATCATTGCCCCTCGAGCGATGAGGGCCGCGGAGGCAAAGTCGTTTCGCGACAGGCAGTCGCCTGCACGACGTAAGTCGCCTGAACTGAGCGTCGCCCAGTTTTTGCCGTCGCCCGCATCAACCAAGCGGCACGACCAGAGATCTTGGCCTCGGCGGAGCAGGATGGGTGTGCCGGGCACGAAGGGCATGTCCTCACGAAGGCTGATCCGCGCAAACCGGTTGCTACCCGCGGCACGCATCCTCCCCATCGTTGCAGCGCTTCGCGACGTGCCTGCGTGAACCATGAGCTGTCCGATGCGGTCGAACTTGACAGGCGCCGTTGGCAGCGTGACTAATGCCGCAGGAGCACTCCACACTGAGTGACGCACGCCCATTAGCATGCCCCGGCGAAGAGCCAGCCGACCGACACCTCGGATTCGAGCCCCTATACGGACACTGCCTTCGGTCATCGGCACCGACCGGCCGTGCCGATGCAGCTCCGCAACAACACATTCCACTCCCGCAGGCTCAATGCGGATTCGGGCTCCCTGCACCAGCCGTCCACCGCGCTGAGTGCCGGTAACAATAGTGCCGCGGCCGACAAGCGCGAACGCGCGATCAATCAGGACAACTGGCGCTCCGCTCACACGGGACGGCGGTACGTCGGCCCCGTTCAGGATGGCGTGGACAAGATCGGCTAGCCGCTGCTTGAGTTCACTGACTCCCTGGCCGCCGACCGTTGAAACTGCCACAACTGGTATTGCGGCACCGAGGCGGTTAGCCACCTCGTCTGCGATCGCCGAAACGGCCAGTGCGGCCAAGTCTGGCGCCATCAGGTCCATTTTTGTGACAGCGAGGACTCCGCTTCGCACATCGAATGCTGTGAGGGCTTGGATGTGCTGGTCAGTCTGCTGTCTTAGTCCCTCCACTACATCGACTACAAGCAGAAAGCCGTCCGCCTGGGCGGCTCCGACAAGCATGTTGCCCAAATAGTCCTCGTGTCCGGGCACGTCGATAAAGTCGATCCCTATGCCCCCCGGCAGCGGAAGATGGGCATAACCCAGATCGATCGTCATCTGCCGCCGTTGCTCTTCGGGCAGGCGATCGGGATCAACGCCCGTCAGAGCGCGGACCAGCGCTGACTTGCCGTGATCTACGTGGCCCGCCGTTCCAAGCACAACGTTCGTCACGTGCGGGCTAGCACAATCGACAGCGCACGCGCCAATCCGCCGTCCTCTGTGGCAGCCACCGTGCGGAGGTCGATTACGAACTTTCCTCCGACAATTCGGCCGATTACCGCTGGATCGTGGTGCCGAAGGCCGCTCGCGACAGCGTCCGGGCGATTCACGCATACGGCTATGCCGACCGATGGAATTTCGACGCCAGGCAACGCTCCGCCACCGATAGACGAGTCGATCGCCACGCGCTCAACCATCGCGGAAGCTGGTAGTCTGCTCAAGATGCCTTCTCTTCGGAGTTCCAGATCCGCGGTCCTCGCCGAGATCATGCGCCAAACAGGCAGCTCCTCGGTGGCTCGGCCGCGCCGGTAGGAATCCAGCGTTTCAGCGACGGCCGCCAGCGTGACCTTGTCAGGGCGCGCTGCCCGTGTCAGTGGATCCTTGCGAATGCGGTCGATTAGACCTCCGTGGCCAACGATGAAGCCGGCCTGGGGACCACCCAATAGCTTGTCGCCGCTGAACGTGACGATGTCTGCACCTTCGGCCACTGCCTCCATCGGGGTAGGCTCGTGAGGAAGATCGAATGTGGCAGTGTCGATCAATGCCCCACTGCCGAGATCCTCGATGAACGGCACACCATGCTCGCTGGCTACACGCGCGAGTTCACGCCGCTGAGGGCTGCGGACAAAGCCATCCATTCGGAAGTTCGAGGCGTGGACACTTAGAAGCACTTTGGCAGCACCGGCTATAAACACGTCTGCGTAGTCGCTGGCGTTCGTCCGGTTTGTGGTCCCGACTTCGACCAGGCGCGACCCTGCCCGTCGCACTAGTTCCGGAATGCGGACTCCACCGCCTATCTCGACAAGCTCACCCCGCGAGACGGCTACTCCCCCTCCGCGGCCGGCCAGACGTACAGCCAGAGCCAGCGCGGCGGCGTTGTTGTTAACGATGAGCGCGTCGTTTGCGCGAGTGAGTTCCACAATGTATTGCTCTGCGGCGGAGAATCGCCTTCCTCGCCTGCCGGTAGCGCGGTCGATCTCTAGGAGCAGATACCCTTGCGCCGCGACTGAGGCCGCGTTAATAGCACGCGCACTCCAGGGGGCACGGCCCAGATTGGTGTGCAGAATTACCCCAGTACCGTTGATCGCAGTAGGCACCATCGGGCGCCGTGCCACGATGCGCTCTTGGACGATCTTGCCGAGCTCTGCAGCCGGACGGGGATTACCGCCCCGCGCGAGCCGTTCGCGCTCCTCGGCTAGCACAGCACGCACCGCCGCGTGCACGATGGCGGGTTCCTCGTCAACGAACCGTCGTACGGCTTGCGCGACCTTCTCGACGCCCGGCACAGCGGTACGTCGATCTGGACCCGTACGGCCGTCACTCATACGAGCAGACTAAGTGGCGGGAACGCGTGGGAGTCGAACCCACCGCGCCGCGCTGGGCGCCGCGCCACTGGTTTTGAAGACCAGAAGGCCCCCGGGACCCATCCGTTCCCATTGTCTCGCGCAAGCTTTCCATCGCAATCCCGAGGCATCATGACCGGGTCATCTATCGCGGTATAGTAGTCCGCGTGTCTTCCGAAACGGCGGTCCGGCTTAGTGAACTCACGCAATGTGGCGGCTGCGCTGCTAAGCTTGGTGCCGACGTACTGACCGATGTCCTGAAGGGCCTCAATGCCATTCGACCGGAGGCCCTGCTGGTCGGCCTCGATCCACCAGACGATGCGGCGGTGTACGAGATTGCTCCAGGTACATGCGTCGTGGCGACGGTCGATTTCTTTCCGCCAATAGTTGACGACCCTTTCGTGTACGGATCAATTGCGGCGACCAACGCGTTGAGCGACATCTATGCAATGGGCGGGCGCTTCTTGTTCGCCCTCAATATCGCTGCGATTCCGGAGTCGCTATCGCTGCCCGCCACGCAAGCGATATTCGCCGGCGGGTCAGCAGTTGTTAACGCGGCAGGTGGGGTTGTGGCTGGCGGCCACACGGTTCGCGACGCTGAACCGAAGTATGGACTCGCCGCAATTGGGATCGTCGACGCCGAAAGGATCATGCTCAAGGGCAGCGCCCTCGAGGGAGACGTCGTTGTGCTCACGAAACGCCTCGGTACGGGGCTCATAGTTAGTGGCCACCAGCGAGGGATAGTAGATGATGGTCACCTAGAAGCGGCTGTACACGAGATGCTGACGCTCAACGACAGATCATCGGAAGTGTGCGTGCGCCACGGTGTCCGTGCAGCGACCGACGTGACCGGCTTCGGGCTTGTTGGTCACGCTCTCGAGATGGCCAATGCATCTGATGTCGCTGTCGTCCTCAATCTGGACTCCCTTCCGTCCCTTCCCGGCGCGCTTGATGTCGCCCAAGCCGCTGTGCGGACGGACGGATCCGGTCATAACCGTCGCTTCGCTGAAGGCTCGCTCCGCCGGATTGGCGACGCCGACCCTCGCGTCGAAGAACTCGCGTTCGACCCGCAGACATCCGGCGGCCTCTTGATTGCGGTACGACCCGAATTGGTCGACGTATTGTGTGCCGACCTGGAACGGATCGGCGGTGTCTGGCGCGTGGGACACGTCGAGCGCGGCAGTGGAGTCGTCCTTACGCGGTGAGCCTGACAGAATACCGTCAACGGCAACTGACTAGGGCTTGGCCGGCCCTTCAATGCCGCCCGGCGATGTGATCTCCAGGCGCGGCAAGCGAGTCAGTCCGATTGCCCTGCCTGCGGCTTCGACCTGTAATCACCGTCGGGTGGGATCTGGAACACGGCCTGAACGTCGCGCGTTCCTCCCGGAATATTCGACGTCTGGCAGCCATCGGCGCCCGGGTTGTACCACCACACGCTGAGCCTGTTAGGCGGACGCGGCGCGCCGGTCGACCGGCTCGTCAGTCGACTGGAGCAACGTAGGCAGGCAGTGTGGGCACGTCGAAGGCCAGCGTCAGATCACCCGACTCGGCATCAATCGTCCACACGCGACGCTCGTTTCGTTCCACGCCATACACGATTCCCCGTGGGCTGGTTGTGATCGACCATAGTGGCGCCTCCAGCTCCGCTATCCGGAGAACGCTGAAATCCTCTACGTCCACGATGGCAAGGTGCGTTACTCCAGCGGCGTCTCGAGGCATGGGCGACGCGAGCCCAACCAGGAGGTGAACGCCTCCCTGATCCGTAGCCACCGCGCCTTGCTGAACCTCTCTGTCCTCGAACTTCAGAACCGTGTTTGCGGTTGGTCGCAGGTTAACTGACTCCAATACCGTCACCTCGCCACCGGTCCCGACTACGACAAGGTCGTCCCCCGGGAGAAGCGTGGCACCCATGCCTGGGTGGGAGAGCGAAACGTGACGCACGGACGCGGACCCGTTGTCCACGGTGACTTGGTAAACAAGTTCCGACCCCGGGCAGACGACATAGATGCCACTCTGGGTGGGGAACATTTGACCGCTATAGCAGCCTGGTATCTCGGCGGCGGAGATCTCGCGGCCACTCCGGGCGTCGAGGACCGCTACCGAGTGTCGATCGCGCGGAGCACCAGATTGATTGCCGGCAGGCTCTGTCTTCATGCGCAGCGCGTAGAGATACGCGCCATCAAGGGAAATGGACAACGATGAGGCAGGCGGCGGGATCGTATTCGTCGTTCGATCCGGTAACGGGGTAGCGGCAAGGGTCGTCCAACTCTCCGTATCAATAATCGCCAGCTCGTGCGCGTTCGTCGACGACGACGCAACGAACAGACGCGTCCCATCCTCGCTGACCGCCATCTCCGGGTCGTACCCGAACTCCAACGTCTGGACGACGCCGCCGGCCTTATCGGTGATGAGGACCTCGCCTCCCGGATCAAGGCTGCCTAGAATGAAGACTCTCGGCTCGATAGCGGCACTACTCACAGGCGTTTGAATGCTGCTCTCGGCTGCGCACGCCGATAGAAGCAGGACGAGCGCCGCGAGGCTCCCGACCCTTTCGAACCCGTTCATTGCACGGCCTTGTCGAGTCACTGGCTGCGCCACACGTTCGAGCCCAGTGAGAGGCCAGCGACGGCCACCAGTACGAGACCGCTCACGAGGTGGATCACTGGTCCCAACTGCATGAGGCCACTTGCCTCGCGAAGTGCCATCCGTGCATCGAGGTGACGCGCGAACCACGCGACCCACGACGTTCGCGTAGCACCGTAGACGCCTCCCGCCGTGACTGCAAGGAGGACGTCGGAGGCGAGCGCGACCCCGACCAACAACGCATAGAACGTGTAGGTAGGAACCCGGGTCAGCACGCCGAAACCGAGCCCTATGCCGTACGCGACGGAGGTTAACCAGGGATATCGCCATGAAGTCCACGCCGCCGGTACTTGCCAAGGAGATTGTGGCATCGATAGTTTCACGAGGCCAAGTTCGTGCAGTGCGAGCGCACCGGCGACAGGTACTATTATGGCCCACGGTAACTGCAGACTCGAGCCAGCGGCCTCGCCTACGAGCCCTACGGCCAAACCTAGGAGCAGACCACCGACGGTCCCACCGATCAGATGCCACCACCCGACTAGACTTCGCCTACCGGCCTTTCGGTCCCTATACACGATAGGGAGGATCGTTCCCACCATCGAGTCGCCTCACGGCGACCACAGCGCAGCCAGTCCGGCGGCGAGTGCGAGCGCGAGGAGTGTTACGGGGAGAACGGACGGTTCGGGGAGCGCACTGCCCACGGCGGCGGATGTCGCGAGTGTGCTCAGGCCAAGCAGCACGCGGCGCCCCGGGGTAGGCAGAACGACCCGGAGATGTTGCGCTGAGTCGTCGTCGCGCCAATCGAACGCCGAGCCGCCGGTGCTCAACAGCTACCTGCATACTGCACACGAGTGCACCGGTACGGAGAGCAGTTGCACCAAGCGTCAACTGGCGAACGGTTGTAGCAGAAGCAGCTCGAGACGCAGCTTATGTTCGTCCCCCCGCAACAATCGTAGTAGCGAATGATGTCCCCGAAGTTGTCAGGAGCCTTGCAACACGCCGACCAATAGCTTGTCGCGCATCCGGAGGTACCCGGACACGTGCTGTTTGTTGCACCGCAGCAATGGCACGGACGCCCGTACATCCCGCACAGGTTGTAGCTCGTCCCGCATGAGCTTGCGGCGGCCTCCGGAATGAGCCGATTCACGGGTGCGGCAGCTATGACCGTAACGCCAACGGCACCGAGGAGCGTACTACCACACTTAGCCAGGAAACCTCGGCGTGACGTCGCCTGCGAGAAATGCTCGAGCCAACCAGTTACCCGAGTGTCGATCGATGACTGCGGGTGCTTTGAAGCAGCCAATTCACGCTGTTCTTCGGGGTGCATCTTGAGTGGCTCCTGTTCCCTAATGGTGACGATGCGAAACGAGATTGAGCTCTCGCCCGTCCGCGTGCGCGACCAGGCTCTCCAGATGTTCTAGGTGGTTCGCGACGCCCTTCCGAACTACGTATCCGGCGTCGTCGAGGAGCAATACATAAGGCGTGGTCCAGACGCCGTAGGTACTCGCTGCGGAGGGTGAGAGACCGTAGGGGACACTTGTAAGCCGGTGGTCGCTCACGAAACGTTCGTTTTCGGTAAGGTCGCCATCCAGGCTAAGGACCGCGATCTCGAGATTTCGAGAATCGCTGCGGTACAGAGAGCGCAGAGCAGGCATCAGTTCAGCACACGGGGGACAAGACACGTGGATGAAAACATACAGCCGCCGACGGCCGGCTCCCCCAAGCCTCATCTCGGCGCCGCTGAGCGTTCTCGCCCATTCCTCAGCCATACGCGTACCTAGAGCGGGCCCGGTGTGAAGGACGGACGCGCCGGACGGGGGCAGGAGCCGGTGCAACTTTCCTACCGCACGCAGTTCCATAAGGAGCAGCGTGGCCAAGACCGCTACCGTAGTCCAGAGCAACCCGTAGCTCATGACCCACGCCTCATGATCCATCGTCCACACCTCGTGGATCCTCTGCACGCGCGAAGGGCGGCGTCGTTCGATCCGTGCCCCCATCCTTAGTGGGTTCCTGATCTGACTTGCCGTGCTTGAGAAATCCGATGACCCGTTCCGGAGAGTTCGCAGCCGCAGCCACTTCAATTGTGCCTTGCTCGTCCACCAAGATGCCGTATGGTGTGTCGGAAACTCCATTCCGCAAAGCTGCGCGCGGGGACATCACCAGTGGGATCTCCGCCAGCCGATGATGCTCAACGAACTCACGATTACGTTCTTCGTCCGGATCCGTCGAAACCAAGACGAGCTGCGTACCGCCGCTTGCGGCGTCCGCCGCCGATCGCAGCGACTCCGCTATGGCAGCGCATCCGACGCATCCGGGGGCAATGAACATGTAGAGCCGTCGGGGACCTGGACCGCCAATCTCTATTTCACTTCCACCAAGCGACCGTGCGGGAGAGGGGACCATCGCGTCACCGACTGACGCGCTCGCCGCAGGCGCGTCATCTGCGGCAGGTATGCGTCGATGCAGCAATCCGATCTGCCGGCCTAATGCGAGCGACGCTACAAGCATTGCGGCCACAATCAACCAGAGGGCGACGTACGACACGAGCCATGGGCCGGTCATAGCGCTCGCTCCACGTCACGCAGCGTCCGTACCGTCATAGCTCCAACAACGATGGACACCGCCGCCAACACAAGAATCCCCGCCTCTGCCGGCGTTGCCACCACAACGGAGCGGCTCGCGGCCTCCTGCAGCACCACGGCAGCCACGGCAACGGCAGCCAAGCCTAGGTTGCGCCAAATCGTCGCCGTGTTCGCGGGTGGGTCGTCGCGACCACCAAAGCAACCGCAGGGTACCGGCCGGCCTCGGGCTAGATTCACCCCAATCGCAAGACCAAAGACAACCAGCAGACACGCTGCGGCGATCAGCGGGAGGGGAGCGAACCATCCGACAACAACGGCGACTCCAATCGCGATCTCCATCGGAGGGAGCGCGCTCGCCGCCGGCGTTACCGCCCACCGGGGAAGAAGCGCGTAGCGGTGTAGTGCTCTGACGAAGGAGCGACGGTCGCTGAGTTTCATCACGCCCGCCGCCACGAAGACAATGGCAACGAGCGAGCCCGCGAAATAGCCAAGGTGGGCGAGGACCATCGGTTGTACAACCATACACATGGCGTCAAGGTGGGTTGTCCAAGACGCCAGTCGATCACCTTACCTTGTCAGTGCGAGCGAGGTGCGGCGTGCCCACGGAGTACCCGCACCTGGTGAGCCACCGCGTCACGGACTTCCTCGCCGCGGCGGACGCTGCCCGTCGCGCCATTGGCTAGGGGCATCGGCGCGTCATCGGGCGCCCTTTACCCCGCGCACGAGGCGCGGCATGGGACGGTGGACCTCGCGCCTGGTCCACTCGAACGGCGTGGCAGTTGGATTGTAGGCCGCCGGTGGATGAGTGCGCCGGGATGGTCGCGCACGTAGCGCATCGGCACACGGGAGAGGCGGTCGGCGTCCCGCAGGCGCGAGTAACCGGTCCACTTGTGGGCGGTGGTGCGGCTGACGCCCTGTGCTTCAGCGGCCTTGGCGATCGGCCAACCGTCGACCGCGATGCGGGTTACCAGCAGCCGACGGCCGAACAGGTTGAGACGGGCGGTACGATGGGCCATGAGAGCCTCCTCCGGGTCAGGGTGCAGAACTCCCTAACCATGGAGCGGGGCTCTCATTCGTCAAGAACCTATTCTGGGAATCACCTAGTGTCTCGCGCCCGCAATTGGCTTCGTGCTTCAGAGCGCTCCGGGTAAGTGCTCGGGCGGGCGCCATGCACAGAGCGCACGAACCGGAGGAGAGGACAGGCTCTGCCACCCGATTCGGCACGGACCGGTGCATGCCGGGCACCAAACCGGGCTGAGCTGGCTGCACCTTTCGGTGCACCGACAAATCGACCTCGAGGGGAGTACGGACAGCGCGAATATGGTGTGCCCGATCCCGAAGGCCATCAGCGGTGGATCGCTACTCCGACGCACGAATCAGCCGGGCTGAGCGCCTTGATCATCGGTCGTAGCCGACCGGCGCAGGACCACTGAGGTCCAATCACCGTTAGGCTACATTCGCGCCTGCAAACCGCACCGAGTCGGACCTCGGCGGTGAGGGAACCAGCTCCGCGCCAGCGGTGTAGTAATCATATGCAGGTCGAGGACCGTATCCAGTGCTGGCCAAACTTGGCGGTGCCAGGGCCGATCCTCGCGAAGTGGACGACCGTGGTGGAGTTCGAGCCCGCGAGTGCGACCGTCGGTGAAGCCGCGCGGCTCGCCGCGGTCGTCAGCATCCCCTCCCATGACGTCCCCGGGCTGGAAGTGCCGTTACTGCGGGACATTGAACCAGTCATCTTCCGGCTAGAGAGCCTCGAGAGCCGACAGGTGATCGAGGTACCACGCGTCCCGAATGGGCGGCGAGAGGGCCGATACGTCGCCGAGGTGACGATGCCGGAGGCCGGCGAGTGGCGGATCCAGATGTTCGTCACGATGGAGGCGGAAGACCTTCCATCTCGACTTTCCGGAGCAGGTCCCCGCCACTTTGACTGTCGCTGCGTCCAGCGGCGGATCAGTGCCCTTCGCCGGAGCACGTCTCACCTTGGCTGCTGTGGTCGTCCTGGTCATCGGTTATCGAGGCTGGGGAGGCACCGACGGTCGCCGGCCGGGCTCTTGATGCCCGAGCTGACGCCGGGCCGTGCCGTAGGATGGGCCATGAGGCACCAGGACTCTGGCAATCACCGTGGAGGGCCGTCAACTGGAGGAAGCCGATCTCGTCGAGCGGGCGAAGCAAGGGGACGCCGACGCGTATGCGGAGATTGTCGGCCGCCATCAAGACGTCGTGTTCCGGATCGCATACCTCATCACCGGCGGTGCCGCCGATGCCGAGGACGTCGCGCAGGAGGCACTGGTGAAGGCATACCGGGCGCTGCCGCGATTCACGCCGGGCCTTCCGATCCGGCCATGGCTACTGCGCATCGTAGCCAACGAAGCGCGGAACCGTCGTCGCTCGGCGGGTCGAGCCCTTCGTGTGGCGCCGCGCCTTGCACAGGATCGCGCCTCGGTCGACGCGGCCCCGTCGGCCGAGGAGGCGGTCCTTGTGCGGGAGGCCAGAGCGAGCGTCCTCCGAGCGATCGAACAGCTTCGCGACGACGACCGCAGAGTGATCGCCTGTCGCTACTTTCTAGACC